>CAYMHP010000082.1:1723-18828 GCA_964390225.1 uncultured Solibacteraceae bacterium
CGCCTCGGATGGCTCGTCGCCCGGCGCGATGTCGCCGAAAAGGCCACCCAGTTGAACGAATTCGTCGTGTCGCACGCGCCCAGTTTTACGCAAAAAGCCGGCGAGGCGGCGCTCGCCGAGGGCGAGCCGGAGTTGCTTCAAATGCTCATACGCCTCAGGCAGAACCGGGATTTTTGCCTGGATGCGCTGAACGGGATGCCGGGCGTCACCGTTCCGGCACCCGATGGCGCCTTCTACTTGTTCCCGCAGATCGATGGAGTCACCGATTCCTTCGCGTTCGCCAAAAAGCTGCTCGAGGAGACTCGCGTCGGGCTGGCGCCGGGCGTGGCGTTCGGCGCCGGGGGCGAGGGTTCCGTGCGAATGTGCTATGCCGCCGATCGGTCGATCCTAGAGGCTGCCATGGAGCGGCTCGGCGCGTTCTTGCGTTCCGGCGCGTGAGTCTGCATCATAGCTTCAGTCGGGTAAAAGGAGGAAACATGCTGAAAGGCTTTCGCCAGTTTCTGCTCCGGGGAAACGTTCTTGACCTCGCCGTCGCGGTCGTCATCGGTGGCGCGTTCGGGGCGGTCGTCACCGCCCTGGTCAAAGACCTGATCACACCCTTAATCGCCGCCATCGTGGGCAAGCCGGATTTCTCCGCGATCGTCTTCACGGTGAATGGCAGCAAGTTTCTGATCGGCGATTTTGTAAATGCGGTCGTTTCTTTTCTGCTGATCGCCGCCGCCGTCTATTTCTTTGTCATCGTCCCGGTGAACGCGATCACGGCGCGGATGCGCCGCGGCGAAGCCCCGCCCGACCCGACCACGAAGAAGTGCCCGGAATGTCTTAGCGAGATCGCTATTGCCGCCAGGCGCTGCGCATTCTGTACGAGCCCGGTCGGTTAGCACGCGCGCGCCCATTGACAAATAGCTCGGATTCCGATATAACAAAATCCGAGCATGAAAGAAGACCCAAGCCCGTACATCCCACTGTCGCCTGCGGCCTTGCATATTCTGCTGGCGCTCGCCGGCGAAGACCGGCACGGGTACGGCATCATGCAGGAAATTGCGCGGCAGTCCGAGGGCAGTTACAAACTTGGCCCCGGCACGCTGTACGACAATCTGCAGAAACTGACGGATCAGGCGGTGGTTCAAGAAGTCTCCCGGCGCTCGCCGGACGACGATCCACGGCGCCGCTACTATCGGCTGACGGGACTGGGCCGGGCGGTGCTCGCGACTGAGATCGAGCGCCTGGAAGGGGTGGTGCGCGAAGCCAGGCTGCGTTTACGCAAGCCGAGCCCGAGGGCCACCTGATGCAGCGACGGCTGTACCGTGCTTTGCTCTGCCTCTACCCCTTTGGCTTTCGGGAGCGCTTTGCCGAAGAAATGCTGTGGATATTCGATGAAGCCTCGGCGGGGGACGTGACGTTTCCGATCTTCTGGGATACCTTCTTATCAGTAATCCGCCAGCGCGCCGTTCCTTTGATGACCTGGAAAGTGGCAGCCACCCTGATTGCCGGTACGCTGGAGATGGCTATCTTCCTGTTTCTCGCTGACCCGTTCGCCAAGGTCCCGGCCGTCGAACTGAATCCGGCTGGCTTCATCGGAGATTGGACGGGCCGCACACAGCCCTCGACGCTGGCCGGACGAATGGAACTCACGCTGACTCGAAGCGGCGGAGCTTGGGCGGGAGAATTCCGCATTCAGGGATCGCACGGGGAGATGCGGAAGGCTCCGGCGGAAGATATTCAGATCAATGGCAGCATGCTGCAGTTTCGCATCAAGGGAAACCAGGCCGACCTGAAATTCAAAGGCCAGCTCATCGGAACGCGGCTCGCCGGACGGCTGGAGCGCTCCCAAGCACCTTGAATTCGTAACTACATAAGCGGTTGCCGCGTGCCGGTTGCGTCAGCGTCAGAGTTGGCGCCCGAGCACGGAAGTCCGAGGCGCTGTGTCCCTATGCTCGAAGTGCGCGGATTAACGAAGAAATATCGCAATCGGGCCGTGGTGGATCATGTGAGCTTCACCGTTCCGCCGGGAGAGGTGACCGGGTACCTGGGCCCTAACGGCTCCGGCAAATCGACCACCGTGAAAATGTTGGCTGGTCTGCTTGCTCCCAGCTCCGGGCAGATCCTCTGGAACGGGGAGGACATCCGCGCGAACCTGGTCGCCTTCAAACGGCGCCTGGGATATGTGCCCGAAGAAGCGCACCTGTATTCCCATCTCACCGGCATGGAACACCTCCAGCTCATTGGACGTTTGCGGCAATTGCCGGAACCGGCCGTCGAGCGCAAAGCCGGCGAGCTCCTCCGGCTGCTATGGCTTTTCGAGCATCGCCATTCTCCGATCTCCTCCTACTCGAAGGGGATGAAGCAACGAATCTTAATTGCGGGCGCACTGATGCACGATCCCGACCTCCTCATCTTCGATGAGCCGCTTTCCGGTCTGGACATCGATTCGGGCCTGCTGCTGCATCAGATCATTGGGGAACTCGCGCGCCAGGGGAAGACCATTCTGTATATCTCGCACGTTCTGGAGGTCACCGAAAAAGTCTGCTCGCGTGTGGTGATCCTCTATCGCGGGAAGGTGGTGGCCGACGATGGTGTCGGCCGGCTTCGCGACCTGATGCACCTGCCCTCTCTCGATCAGATATTCCGGCAGCTTGCCGAACAAGGCGACGTGGACAAGGCCGCGCGCGAAATCGTCGCCGTAATCCGGGAGCGTTGATGCGCCTTTTTGGCCTGCTCATACGGCACTTTTTCGGGCGGCTCTTCGACAATGAAATCGTGTCGCAGACCGGAGACATGCGGACCAACGCAGTGCAGGCCCTCGGGCTTGCTGCTGGTCCCGGCATGTTCGTCGCCTTTTACATGCTTCCCGAACGTTTGCGTTTTGATCAGCCACTGGCGCGCAACTGGCTGTTGGTCGACAACTGTTATTTTTTCGTCCTGTACTCGATGGCGGTGATGGGCCTGGTGGTGATCTTCGAATGGGATGCACTCTTCCCCGACCGCACGGATTACATCATCCTCACACCGTTGCCGCTCCGCGGCCTTGTGGTGTTTGCGGCCAAGCTGCTTTCTCTGCTCGGATTTCTCGGCCTGTTTGCATCCGGGGCCAACGCGTTCGACACCATGCTGGTGCCCTTGATTGCCGGGGGATCCAGGCCTGCCGCCGTGCTATCCGCGCACGCGACAGCCGTAATTGCCGCGGGCTTGTTCGCGGCGCTGTTTCTTGCCGTCGTACAGGGAGTATTTCTCAATGTGCTCCCGGCGCGCGCCTTCCGCAGAATCTCGCCGTGGGTGCAGATGTCGGCCATGGTGCTTCTCAGCGCGATGGTATTTCTGACGCCGCTCACCATTGCGCTAATCCGGCCCTCCGTCGAATCGCACAGCCCGCTGCTGGGCTGGCTACCGCCTCTGTGGTTTCTCGGCTTGTACCTGGATCTTCTCCCTGGCCACCCCGCCGGGCCGGTCTTCCACGAGTTGGCCCAGCGAGCACTGGGGTCGCTCTGGATCCTCTCGGCGGCGTTTGCGATCGTCTATTCGACGGGATACCTCCGGCACTCCCGGCGCATCCTGGAGAGCGTCGAGACCGCAGGAAAAGGCCCCGGCAGGCTGCGCCTCGGTTTCGAAGCCTGGCTGAACCGCTGGCTGTTGCCCGACCCGCTCGAACGCGCAACCTTTCATTTCATCAGCCAAACCATCCTGCGTAGCCCAAGGCATCGGCTCTTCCTAGCCGCGTTGGCCGGAATCGGATTGGCGCTGACCGGGATGGGATCGGTGCGAATCACGATCGAAGGCGGTGCGGCCTTTCCGTCCTTCGCGGTCTACAGCTTTTCTGCTGTCGCGCTGACGCTCTCGTTCTTTCTGATTACGGGCTTACGGGCCGTCTTTCAGATTCCCGCCGAACTGCGCGCCAATTGGGTTTTCCGGGCGTCGGAGTCGCATACCCCCGCGCCGCACCTGCGCGCAGCACGAAAATGGGTGACCATCATGGGACTGGCGCCGTTGCTGGGTATGCTGCTTCCCTTGGAGGTCGTGTTTCAGGGGTGGCGCATCGCCATCATCCACCTGAGCTTCGCTGCCGTGGTCGCCCTGGTGCTCCTCGATGTCCTGATGTTCTCGTTCCGCAAGATTCCCTTTACGTGCTCGTATTTCCCTGGAAAAACAAGCATGGCCCTGCTAGCGGGTGCCTACGCTCTCGGGTTTACGGCGTACTGTTGGAGCATGGCCGAATGGGAGGATAAGTTGATTCAGCGCCCTCACGAACTGATTCTGTTCTACGCGGGGGCGGTTCTGATTTGGCTCGGGTTGAACGATCTCGGCAAGAGAAAATCGGATCGCGATCGGACTCTGATCTACGAGGACCAGCCCGATCCCGCCGTGCAAACCCTCGGCATCGGGTAAGATGCGAATTCCAGCAGTTCCCTGCTACCCATCTGCTATACCTGAGATTCCATGGCCGGCGCATCTTGCGCGAGCGGTCTGGCGCGTAAAGAAAAGCAATGTTGAAGGCCTTTAACAGCGCCTTCGCTACGCCCGCCGCCGCATCTCCGCGCGCGCTTCGGCTTCGGCTGTGCGGGCGCGCTCGGTCTCGCGCTTATCGTGCAGTTTCTTGCCCTTTGCCACCGCCAGTTCGCACTTGATCCGGCCGTTCTTGAGGTAGATTTTGGTCGGAATCAGGGCAAGGCCCTTCTCGCGGGTATGCCCCAGCAGTTTGTCGATCTCGCGGCGGTGCAGCAGGAGCTTCCGGTTCCGCACCGGAGGGTGGTTTTCGCGGTTCCCGTGCGAATACTGGCTGATATGGGCGTTGATCAGCCATGCTTCATTGTTCAGGACCGACGCGTACGCGTCCTTTAACTGAATTTTGCCGTCCTTGGCCGCCTTCACTTCGGTTCCGGTGAGCACCATGCCGGCCTCGAAGCGGTCCATCAGGAAATAGTTATGTCCCGCCTGGCGATTATCGCTGAGGATCTTGACGGAGGAATCTCGGTCGGCCAATTTTTGTTCTCAACGCTCGGAAACGTAACCTCGTCAATGACTTTAGATGATCGGGGTCTGCCAAAGCGCAATTCATCTTAGCACAGCACTGTGCCGAAACCACGGAACATGTCTCTTTTCAATCGGATAGTCGCTCTAATACTGACTGCGGCCCTGGTCGGGCCGATGGTGCCGCTCGAGGCAAAAACCCGGAAGGGCGACAAGTTCTTCGCCGAGGGCCGCAAAGCCGAGGCCAAGAAAGATTGGGATACCGCGCTGGATTCCTATGAAAAGGCGCTCTCGGAAGATCCGGCGGAAGTCGTGTACCAGATGGCAACTGAAAAGGCGCGCTTTCAGACGGCTCAGTCGCACCTGGATAAAGGCCTGAAGGTCCGCTCGCAGGGGCAACTTGGCGACGCCTTGCTGGAATTTCAAACAGCGTACGGGCTGAATCCCGGGTCCTCCGCCGCGCAACAGGAACTCCAGCGCACTCAGGAGATGATCGAGCGCGAGCGCAGGAGGGTGGAACAAACCGGCAAGGAAGGCACGCTCGCGGAGAAATCGCTCACCCCCGCGGAGGAATTGAAAAAGGAAGAGCAGGAGAGGATCCGCAGCATTTTGCCGGTTCCTGAGCTCAAGCCCCTCAGAGCCGACCCCATCAATCTGAAGATGAACAACCAATCGCCGCGAGTTTTGTTCGAGACGGTGGCGAAGGTTGCGGGCATTAACGTTCTGTGGGATCCGGAATACCAGCCGGGCAGAAACCAATCGATCGACCTGAACAATTCGACGCTGGACGAGGCTCTCGACTTCATCGCGGTGATGACCAAGTCGTTCTGGAAGCCGCTTTCCCCCAACACGATCTTCATCACCAACGACAACCCGAACAAGCGGCGCGACTACGAAGAGCAGGTAATGAAGGTCTTCTACCTGTCGAACGTGAATACGCCGCAGGAATTGCAGGAGATTGTCAACGCCGTCCGCTCCGTGGCCGACATCCAGCGCTTGTTTCCCTACACGTCACAGAATGCCATCATCGCGCGCGGCGAAGGCGACCGGATCGCGCTGGCCGAGAAAATCATCAACGATTTGGATAAACCCAAGGCCGAAGTCGTTGTCGATGTGCTGGTGATCGAGACAAGCCAGGTTTTCTCGCGCAAGATCACCGCTGCAATTGCCTCAACCGGTTTGAACGTTCCCGTAAACTTCACACCTCGTACCGGCTTGCAGGTGGTGACACAGCCGAACTCCGGCGGAAGCACGACCGGTAGTACGAGTGGAACCACGACGGGAAGCACCACCGGTAGTACGACTGGAAGCACCACGGGAAGCACCACCGGGAGCACCACAGGCACGACAACCGGGACTACCGGCACCAGCAATAACAACCCGTATTTCATCCCGTTATCCAGCCTTGCCCACCTTTCGAGTTCGGATTTCTCCATAACGCTTCCCGGGGCGCTCTTGCAGGCGGCTCTGAGCGATGCCAATACGAAGATTCTGCAATCCCCCCAGGTCCGCTCCGTGGATAACGTCAAGGCGTCGCTCAAAATCGGCGAGCGCGAGCCGACGGCCACCGGCAGCTTTCAGCCGGGGATCGGGGGCGTGGGAATCAACCCCCTCGTCAACACGCAGTTCACCTACATCGATGTGGGTGTGAACGTGGATCTGACGCCGCGCGTGCACGAAAACAACGAGGTGTCGATGCACATCGAACTCGACATTTCCAGCGTGAACGGCACGGTGAACCTGGGCGGAATCGACCAGCCCATCATCGGCCAGCGCAAAGTGATCCACGATATTCGCATGCATGAGGGCGAGGTCAACCTTCTGGGCGGTCTCACTCAGCAGCAGGAAACCAAGACCGTGACCGGCATTCCGGGATTATCGAGCATTCCCCTGTTCCGCCGCCTCTTCACGGGAGAAGGCGTCGATCGCCGGAGGGAGGATCTGATGATCGCATTGATCCCGCACATCGTCCGCCGGCCCGATATCAATCCGGAGAATCTGCGAGGCATCGCAGTGGGGAATGCTACGGTGGTGAAGCTCAATTACGCGCCGGGAGGCGCGCAGGCCCCGTCGACGGCAGCCCCAGGAGCAGGCGTGGCTCCGGGAACGCCCGCCAGTCCCGCTCCCCCGGCAAGCCCCACGCCGCCCGCGACCGCACCTCCGCAGGCAGCGCCACCGGCAACGGCGCCGCCTCCGCCGCCCGCGAATCCGAACGCGCCGGGCACCGCAAGCGTACGTTTCGAGCCTGCCCAAATGAACGCAACTCCGGGGAGCGCCGTCACTGTGTCCCTCGCGATCGATAACGCCACCAACGTCACTGCCGCGCCCATGCAGATCCAGTTTGACCCCGTCATCCTGCGCCTCAACGACGTTACAGCTGGACCGTTCCTGGCGCAGGGTGGCCAGCAGCCGGTCTTGACCAAGAACATCCAAAACGATAGCGGCACGGCGACGGTCCAACTCAACTTGCCACCAGGTTCGCCCGGCGTCAGCGGGTCCGGTGTGCTGGTCAATCTCAATTTTCAGGCGATCGGCCGGGGTCCCACCACGGTGAGGATACCTAACCTCACAGTACGAAATGCACAATCCCAGCCCGCGGCAACCGGCAGCCCGCAGTTGAACGTCACTATTAGGTAGGGCAGATGCGGCGGCGGAAACAAAGAGGACTGACCCTGGTGGAGCTGATCGTGGCCTTCACGATCATGCTCATATTGACCACCATGGCGGTACCGCTGGCGCGCTCCAAGGTCCGCTCCCAGCGCGAGCGGGACTTGCGGGTCGCGCTCCGCGAGATGCGGACCGCCATCGACAAGTACAAGGATTACTCCGACGCCGGTCGCTTCGGTCCCGTCAAGCTCGGCACGAACGGATATCCCGAGTCCCTCGACCAGCTTGTGGAGGGAGTCAAGGAGGCCGGCCCCAACGGGAAGAAGTACCGCTTTCTGCGGCGGATCCCGGTAGACCCGTTCACAGGCAAGCGGGATTGGGGGCTGCGCAGCGACCAGGATGACCCCAAATCAAACAGTTGGGGCGGGCAAAACGTCTTCGACGTGTACAGCAAGACCTTCGAAAAGGCTCCCGATGGCACTGCCTATTCGGAATGGTAAGCCAGGGCCGCGCGGGAACCGTCTCCTGAGCCGGCGCGGCTTTACGTTCGTCGAGCTGATGGTGGTTGTCACCATCATCGTCATTCTGATCTCGATGGCGATTCCCGCCTACCAAAAATCGATCTTGCGCGCCAAAGAGAGCGTACTAAAGAATAATCTCTTCACGCTCCGCACAGTGATTGACAATTACACCTACGATAAGCAAAAGGCGCCGCAATCCCTCCAGGATCTGGTCACAGAGGGCTACCTGCGAGATATCCCCCAAGATCCCATGACCGGTTCCAACCAATCGTGGCGCACCGTTCTGGAAGACGCGACGCAGGCCGTTGACCAGTCCCAACCGGGAATTTTCGATATAAAGAGCGGTTCGGATAAAATAGGCCTCGATGGGACCCCTTACTCGGACTGGTAAGCGCGCCACGAAGCTTATCATCCTCCTAACCCTGTTCGTTTGCGCCACATATGCCCAGACACTGACCAATGGCGGCCGCTGCCAGGTTTCTTCCGTACCGGCTCAAGTGCGTGCGGAAGGCCTGACGGAGCGCCTTGGCGACATCCTCCTGCAATGTTCCGGCACCAGTTCCACAGTGTTAACCGGCAATCTCACCGTCTCACTCCCGGTAGCCGTCACGAACCGGATAGACGCGAATAACGTAGCCACCGACCCCGTACTTTTCATTGACTATGGCAGCGGCTTTGGGCCCGCTGGCTTCAACGGCCTGGTAAGCAGTCAAAGCATCGCTTTCAACGGCGTGAGTATCTCGGTACCGGCCAGCGGATCGTTTACTCTCAAAATTTCCAATTTGCGCGCGGCGGTGCATCAAGCCGGCCTGACGAACCAGCAGCCGCTGAGCGCCAGCTTGAGCGTCAGCGCACCGACTTTCCTGCAGATGGATCACTCGCAAGTGATTGTGGCTTACGCGGTCAACGGGCTGTATGCGACACTCTACAGCACTGGGATTGCCTGCACGGGTTCGCCCGTACCGGCCACTTTAGCGGTATCCAGCCTGTTTACTGCGGGAACGGCGTTGGCTTCGACACGTATCACCGAGGGCTTCGGCAGCGCCTTCCAGCCGCGAGCCGCGGGCGAGGATACGGGAACGCGTTTCCTGGTCAACTACACTGCGTTCCCCGCCAATGCCCATCTCTACCTGCCCGACCTGGTGGCCGGATCGGATGCATCGGTTCCGACCTCGGGTGGCGACCTGAACCTGCCGCGCGCCGCCGGCCAGTACGTCCCCCGCAGCGGCACGCTGCTGCTGGCGAGGGTGCAGGGCGCAGCTAGCGACGGGTCGGGCGGCACCCTGGTACCGCTGCCCACCGGCAGCGCTCCGGTGACCCTCGATTCGGTCACCGAGGTTCCACTCGCCAACGGCTCCGGCTACGCGGTCTTTGAGGTGGTGGATGCCAACCCGATCGCCATCGAGAGCGCCCAGTTTCCGACCTTCATCGGGCTTGCCAGCATCACCGGTTCCGCAGTAGCGCAGGAGACGATCTCTTTCGCTCCCGTTTCTAACGTGGCTGCAGCGTCGGGCTCGGCCCCGGTTCCCCGCTTTGTATCCATGGCGCCGGGCTCCGACTGCACGCTCGTCGGCGACTGCGGCGCCGGCTATTTCCCCAGCCTCACGGTCGATGCTGCGCCGGTTCAATTGACTGCGAAATCCGACGGAACCGTGACCAGCACTGCCGGTTACATTCCGGTGCGCAATAGCGGGGGCGGCCAGATGAATTGGACGGCTTCGGTGAATTACACCAACGGCTCCGGGTGGATCCTTCTCGACGTCACGTCCGCCACGAACAACGCGAGCGTTCGTGTGTTTCCGCAGACCAAAGGCCTCGCTCCGGGGACGTACCAGGCGAGCGTGCTGATCAACGCAGGCACGGCCGGAACGAAGACCGTCCCGATCACTCTGACGGTCGCACCGGCGCCCAGCGTCACCCCGCCGAATCCTACGCCGAGCGTCAGCAAGGTCGTGAATGCGGCAACGTTCAACATCACGCCGCTGGTGGCCGGTTCGCTGGCCACGATCCTGGGCTCTCATCTCGCCGGAAAGAATGTTTCGGTGACCTTCGACAGTAAGGCGGCGATCGTTCTTTACAGTGATGACAGCCAAATCAACGTACAGCTTCCGGCCGATCTCGGAGGCAAGAGCGCTGCCGTGGTGCTGGTGACGGCCGATGGCGTTAGCAGCGCACCCGTGACCGTGACGCTCGGACCTGCCTGGCCTGCCATCTTTAACCACGGCATACGCAACCAGGACAACAGCGAGAACCTGCCAACCGGCGGAGCGAAACCTGGGACCGTGCTGCAGATCTACGGCACTGGCATCCCTGCCGGCGCGACGGTTTCTGTCCAGATCGGAACGCGGCGCAACTTAGTCCCGCTCTACGCCGGTCCGGCGCCGACCGTCCCCGGCGTGCAACAGGTCAACGTGGCTGTTCCGGATGATAGCGCGTCGGGGAACACGACGCTGGTTATCTGCGCGACTGTGGGCGGCCAGTCATACTGTTCGGCCGAGTCATCGCTCAGCGTGCAATAGCGGACGAGGCTCCCGGCCGGAGGCTACACGCTTCCAGTCGGGGGCGGCCCGCCTGTTACCCTAATCGTTTCATGAGAAAACTCCTGCCCGCCGCGGCGGCGCTGCTGGCCGCCGGCTGCGGGTATGTCGGCGAACCGCTTCCTCCTCTGGCCAATGTCCCCGGGGCTGTAACGGACCTGGCCGCCACGCAGCAGGGCAATCGCATCCTGGTGCATTTCACCGTTCCGGGCCTCACCACCGAGGGTGTGCCGATCAAAACACCGCTGCAGTTCGATCTGCGGATCGGGCCGGCCAGTGAACCCTTCGACCCGGACCAGTGGGCTGCGGCCGCCACCCCCATCCCCGGCGGCGCTGTAGAGAAAGCGACGGCGCAATACGAGATCCCCTCCACCGCCTGGACGGGCAAAGAAATGATGCTGGGGGTGCGAGCCATTGGGCCGAACGGAAAAGAGTCGAAGTGGTCCAATTTCTTTGCGCTTCTCGTGGTCGCTCCGCCGGAAAGACCCACGAACCTCCGTGCCGACCTAACTCAGGCGGGCGTCCGCATCACCTGGCAGGCGCGGGGGAATGTCTTTCGCGTGCTTCGGCGCGAGGGCGCGCAAGAGTTCCACGCGGTGGCCGACGTCGAAGAGCCGCAATGGCTCGATACCACGACGGAGCCGGGCAAGCAGTATAGCTATGAGGTGCAGAGTGTCGTCAAGCTCGCCAATGACCGCGAGGCCGAAAGCGATCTCTCCGCGGAAGCCACGATCGTGCCGCGCGATATCACGCCACCCGCGGTCCCGCAGGGGTTACGGGCCGCAGCCGCTCCCAATTCCATTGAACTTTCCTGGGAACGGAATGCCGAGCCGGACCTGGCCGGATACCGCGTTTACCGCGCTGAGGGCGGTGGTCCGTTCGCCAAAGTCGCGGATGTGGGTGAGGTGCCAGCGTGGTCGGACCACGACGTCCAGCGCGGGCACAACTATCGCTATGCGGTTTCCGCGGTCGATCGAACAGGCAACGAGAGCGCTCGTTCGGAGCCTCAGGCGGTTACATTCGAGTGACGGATACACCGCGCCTCCGTGGTGGGTCAACTCGCATCGAATGTTAAGTTTGCTTGCGTCGTGCACCACGTTCGGGTATACTGGCATTTTTAGCATGTCGTGGATCTACGCCAATTCGTTTACGGTCCGGTTCTGGCGGCATTGCCAGGGCCGGTAGCCGAAGTTGGCGTGGGTTGAACGGCATTCCAAGAAAGGCTTGAAACAACCCACTCGCAAGGGTGGGTTTTTTATTGGCGACCAGAGGGGGGAGGGACTCAACATGATCATTTCAATGCGGCCTCATGCGACCAAGCAGGAAATCGACCACGTCTGCGAGCGCATCCGGGAATTCGGATACAAGGTTCACTCGATTGAAGGCGAAGAGCGGGTAGTGATCGGAGTGGTTGGGGTGGGTGACGTAACGGCGTGCCTCGAATCGCTCGAGGCGACCCCCGGCGTGGAGCGCGCGATGCGGATTTCCGCGCCCTACAAGTTCGTGAGCCGCGAGTTCAAAAAAGAGGACTCCGCGATCCGGGTGAACGGGCTAGAGATCGGCGGCGACGAGTTCGTGGTGATGGCCGGGCCGTGTTCCGTGGAAAACGAGCGGCAGATCATGGAGACCGCCGAAGGAGTTGCCAAAGCTGGGGCGAAGATGTTGCGGGGAGGCGCGTTCAAGCCGCGCACCTCTCCCTACGATTTCCAGGGTCTCGAGCTGGAAGGCCTGAAGCTTCTGCGCAAGGCCAAGGAGGCGACCGGGCTGGGAATCATTACCGAGATCATGAGCGACCGTGATGTGGAGCTGGTGGCCGAGTACGCCGACTGCATGCAGGTGGGCGCGCGCAACATGCAAAACTTCGCGCTCTTGAAGACGCTGGGCACCTGCGGCCGCCCGGTGCTGCTGAAGCGCGGGTTGAGCTCCACGATCAAGGAGCTGCTGATGTCGGCGGAATACATCGTGGCGCACGGTAATCCCAACGTGATTCTCTGCGAGCGCGGTATCCGCACGTTCGAGACGGCCACACGCAACACCTGCGATATCGCGGCGGTGCCGGTGCTCGACGAACTGACGCACCTGCCGGTCGTGCTTGACCCGAGCCACGCGACGGGAAAGCGCAGCCTGGTGCCTGCCTTGTGCCGCGCCGGGGTGGCGATCGGCGCGGACGGGCTGATCGTGGAAGTGCATCCCTGCCCCGAAAAAGCGGTCAGCGATGGCGCCCAATCCCTGACAATCGCGGAATTTGGCAAGATGATGCGGGAGCTGAAGCCATACGTACAGCTTTGGAAAGAGACTCGCGTGGCGCAAACGGCAGCGGTGGCGTAGCGTAGTAAGCGGCACAGTTTCGCGGGGATTGTGCGGTGAGAGACACGGTTGCGATTTGATGACCGCCGCCCGCCAATTTGGGGTTGTGTGATACTTCTCTCGTGAATAACAGGGTACGGGCTTGGCTGTTGGTTACGCTGGTGGCGGCTGTATGCGGCGCCGCAGTGTGGGGCGTCGCCTGGTATCGCTCGGCGCCGCTCACGCCGTTGTCGCTGCTGAAGCGCATCCCGCAGACGGACGCGGTGATCGTCTATATCGATTTCGCGGCGCTGCGCCAGAGCGGTCTTCTACACGAACTGGACGCTCCCCAGATCACCGAAGACCCGGAGTACGAAGCCTTTGTCCGGCAAACGGATTTCGATTACAAGCAGGACCTCGACACGGTGCTGGCGGCATTCGCGCCCACCGGGAAGTTTCTGCTGCTGCGCGGGCGGTTCGATTGGAAGAACCTGCGCGGCTATGCCGGCGCGGAGGGCGGCAACTGCAACAACTTGCTTTGCCGGATGCCGGGCAGCACGCCCGACCGGCGCATCTCGTTCTTCCCGCTGCAGCGAAACCTGATGGCGCTGGCCGTCAGCCACGATGAATCGGCGGCGAGCCGGATGACCGCGGAATCCGGCAGTGCGCCGGCGGAAGTGCCCGACGCGCCAGTTTGGATTTCCATTCCGAACTCAGTCTTGAAGGGCGACAATCTGCCGACCGGGACACGCATGTTCGCGCGCAGCATGGAACACGCGCAATCGGTGATCCTGTCGTTCGCGCCGGATGGCAAACGGCTCGCAGCTAAATTGAATATCCGCTGCCGCAGCCAACAAGAGGCCTCGGAACTGGCCGCCGAGCTTTCTCGCACGACCGACCTGTTGCGCAACATGATCGAGCGCGAGAACCATCGGCCGAATCCAGCCGATTTAAGCGGCGTGCTGAGCGCGGGAGCGTTCCGCAGCGAAGGCGCCCGGGTGTATGGCTACTGGCCGATCGAGCGCTCGTTCATGGAGAACCTGTTCGGCAGTTAACAGCGCGGCGGCGAGCGTTGGTCGACCGGCTTGTCCAGACCGTGGGCCGGTGCGCCAAAATCTCTCCGGCTGTACGCGATCCCTCGCCCGCCCGGAAATCGCTGAACCGGGCGGGCGGGTCTCGCAGCACCTTGGACGCGCGACATGCGAGCGTCGCTAGCGCCGGGCACTCCTGGCTAGAAGGTTACGCGGGCAACGATCACGCCATTGCGTGGGACCAACGCTCCGGTAAAGCCTGGGGTGATGGTGTTCATGAAACCGAAACCGGAGGCGGTGTTTCCGTTCTTCTGAATCGTTTGGACCGCCCTGGCGTTGGTGTTGGCGGGGTTTCCCCAGTAGGCGCGATTGAAGACGTTCGTCAGCTCCATCCGGATGTTGAGGGTGGCTTTCTCCTTAAAGCGCCAGGTACGGCCCAGGTTCATGTTTTCGGAGGGACGGCGTTGAGTGCGGTAGTCGCCGTAATATGCGGCCGAGGTACCGAACTGCCCCGGTAAGGGGTCGGCCCATGCCTTCGGGTTCAAAAGGAAGGTCTTATTCGGATCATAGCAGTGGCAGTTCGGATCGACGGTGAACAGCGGCTCCCCCGCCACGCGGTTGGCGAACGTGCCGGACCCAACCACGCCCGGCAGAGCGTTCTGCAAGGCCCCGTTCAGGTTGTTATTGGCATACGGGACCTGAACCGGGAAGCCGCTGGCATATTGTAGAAACACGCCATAAGTCCAGTCGCGCGCGACCCACGACAGCACCTTATTGCCGGCAAGTTTGGGCGTAACGTAGGTTGCCGAGATATTGAAGAGGAACGGCTGGTCGTAGAGCGACAGATATTTGTTGATCTTGCGGTTGAAAACATCGTTGACTACGGCGTTGCCCGCAGTGCCGGGGTTCGGTTCGCCGATCTCGACGCCGCTATCCTCCGTTTTCGACCACGTAAATGTGCTCAGAAACGACAGGCCGTGAGAGAAGCGCTTGGTCGCTTTCACCTGTAGCGCGTTGTACCAGGTATCGCCCAGCGGGTCCCAATACGCATTAATTGTCGTGTACTGCGGGAAAGGCCGGAGCGCTTGGGCGAGCGTCTGACCGAGCGGGAAGCCGGGGTAGGGCGGATTACTGAGCCCGCGCGCAATTACGGCGGGTGAGCTGAGAGATTGCGTCAGAAGCGCGACGTCGTTTGGATTGTTGATGTCGAGGCCTACGGCGGCAAGCCGCGCCTTCGAAATTGCGTTGATATTCAGAAGTGCGGGGGACTGCCACCAGATGCCGCGGTTGCCGATGTAATAGGCGTCGACCACGAAATTCTGCCCAAGTTCGCGCTGTACGCCGATGCTCCACTGATACTGACGCGGCGGCCGGCCGGCATTCGGATCGAGGAACGGCTGGTTCATGATGGGGACCGGCGTCGGCGTGGTATTGAATTGGGCCGGGTCGAAATTGGGCCACGGCTTGGGATTGTAAGAAGCCGGAATTCCCTGCGACAGTGTGGTGACGGCATCTCCAAACGTGCGGGCGATTACCGTATTGGACGAACCGGCGAGACCTCCCGAGGCGTTATTATTCGAGGCGGTGCTGCCGTAGACGATTCCGAAGCCGCCGCGCGCCACGGTCTTGGAAGTGATCTGGTATGCCAATCCCAGGCGCGGAGCGAAACCCCACGGGTAGTTTTTGGCCAGATCGCAATTGCAATGTCCCGGTCCGTAGCCATCGAATACCATGGCGCCTGGAATGTTGCCTACCGCCGGATTCGGCGTCGTGGGAGAGAAGAACGGGTCGCGCCCATACTGTTCGCGAAGGTAAGTGGAGTAGTCGTAGCGCAGGCCGTAATCGAAGGTAAATTTGCGCGTCACTTTCCACGAGTCCTGGGCGAAGAAACCGATCTGGTGCTTGCCGAGCCGGGGGTCGACCGGATTGGTGACGGTCACTTGCTTCACGAGCCCCAACAGGAAGCTGGCGTAACCAAATCCAGGAGTCTGGCCCTGGAGCACCGTCCCGTTGAGGTACGGCAGGCTGGTCTGATCCGGAGCAAAGACATAGGCCCCGGCCGCACCCGATTCACTCGGGGCCGGGTAGCCCTCGAGACGCATCTCTCCGCCGAATTTGTAGGTGTGATTGTTTCGCACCCAGGTGAGACTGGCGTTGAACGACGGCGACTCGGTATAGGCGTGCCCATTCGCGGAACCGCCGAAGTTCTGCATCCCGCCCTGCCCGTTGCATACATAGGGCGTGAAGGCGACAGCGCCGGTGCACAAGCCCGACATGGCCGGGAAGAATTTGTGGACGATACCGCCGTGCAACCCCAGCTCCTGCTCGGCGTTGTAGTTGGGGACTTGGCCCTCCTCATTCACGTTCGGGGTGTAGAAGTTGTTGCTTCGGTATCCGGCGCCGAGATGCAGCAGGAGTGTCGGGGAGAGCGTATGGTCATAGTTCAACCGGTAGACATTCGAGGTTTGGAAGGTGGCTACATTCGTCGCCAGCGGATCGGGGAGTCCGTCGACCTGGCCGAAGGTGAACGAGAGCGGGGCGGTCGTTTTGGTTTGCTGCCAAAAGAAGGACAATCGGCCCTTCGAGCCGATTGCCTGGTCCAGCTTTAAAGAAGGGATCTGCGTGACGCGCGACGTCGGGATGTTCGGGATGTAGTTGTTGACCACACCGTTTGCGGTTGGACCGAGCGGTTGCGGAAAAAGCCCCTGAATTTTGGCCGCGACGGGGTCGAAGCGGTTCTGCGGAATTATCTGGTTCGGGAACTGATCGCGGATCACGCGGCCGTCAGGAGCAGTCCGCGTGGTATTGGGATCGTAAATTTCACCCGCGTAGATAGGGCGGCCGAGCGGATCAGTGCCAATGGGAGCCGCGCCCGGGGGAATCGCCGTGCTGAAATCGCCGTTCCGGTATGCGAGCGTCGGCACGGTTTCCTGCTGGTTGTTGATATCCACGTGCTCGCGATACTGCTCCCAGTTGAAGAAGAAGAAGGTCTTGTCGTGGCCGTTATACACCTTGGGGATCCACACCGGGCCGCCGATGGTGAAGCCATAGTCCTGCCGGCGGTTGCGCGGACGCGGATTGCCCGCCGCGTTATTCGTAAACGGGTTGCCGGCATTGAAGACTTCGTTCACGAAATAGTCGTAACCGGTGCCATGAAA
>CAYMHP010000083.1:0-18797 GCA_964390225.1 uncultured Solibacteraceae bacterium
AATCCAGCGTGCTTCCCGGGGTCACCGGCCTCAAAGGGCCGCTTTCGTGTTTGTCGCAGGCTCGTTACGGCATCGGGTGGGGCGTTGTGGGCGCCGCCATGGATTGCTACGAGACAGCGCGCCAGTATACGGTTCTGCGGAAACAATTCGACGACCGGCCAATCGCCTCGCACCAGCTAGTGCAGGAGAAGCTCGCCTGGATGATCACCGAGATCACCAAGGCGCAACTGCTTGCGATGCAGGCCGGACGGCTGAAGGACCAGGGGAAGCTGGAACCGGCGCAGATCTCCATGCTGAAGCGGAACAACGTCGCGATGGCGCTGGAATGCGCGCGGCTCAGCCGCGACCTGCTGGGCGCCAACGGGATCACCGACGAATTTCCGATTATGCGACACCTGTGCAACCTGGAAACCGTCAAAACCTATGAAGGGACCGATCACATTCACGCCCTGGTTATCGGCGAAAAAGTGACTGGCGTCGCGGCGTACCGGTAAACCTACAGGAGACCCTAGGATGATTCTTTATGCATTGACGATCGTGGTAAGCGCCTTTCTGTTGTTCCAGGTGCAGCCCATCATCGCGAAAATCATCCTGCCCTGGTTCGGCGGCTCGGCGGCGGTCTGGACCACGTGCATGCTGTTTTTTCAGCTGGTTCTGCTGCTGGGGTATCTGTATGCGCACGCCTCCATCCGGTATCTTCGGCCGCGCGCGCAGATGCTGGTGCATGCGGGCCTTCTGCTGGCCAGCGCGGCGGTCCTTCCCATTTATCCGAATGCGGTGTGGAAACCTTCGGGGACAGAGGAGCCAACGCTGGCCATCCTGGGGCTGCTCGCCGTAACAGTCGGGCTTCCGTACTTCCTGCTTTCGACCACCGGCCCGCTGTTACAGGCGTGGTACGCCCGGCGGTTCAAGGGCGCCATGCCGTACCGGCTGTATGCGCTCTCCAACGCCGGATCGATGTTCGCGCTGGTCAGCTACCCGGTGCTGTTCGAACCCGTGTACACGACGCATCAACAGACCACCATCTGGTCGGTGGCTTATGGCGTTTTCGTGGCGCTCTGTGGAATGACGGCAATCCGCTCCGGGAACACGTTTACGGTAGATCTCGTGGCGGAGACTGGCCCGGCGGAGCGTCCGCGTGCGGCGCAGTACTGGACGTGGATGGGCTTGGCCGCCTGCGCGTCCGTCCTGCTGCTGGCCGTCACCAACCACCTTTCGCAAAACGTGGCGTCGATCCCGTTCCTGTGGATTCTTCCACTCAGCATTTACCTGCTGACGTTCATCCTGTGCTTCGAAGGGAGCGGCTGGTACCGGCGGTCGCCCTACCTGCAACTGCTCGCGGTCGCGCTGGGCTCCATGGCCTACGCGCTGGCCGGCGACCTGGAGGGCGTGGTCTCCATCAAGGTGCTGGTCCCGCTGTTTGCCATGGGTCTGTTCACGTGCTGCATGGTGTGCCACGGCGAGCTGGCACGGATGAAGCCTCACCCGAAATATCTGACGCAGTTTTACCTGATGGTCTCGGCAGGCGGAGCGCTCGGCGGCATTTTCGTCGGGCTCGTGGCGCCTCATGTTTTCAATGCGTATTATGAGCTGCCAATCGGCCTGGTGCTGTGCGCCGCGCTTGTGGTTGTCGTGTTGAAGCAGGATCGCGAACTCGGGTGGTTCCAGAGCTGGCGCCAGCCGGCGCCGTTGGTCGCCGTGCTGCTGACGCTGGTCCTGGCGGTGTATCTCGGGCTGCACATCCGCGACTACGATAAGGGCGCGCGCGTCCTGGTGCGGAATTTCTACGGCGGGCTGCGGGTGCGGGATTCCGGTCCGGCCACGGCGCAGGATTCCGTCCGCACGCTCACGCACGGCACCATCAACCATGGCGAGGAATATTTGAATCCGGCACGGCGCGACCTGCCCACGACCTACTACGGGCCGAACACCGGCGTTGGAGTCGCGATCCGCGAAAAGCAGAAGAGCGGGGCGATCCGCGTTGGCGTGATCGGGCTGGGCACCGGCACCATCGCGATTTACGGCCGGCCTGGAGACTACTACCGGTTTTACGAGATCAACCCGCTCGTCCCGCGGATCGCGCGCACAGAGTTTCATTTCGTGCCTGATTCGAAGGCCCACGTCGAGATCGCCATGGGCGACGCCCGCCTGTCGCTCGAGCGCGAACAGCCGGAGAACTTCGACGTGCTTGCGGTCGACGCATTTTCGAGCGATTCCATTCCGGTGCACCTGCTGACGCGGGAAGCTATCGATCTCTTCTTCCGCCATTTGAAGCCGGACGGACTGCTGGCGGTGCACATCTCGAACCGATATCTCGATCTGCAGCCGGTGCTGCGCGGCGAGGCGGAAGTGACGCACAAAGAAGCGCGCGTGGTGGACACCGAGGACGATGAAACCCAGGATGTTTTCGGCGCAACGTGGGTGTTGATGGCGTCTCCAAACCCCGGCTTCACCGATGCGATATTGAAGCACTCGACCGGCCTGGACGTGATGCGAAGCGTGCGTCTGTGGACGGACGATTTCAGCAACTTATATCGCATCCTGAAATAAAGGTCGTCGTCTGCCCGCGATCGAAGCCATTTCGGCCGCGCCGTCGCACCGGATCGTGCGGCCGCTGATGCGCCAGACCTGGCGCGATCTGACCTTCCTTCATTGGCGCTATGATCCGGGAACGGTCCGGCCACTGGTGCCCGCGGGTCTGGAGCTGGATCTCCATGACGGCGCCGCCTGGATCGGACTCGTTCCATTCTTCATCACCGATTTGACGCATCCTCGGCTTCCATCCGTGCCGTGGCTATCGCACTTTCCCGAAACCAACGTCCGCACCTATGTAGTCGACCCGCAGGGACGGCGCGGCGTGTGGTTCTTTTCGCTCGATGCGGCGCGGCTCCTGGCGGTGATCGGCGCGCGCGCCGGATTTTCGCTTCCGTATTTCTGGGCGCGGATGAGCGTCGAGCGCAGCGCGGGCTCGACGCGCTACATCAGTGAGCGTCTGCAAACACCGCACGCCCGGAGCGCCATCGAGATTGCGATCGGTGAGCGCTTGCCCGAGGCTACCGAGCTCGAGGTGTTTCTGACGGCGCGGTTCCGTCTCTTCGCCCAACGAGGTAAGCGGATTCTGAAAGCCGACATCGAACACCCGCCGTGGCCGCTGGCGGCGGCGCATGTGATCCGCCTCGAAGAGAACCTGGTGCAGGCCGCGGGTCTGCCGCCGCCCCATGGCGAGCCGCTGGCGCACTTCGCCGAGCGTGTAGACGTCATGGTCGCGGCGCCGCAGAAGGTGTGACGCTCAATCGACGGGCGGCGCATCCCCGGAACCCCCCGACCCGCGCCCTGACGGGACGCGGCTGAAAGAAAGTCTTATCCGCAAGGCCGAGCTTGGCGTTTCAGGCCGGGCGGTCACGCCGGGGGTTCTGCAGGGTTGTGACCGGTCACTGACGGCTACAGACCGGCGCTGACCGTCCGGTTTTTGCCCGCGACCGGCGCAACGTGATACGCTCCGTGTTTTATGTTGCTCGCATACGATCCGGCGCAGAATCCGCTGAACGGATCCGAGCTCGTATTTCCGATCCTCGAGTGTATTCACATTGTCGGGTCCGTTCTGCTGGTGGGCACGATTGCGGTAGTCGATTTCCGGCTGCTCGGTTTTGGCCTGACCGGCGCGAAGGCGCCGGAGATTGCCCGGGCGCTCTCGCCCTGGACCCTCATCGGCCTCGCCTTGATGCTCATTTCCGGCCCGCTCATGTTCTCTTCGGATCCGGACATGTACTATCTCAACCATTCGTTCCAGGCCAAGATGGTGTTGTTCGCGCTGGCGCTCCTGTTCCACTACACGATCCGCCGCCGGATGGTCTTCGGGAATGCCGCCGCGGGGAATGCGAAGGTGGCGGCATGCGTTTCACTCGCGCTTTGGGCGAGCGTAATTTTCGGCGCGATCTTCATCGCGTTTGTATGAATCGGGAGGGCCTGCGTGCTGCTTGAGTTTTGCCAGTACATTCAGAGCACCTGGTGGGCGACGGGCATTCGCCAATCCTGGTACGTCTATCCGGTGATCATGTCGCTGCACCTGACCGGCATCGCGATGTTCGGAGGAGCGATTCTGGCGACCGATCTCCGGCTGTTGGGCGCCGCGCTGCGGAAGACGCCCATCACCGATGTCGTCAACCAGTTGCGGCCCGTAAAGTGGGTCGGGATTCTGCTGGTCGCCACCTGCGGTCTGCTGATGCTGACCGCCAAGGCCGAGGAGTACTATTACAACGTATTCGTGTGGATCAAATTCTCATTGCTGGGGCTGATCATCGTGCACTCGTTCGTTTTCCGGCGCAGCGTGTATCACAACACGGCCGATCTCGACCGCAGCCCAGTAATTCCGGGGCGCGCGAAAGTGGCTGCCTCCCTTTCTCTGCTGCTGTGGACTTGCGTAGCGTGCGCGGGGCGGGGGATCGGATATATCGAGACACCGGTGGGCAAGATCCACGCGGAATTACAGGCGCCGGGAACCGATGCCAATCCGTTTACAAATGTGGATCGCCAGAGCTTGCGGTAGGATGAGGCCCGAAACACGGAACAGGCCGTTATAAGCAGGAGGGGACTGGATGTTTGCGTTGGCATACGACCCGTCGACGAACCCGTTGAATAACAATGATTGGGCGTTTCCGCTGCTGGAGATCATCCATATCTGCGGCTTCGGACTCTCCATCGGCACGATTGCGATCGTCGACCTGCGCCTGCTCGGCCTGGGAATGCGACGGCAAACGCCGGCCGAGCTGCTGCGCGACACCGCGCCCTGGACACTCGCCGGACTGGCGGTGATGTTGATCTCGGGCCCGCTGATCTTCTCCTCGGACCCGCGCATGTACTACTACAACCAGTCGTTCCGCTTCAAAATGGTCGCGCTGGCGCTAGCCATCATTTTCAACTACACGATCCACCGCTCTGTTGCGAAGTCAAAGGCGCCCCCCGGCGTCGCCATGCTCGTGGGCGCGATCTCGATCCTGCTATGGGTGTCGGTGGTGGCCGGCGGCCTGTTCATCGCGTTTTGGAGCTGAACGGAGGCGACCCATGGTTCTTTCCTTCTTTCATTGGCTGCAGAATACCGGTTTCGGAACGGCGATTCGCGAATCGGCTTTGGTGTACCCGATCATCATGACACTGCACTTGACGGCCATGGCGCTGTTTGGCGGACTGATCCTGATGACCGATATGCGCCTGCTCGGCCTTGCCATGCGGAACCGCCCGATTGGGGACGTGGTGGGGCAACTGCGCATCTGGAAGCGCATCGGATTCGTGATGGTGGTGACGTGCGGCGCGCTGCTGTTGTGGGCAAAAGCGGAGACGTATTACCACAACCCGTTCTTCTGGATGAAGATGTTATTCCTCTCCCTGGTGGCCGTGCATGCGCTGATCTTTCGCCCGCTGGTGTACAACCGGGCGGCGGAGTTCGACAAGATGCCGAGCGTTCCGCCGATCGCCAAGCTGGCGGCATCGCTCTCGCTGGCGCTCTGGATCGGGCTGGTCACCTGGGGACGGCTGATCGGCTATTACGAGCCACCGCGGCCCGGCGGGCAGGCTGCGACCGCGGCCGACGTGCAAACCACGGCGCGGGCAAGCGCTGCGCGGTGACTAAACTCCGGCGCACATGTAGGGCCGACTGACCGTCGGCCTCGGGATGACATCCCGCCCCACTCCGGCGTGCGGCTGCGGTTCAGGCTGAAGGCGCGACGGCCTGCTGTGCGGCCGCGTCCATCACGTTGCGGCGGATCTGCAGAAACAGCACGACCGTGCATCCGAACGTCAGCGCGCCGGTTCCGACGTGGATCACGCTGGGAATCTGCACCGCCAGCGAGCGCTCTGCCATCATCAGGCGTGTAATGAATGCGCCCATCCCCAGCATCACCTGCGCGAAGGTGAGTCCCATTAGCAATTTGGCCGTGGAGGGTAGCATCCGATGCTCGGGGTAGCCGTTCGTGATCATGATGCAGACGATCAGAATCAGCAGCGTCACCACAAACGCGACCACGATGTGTATGGTGGCGCTGATGGCGCCGTGCCGCACCGCCGCGCCCAGCGCCACCTGCACAACCAATAGCGCCAGAGTGACGGCGGAGAGCGCGCGCAGATGTCCGCGATCGGCGACGACGTCGGGCGAGCGCTGCCACCCAGGGGAGGTCAAGACCGCGAGCGCGACCGTGATGCCGAAGAAGAGCTGCGCCGCAAACGCATGCAGGATGCTCACGGCCGGCGTGTTGCCGCCCAACACGGCCTGCATCAGGACGGCGGCCAGCGCGATCCAGCCGATCCGGCGGGCGGGCACATCGCTGCTGGCACGCGCCAGCCAGAGGACCAAACCTAACGTCAGAAGACCGGTACACCCGGCCACAACGCGGTGGAAGAGCTCAAGGGACGGGGGCGCGGCCGGTTCATTGCTGGTGACGACGGCTCCTGTGACGAGAAGGATGAGAGTGCAAACCGCCAGCAGGACGGCAGAGCGGTGCAACCAGGGCTGTTCCATACGAATTTCAGAGTATAGCTACTGTTTAGTGTAACGCGCCTTGCTACTCGCCTCGGCGCAGTTGCCCGATCCAATGCGCGGCCGCAACTGCCGCGACGACCACTCCCGTGGCCGTCACGATCCACGAAGTGACGGCGCCCCAGAAAATCAACAAGAGGCCGGCAGCGAGTATCGGCGGAGCGAAACTGGGGCGCGGCAGTTCTTCCGGAAGAGGCTTGTGCCAGTCGGGTTGAGGGTTCACGCGGATTCTCCGGCGGACGACTCCCCCGTTCCATACCAGCGGGCCACGGTGGCGAGAATCGCACTCAGGTAAATGAGGCACCCCGGCACCCACATGAGCATGCCCCCCAGTTGCTGGTCGCCTTTTGCATCGAGTCCCCAGCCTACGCGGATCAATCGCAAAATGCCCAGGCGGTCTTCCGGTTGGAGATAGGCCGGATACAGTCCGGCGGGCCCGAAGGTGATCGCGGCGCCGAGCAGGCTGCAAGTAGTGCAGGAGCTAAAGAGGTAGAAGATTGCGGCCCATGGCGCGAGACGGCGTTCTTTCAGCGGCCCAAGCACGGGCCACCAGAAGATCGTGCCGCCCACTAAGAACGTCAGATGTTGAAACACGTGCAGGGCCTCCCTGGCGAGCGCGGCGTTGAACCAGACGGGGACGTGCCAGGCCAGCATCGTACCCACGCCCGCCGGCCACGCGACGGCGACACGCCCCAGCACCCGTTCTGCCCCGAGAATCAGTGGCCGTCGTAATGCCTGCCGTGCAAGCCATTCGGGAGTCCCCAGCAGAAGCAGCAGCGGGACAATCAAGCCAAGGAGCAGGTGCTGCACAACATGCACGCTGAACAGGTACTCGTCGCCCAGGCGATCGATCGGGGAGACCAGCGCAAACAGGAGCACACACAAGCCACCCAGAAAGTAACCCGCGCGCGACATGCGCCGGCGCACCATCGCGCAGTAGGCGATCGCGAGAGCGGCGCAGCCCGCAAGCACGGACGGCTCCCAATCCCACGCCGAGCCGAAGAGTTCCCAGCCGGTCATAGAAACGTCCACAGGTACACGATGGAAAAAATCGCGATCCACACGAGATCGACGAAATACCAGTAGAGCGCCACCGTCTCGACGGCCACGGATTGTCGCTCGCCGGCGTCCGCCGGTCCTGCGATCGCCAGCAGAATCCCGAGCAGCACGATCCCAGCCAGCACGTGCAAGCCGTGCATCCCGGTCAGGGTGAAGAATGTAGTCCCAAACAAGTTTTCGCTGACGGTGATTTTCAACCGGCCCAAGCGCGCGTACTCGCCGGCCTGCCCCAAGAGGAAAACCGAGCCGAGGACGAGCGTCGCCGCGACCCAGGGACGCGGGTCGCGCTTCCTTTCGTAGCGCGCAGCCGCCACCGCCCGCCACATCGTAAAACTACTGGCTGCCAGGCAGACGGTGTAAATGGCCGTGACGCGCACGTCCAGGGATCCCGCCGCTACCCGCAAACTCGTGCCGCGAAAGTAGACGAAGGCCGCGCCGAGTAGAAAGAACAGCACGGCCTCGTTGATGAGGAACATCGCCATTCCGATTCTCGCCCGCTCTCTCACGCGCTGCCTCCCGGGTTCAACCCCCAGTCCGGCGATTCGGGGTGCTTCAGATCCCACAGCGGGCGGCGGCTGCGCACAGGCGGCACGCGATCGAAATTCTCAGGCGAGGGCGGCGAGCCGGCTGCCCATTCGAGCGTCCAGGCGTCCCATGGATCGCTGCCCGCCTCGGCGCCGAATATCAGGCTCACTAGAACATTGGCGCAGAACAAAAGCACGCCGAACGCGAGGATCACCGCGCCGAACGTAGAGATCATGTTCAGCACGCCCCACCAGGGCAAATTCGGATAGGTATAAACGCGGCGCGGCATGCCAAGCAGTCCCAGAAAATGCTGCACAAAGAAAGTCAGGTTGAATCCGATGACCACGAGCCAGAAGTTCCACCGGCCCATCGACTCGTTCAGCATCTTCCCGCTGATTTTCGGAAACCAATAATACGCGCCGGCAAACAACGCGAATGCGGTTCCGCCGAACAATACGTAATGGAAGTGCGCGACCACGAAGTAGGTGTCGGTGAGCTGCCAATCGATCGGCACCACGGCGAAGCCGACGCCGCTCAGTCCGCCGACGGTGAACTCGAGCAGGAATGCGATGGCGAACAGCATCGCGGTCGTGAGCCGTATGGAACCGCCCACCATGGTCGCCGCCCAATTGAAGATCTTTACGCCGGTAGGCACCGCGATCAGCATGCTCGAGGCCGCAAAGACCGAGAGAAAAATTCTTCCCAGCGCGACGGCGAACATGTGATGTACCCAGACGCCGTAACTCAAGAACGCGATCGCCACGGTGGAGGCGGCCACGAAACCATAGCCAAAAATCGGCCGGCGCGAGAACACAGGGATGATCTCGGAAATCATCCCGAACGCCGGCAGAACCATGATGTAGACCTCGGGATGACCGAAGATCCAGAAATAATGCTGCCACAGCAGCGGAGAACCGCCCTGAGCCGGGTCGAAAAAATGCGCCTGGAGTAGACGGTCCGCCAGTAACATAATAAGCGCGGCATTCAGCGCCGGCAGCGCGAAGAGAATCAGGAACGAGTTGACGAACGTCATCCACACGAACAGCGGCAGCCGCCGCATAGTCATGCCGGGGGCGCGGAGCGTGGCGATAGTGACGATGAAGTTGATGGCTGAGGCAATCGTTCCGAAACCGAGCAGAAGCAATGCCAAAGCCCAGTAGTCCAGCCCGGCATGCGCCGAATATGGTTTCTCGCTCAAAGGCGTGTAACTGAACCAGCCGGCATCCGGCGCGCCGCCCGCCGCGAAGCTGAAGTAGAGCAGAAGGCCTCCCGCGACCAGCAGCCAGAAACTGAGTGCGTTCAGGCGGGGATACGCCATGTCCCTCGCACCGATCATCAGCGGCACGAGATAAATCGCGAATCCGATCAAGACCGGCATCACCACCAGAAAAATCATAGTGGTGCCGTGCATCGTAAACACCTGGTCGTAGATTTCCGGCGAGAGAAATCTCAGGTTCGGCAGCGCCAACTGCGCGCGGATGGCCATTGCCTCCACTCCGCCGACCAGGAAAAAGAACAACGCGACCAGCATGTAAAGGATGCCGACGCGCTTATGGTCCACGGTCGAGAGCCATGCGAGCACGCCGCCGCTCGGCCGTGCGGCAGGAATCGAGAGCCCTCCTCCCGCGGCGATGTCGCTCATCGAAGAGTCTCCAGGTACGCGGTGAGCGCCTGTAATTCGTCGTCCGACAGCTGCTGATCGGGCATCCGGTTTCCCGGCTTGATGGATTGCGGCGTTCGGATCCAGCGGCCGAGGTTCTGCGGAGTGTTTCGGAGCTCGCCTTCGAGCCCGGCGCGCGCGGCAATATGAGTCAGAGGCGGGCCTTTCGCGGTTGCGGCGTTCGTACCGGCGATCGCGTGGCAACCGTCGCAGCCCTTCTCGCGGTAAAGGCGGGCGCCTTCGGCTGCTGCGCCGCCCAACGGCTCTGTAGGCGTGGTTGCCTCGTGGTCTAACCAGGAGTTGAACGCGCCCACGGAATCGGCGATTACCAGAAAGCGCATCCAGGCGTGCTGCATTCCGCAGAATTCCGAGCACGCGCCCTGGTAGGTGCCTGGCTTGCCTGCCTCGAGCCACAGGTAACTGGGCCGCCCGGGAACCGCATCCATCTTCCGCGCGAGTTGCGGGACCCAGAAATCGTGGATGACGTCGGCGGATTCGATGCGAGCGAGCATGCGCGTTCCCGCCGGAATGTGAATTTCGTGGCTGGCAACCGCGCCATTGGGATAGCGGGCATCCCACCACCACTGATGGCTTGTGATCACCAGGTCGGGCGCGCGTGCCGGTTGTTGCGGCGCGTCCACAAACGCCATGGTACGCACGGTAATCACGAAGAGCACACCGACGATCAAAAGGGGGACGGCCGTCCAGGTGATTTCCAGGTGTCGCGAGCCAAAGCGCGGACGCGGCTCCGCGGCTCCCTCGCGCGCCCGGTAGCGCACCAGCGCGTATGAAACCAAACCCGCCACAACCAGGAAAATCGCCGCGGACAGGATGAGAAAACCGCTAAAAACGTTTGCGATCACTTGCGTTTGGGGCGATTGCGGGTTGAATAACGGTCCCAAGCAGATCAGCATCGCTCTTTTCGCGGCTCCGCAGCAACTGCGGCATCTTGCAGCACGCATGTCACTGGAAATTTACTTGACTTCGGCAGGGCCGTCTTTTACTATTGGCGAAGAAAAAGCGAATTCTCCCTGGAGGAAAACATCATCATGCGAATTAGCGAAAGCCTGCTGCCTGAATTCGATCAGGAGATGGCGAATACGCGCAGGACATTGGAGAGGGTACCGGAAGACAAGCTCGGCTGGAAGCCGCACCCGAAATCGGGAACCATGGGGTGGCTGGCGAGTCACACGGCCACGATGGTCGGCTGGAGCGTCGATATCATGACCAAGGACTCTTTCGACGTGAACCCTCCCGGAGGGGAGCGACCGCAGATGCCGGAGACCAACACCCGAAAGCAACTGCTGGAGGTTTTCGATCAAGGGGTGGCGAAGGCACGCGCGGCCATCGCCGCGGGAAGCGATGAACAGATGATGCAGCCCTGGTCTTTGCTTGCCGCGGGAAAAACGTATTTCACCATGCCGCGCATCGCGGTGCTGCGGGGGTTCGTCATGAACCACACGATCCATCACCGCGCGCAATTAGGCGTGTACCTGCGGCTCAACGACATCCCCGTGCCCTCGATCTACGGGCCTTCGGCCGACGAAGGCAGCATGTAACGCTGCTGCGACAATCGCCGGAGCGAGTGCGCGGGCCCGCGCCGGCGATTGCCCTCATTTCATCCCGAACGTGCTCCGAATTCCATTTCATCCCGCCGGGGTTCCATTATTTTGCCGGAATGTTTTGGTTTTGCAGGCGCGGAATTCTCCCGCGCGCCGAGTTATTCGATCGACGGATTTTCCTTTACATGCATGGCGAAAAAAAGTAATGATTGAGATACCCGCGTCCATATCTCTGTTACGATCGAACAGGCCGAGGTGCGCATGGACGCCGCTCAATTCTCCAAAAAAGTCTTCTTATTCATCGCCGCAGGACTGGTTCTCGCCGCATCCGGGCGAGCCGCGGATTTGCAGGTCAGTTCCAGCAATATTTCGCTTTTCCTGACGCCGAACGACAGGGCGACCGTACACGTGACCAGTTCGGATGGCGCGACGCCCATTTCGTTCACTGCGACGATTGCGTACACCCCAGGCGAACCGGCCACCTGGCTGGGTCTTCCCTCTCTGGGAACTACTACAGTAACTGCTACTACTCCGGCAGATCTTAATATCGCAGTAGTAAACACGCTGATCTCGTCCGGTCCGGGGCCTTACCATGCAACCGTTAACCTTGCGAACAACAGTGGTGGTGCTGCAGCAGCAGTTTCGATCGTGTACAGCCCGACGCAGGGCACCGGCCTCAGCACAACGCCATCCGCGGTCGGCACCATCAGCTATCAAACTGCAACGGGTGTGTCGCAGAGCCAGCAGGTCACGGTGAATGGCGTCAGCACCTACAACTCATCCACCAGCACGAGCTGGATTACGCTTACTGCCGGTGGCCAGACCGCGCAAACTCTGACCGGTGTCTCGGGCCCGCTGACCATCTCACCGATTCCCAGCGTCGCGGCGACCTTGGCAACCGGCTCTTACCAGGGTTCCGTGTCCATCACGTCCGGGGGCTCGACGGTGAACCTGGCGATCAACCTGACCGTAAACGGTGGCTCGACGACTGGCAGCCTGGTCGTGAGCCCGGCGTCGCTGGCATTCGCGACGTCTACGACCGTGGCCTCGGGCGCCTCGGTCCCGTCGCAGGCGCTCGTCATCAGCGCGCCAGTAGGCTCCACGTTTACCATCGCTACGGACCAACCCTGGATCCAGAGCGTCTATCCGCAGGCCGGCACCATACCTGCGACCCTTTCCGTCCGTGTCGACCGCAGCGGCCTCGCTGCAAGCGCGACGCCTTATACCGGCAACATCACGATCTCCAGTCCCGCTGCCACCTCGGCAGTGATTCCCGTAGCGATGCTGGTCTCCGACAGCCGCGTCCTGTGGACCTCCCCGGCCGGCGCCGCTACATTTACAATTCAAAATGGCGTCGCCAGCCCGACCCTTCAACAGTTAAGCTTCAGCATGAGCGATGGATCCGCCGTGCCCGCTTTGACCCTGACCTCCTTTCCAAACTGGGTCACCGCCACCCTCACCGGCAACGTCCTTACGATCACTCCTTCGGCTTCGCAGCTTACGGGAGGCGTTTATTCCGATGTTGTCGTCATCACCTCGCCGACAGTCGCGAATAGTCCGCTGTCGATACCGGTGATTGCCATGGTCACTAGCGCTTCGGGCCAGCTCACCTTCAGCTCTCCTTCGTTCTCGTTTCAAGGAACGGTCAGCGGTTCAACGCCCGCGGCCCAAAACCTGACGGTTACCACTCCGACTGGCACCAGCTTCACGGCATCGAGCAATTCCGCATGGTTGAAGCTGTCGCCATCCGGAACCTTTACCTCATCGCAAACCTTCAGCGTCAGCGTCGACCCGACGGGACTCGGCGCCAGCACCTACAACGGGGCACTCGTATTTGTCTCTAACGGTGTTACCCAGACTGTCCCAGTCACGTTTACCCTCGCCAGCGGCACGGGCGGCAACGTTACCGTCGACAAGTCTTCCCTCTCCTTCACCGCGCAGGTGGGCGCGGCGCCGCCGGCCGGACAGGCGGTCGTCGTCTCAAACGCGGTCTCCGGAACGGCCGGCATCGCTTACACGGTATCGGTTTCGCCCGCTAATTCCTGGCTGAGTGTTGACAAAACCTCGGCGACGACACAATCGACCATCACCGTATCCGTGAATCACGCGGGACTGAGCGCCGGGAACTATACCGGGACGGTCACCGTAACGCCGACTGGGGGAACCGCGGTTCCGATCGCTGTCGCGCTGACCGTGCAGCCTGTCGCGACCGTGGGCGTTTCCACCAGCACCTTGAGTTTCAGCTATCGAGGCGGCTCGGATACGCCGGCCGCACAGACGGTCCACGTGACCAGCAGCGGAACGAGCCTCACCTTCAGCGCGACTGCCTCCAGCACCGGCAACTGGCTCCAGGTAACTCCGAGCTCCGGCAGCACGCCGGCGGATGTGAGCGTCTCGGTCAATCCGGCAACTCTGACGCCGGGGACGTATCAGGGCACCATCACGGTAGCGGGCACCGGCGGCGCTGCGGGGTCCAACACCATCAACGTCACGCTAACGGTTACCCCTCCGCTGCCCACCATCACGCGCCTCGGAAACGCAGGCAGCTATGTCGGGGGATCGATCGCGCCCGGCGAGATCATTACGATCATCGGCACGGATCTCGGTCCGACCACGGCGTTTCAACCGCAACTGGACGCGGCAGGCAAGCTCGCAACCACCGTGTCGAACGTGCAGGTGCTCGTCAACGGCTTCCCCGCGCCTCTCGTCAACGGGATCAACACCCAGGTGTCCGCGATTGTTCCCTACGAGATTGCGCGCAACCAAGCGGCCACGATCTTGGTGAAGTATCTGGGGCAGACGTCGAATGCGGTGACCGTTCCAGTCGCGGTGACGGCGCCGGGAATCTTCACGCATAATTCCTCCGGTACCGGGTCCGCTGCATACGACGTAAACTTTCACCCCGTCAACTCCGGAAACGCTGTCGCCAAACGCGGCGCTGTGGTGTTCTACCTGACCGGGGAAGGCCAGACCAGCCCCGCCGGCGTGACCGGCGCCATCAACCCAAACAGCTTCACTTTGCCTACACCGTTGCTGCCTGTGGCTGTGCTGATTGATGGGCAGCCGGCCAACTGGACTTACGCTGGAGGTGTGCCGCAGATCGTCGAGGGTCTGATGCAGCTCAACGTGCAGATCCCGAACAATGCCCGAAGCGGCGATCTCCCAGTGGTCGTGACCATCGGCTCCAATAGCAGCCAAAGCGGTGTGACAGTGTCCGTGCAGTAGGCCGGAGGTTGCGCAGGCGGGCTGATTCTGGAGCGGGAGACGGGATTCGAACCCGCGACATCGACCTTGGCAAGGTCGCACTCTACCAGCTGAGTTACTCCCGCCCTTTTGGGGAAAATCCATTGTCCATCACAAACATTCGCGGTGTCAAACGTTCCAGGTAAACTTATCAAAACAAGTCACTTATAATCTTGCTGGAAACTCTTGGGGCTGTGCTATGCTACTTTCCTGGTTGGACCTGACGAAGGTGATTCGCCAGCTTCGATGAGGCCGCAACGAGCCTCTCTCGGTCTTCTCAGATTTGAGCACGGACGACTCCCACGTTGCTGTGGAAAAGGCTGTGGAAAACCAGGGCTGATGGTGTGTAACTACGATGAACTACTGGGATCGCATTCGCAATTACCTGCAAAACAGGATCAGCGTTGAGGGTTACGAGAACTGGCTGAAAGGGGCGCGGTTCCTCGGAATGGAGGGAACGACGCTTCTGGTGGCCGTACCGGATCGCGAGACGGGTGCCTGGCTGGAAACGGAATATGGTGTGCTGGTGCGCGGTGCCATCCGGGAGTTGAGTTTACCTGTACAGCTCGTGAAATATGCGCCTGACCCAGAGCCGAACGGGCACTCCCACTCTCAGGTAACGACTGAGCATTCCCAGGAGCTGGAATCGCCCGCATCCCAGTTGAATCCCAAATTCACGTTCGAGTCCTTTGTGGTCGGCGCCTGCAATCAGTTCGCTCATGCGGCGGCTCGATCGGTGGCGGAGAAGCCCTCCCGCAGCTATAACCCGCTTTTCGTGTACGGGGGCGTCGGTATGGGGAAGACTCACCTGCTTCATGCCATTGGGCGGGAGCTCATGGAGAAGTACGCGTCGATGCGGATCATCTACACGTCGAGCGAGCGCTTCATGAACGAAATGATCTCCTGCATCCGCACCGAACGCATGCAGCATTTCCATCAGCGCTATCGTGAGGCCGATGTTCTGCTCATCGACGACATACAGGTCCTCGGCAACAAGGAGCGCACGCAGGAGGAGTTCTTCCACACCTTCAACGATCTGCACGATCATCAGAAGCAGATTGTGATCTCCAGCGACGCTCCGCCCAAGGACATTCTGGGGCTCGTGGAACGCCTGCGGTCGCGGTTTGAGTGGGGTTTGATCGCCGACATTCAGCCACCCGACCTCGAAACGAAAATGGCCATTCTCGACAAGAAGGCCGAAGCCGAAGGGATCCGCCTGCCAGACGATGTGCGCTCGTTCATGGCCTCCAAGACCAAGTCGAACGTGCGCGAACTCGAAGGCGCGCTCATCAAGCTGATCGCGTACTCTTCCTTGACCGGTACTCCCATCAATCTGCAAATGACGCAGCAGGTGTTGAAGCACTTGATTCACGTACAGGACCGCAAGGTCACCATGGATTCCATTCAGAAAGCCGTGGCCGAGCGGTTTCAGATCAAGCAATCGCAACTGAAGGAAAAGAGCAACACCAAGAAAATTGTCTATCCGCGCCAGGTCGCTATGTACCTTGTCAAGGAACTGACCGACGCGTCTCTTCCGGAGATCGGCAGAGCGTTCGGCGGCAAGCACCACACGACCGTAATCCACTCCATCCACAAAGTCGAACAGCAGCGTCACGGCGATCCGGAATTGAACAGGCTGCTGCACAGTTTAATGGACTCATTGCAGTGACTTTGCGGGCTTATCCACGAGTGCACTACAGGCGGGCTCAGGAAAAATGTGCAAAACCGGAAGAAGGCCTCGTTTTGCGCTTTCCGCGCACCCTTCTTCCGCAAGTTTCTGTGGCGAAAAGTAGCTGAATTTAGTATAATTTAGATAGTCTTCAACATTTGCACAGGCCCGATGAATACGGTTCTTGTAGTGCATATCTATAGAGCCTTAGAAGTATAGGAGCTCAGGCCAATGGAATTCACTGTCAGCAAAGCCGATCTGGTACGAGAACTGAGTCTGTCGCAGGGCGTGGTGGAGAAAAAGACAACCATTCCGATCCTGTCGAACGTGCTTTTGGAGGCTGCCGGAGACCGCGTAACGCTGACTGCCACCGACCTGGAACTGGGCATTCGGTGCTCGTGCCCGGCGCGCGTGAAGAAGGAGGGCGCTGGGACCGTCCCCGCGCGAAAGCTGCTCGATTACGTGCGGCTGCTGCCGGAAGGCGATGTGAACATGAAGTTCCTTGAGAACCACTGGGCCAACATCACCAGTGGGCGCTCGCGGACGCGGATTGCCGGAATGTCCCGCGAGAGTTTTCCGGAACTGCCCGAAATGCCGGAGCCGCTCGCCGAGATCCCAGTGAAGACGCTGGCGTCGATGATCGGCCGGACGTCTTTTGCCATTTCGATGGAGGAATCGCGGTTCACCCTGAATGGCGCTCTGCTATTGATGCGGCCCGAGGGACTGACCATGGTGGCGACGGATGGGCATCGCCTGGCTTACGTGCACGCCACCCAGGCCGAGAATGGGCACGTGGACAAGCAGTTCAAAGCGCTCATTCCCAAGAAAGCGATGGCCGAATTGATCAAGCTGGCCGATGAGGCCGGTCCGGAGGGAAAGGCCATCTTTGCGGGCGACGACAATCATCTGTTCTTTCAGGTCGCCCACCGGCTTTTGATCACCCGCAAGCTGACAGGGAACTTTCCGGATTATGAGCGCGTGCTGCCAAAAGAGCATGCGGCGATGGCAACGCTGCAGAAGGACGAGATCCGCTCGGCCATCGAACGAGTGGCGCAGTTCGCGGATGAGCGTTCGCGGGCCATCCGGGTGCAATTTACGAATGGTGAAGTGAAGGTTTTCTCTTCCTCCGTTGAGATGGGCGAGAGCGAAGAAAGTGTGCCCAGCGAATACGACGGGCCCGACCTGGAAATCGGTTTCAACGCGCAATACCTGCTCGACTTCTTGCGCGCGATTCCGCAGGATCATGTGGCCTTCGAGCTGAAAGATCAAAAGAGCGCGGGCGAAATGCGGCCCGCCGGCGACACCGTAGCGGATCAGTATCGCTATGTAGTGATGCCCATGAGAATTTGAACCAGGTAGTATGGACCAGCAGGAAAATATGGGAAATGAAGTGAATCCAACACCTAATGGGGGCGAAGTCTACGATTCTTCCAGTATCAAAGTTCTGGAAGGCCTGGAAGCAGTCCGTCTGCGGCCGGCTATGTACATCGGCTCGACCGGCGAAATGGGACTGCATCACCTGGTGTACGAGGTAGTTGACAATTCGGTTGACGAAGCGCTGGCAGGCTATTGTACGGAAGTCTCGGTCACCATCCACGACGACAACTCAATCACCGTTGTAGATAATGGCCGCGGTATTCCCGTCGACCTTCATGAGGAGGAAGGTGTATCGGCGGCGCAGGTCGTCATGACCAAGCTGCACGCGGGTGGAAAATTCGATTCCAAGAGCTACAAAGTATCCGGCGGGCTGCACGGCGTAGGCGTAAGCTGCGTGAATGCGCTCTCCGAACGGCTGGAATTGGAGATTTGGCGCGATGGTTACACTTGGCAGCAGGAATATGCGGCTGGAGCTCCCAAGGCCGATCTGGCACGGATGGGGAAGGCGGGACGCAAGACCGGCACGCGCGTCACCTTCAAGCCGGACGCTTCCATCATGGAAGTGACCACGTTCAACTACGACACGCTGGCGCAGCGGTTGCGCGAGTTGGCCTTCCTGAACAAGGGCCTCAAAATCACCCTCACTGACGAGCGCGTAGAGCCGGAAAAGCAGAGCGAATTCGTTTATAGCGGCGGCATCGCGGAGTTCATCAAGCACCTGAACCGCGGCAAATCTGTGCTGCACGAAAAGCCGATTCACTTCGAGGCGGACCGCGACATGCCCAACGGCTCGAAGATCACGATGGAAGTCGCGCTGCAATACAACGACGGCTACTCGGAAAACGTCTTCATCTACGCGAACAACATCAACAACGTCGATGGCGGAACGCATCTGACGGGCTTCCGCACCGCGCTCACGCGAACCATCAACGCTTTCGGCCAGCAAGCAGGGCTTTTCAAAGACGTGAAGGAAAACCTGACGGGCGACGACGTGCGCGAAGGCCTAACTGCGGTGGTGAGCGTCAAAGTGCCGCAGCCGCAGTTCGAAGGCCAGACCAAGGGCAAGCTGAACAGCGACATCGCCGGCTATATGACTCAGTTCGTCAACGATAAGCTGGGCGAGTACTTCTACAAAAACTCGGCGGTGGGGCGCAAGATCGTTGGTAAAGCGAT
>CAYMHP010000084.1:0-4134 GCA_964390225.1 uncultured Solibacteraceae bacterium
CGGTCGGCGAGAAACTCGACCATCGGCGACCAAAGGCGGCCAATGCCCTGCCCCTGGCGGAAGCTCTTGCCCAGCGACGCGCGCCAGAACAGCAGCTTCGGCGCTTTGCTGGTATCGACGGGTTGGTCGGCCCCCATTTGGCCCTGAAAAAAGAAGTTCGCCGGCATGATTTGGCCGAACGAGGCAAACGTTTCGAAACTGGTGGTGCCGTTGCCCGTACCCTTAGCCGGGCTGCCCGTCGGTGCGATCACGCTTCCCTGTACCGAGAAGATGGATCCCGTGCGGTTGCTAAAGAGCAGGATGCGCTTCAGGCCTAGGCCGATATCGCCAAAACCGCCTACCCACCTGCCGTTGTCGTGGGTGAAGGCAAACGGAACGAAAGCCTCGAGCTGGTTCTTCACGCCGATGCGGTGCTCGTAAGCGATTTCCGTGTCATTGCCTGGCGCATACTGCGCGTTCATCGAGGTGGTGATGACCACCTCATCTTCGGGAAAAGCTTTTTCGGTCGCGATGGCTCTCGGGAGATTGAGTTCGCCCAGCGGCCACTTCGGGTCGTGGCACAGGCTGCGCAGATACTTTACGACGAGGTCGATCTGCTTCGAGGTCAGAGCCTCGCTGAAAGAGGGCATGATCGGCGAGAAGCCTCGGCCGTGCCCGCCTTCGGTAATGGTGGCCTTCCAGTCCATTTCGTATTCCGGAGTGGTCTGGTCGCAAGCGGAGAAATCCGGGAAGGTCTTGGGCTTATCGAACACCAGCGTGGTATCGGGCTGGCCTTTTCCGTCAGGCCCGTGGCAGCCGACACAGGCAGCCAGATAAATATCTCTGCCTGTGCTGAGATTGAGTTTCCCGGTGTTACTGTTCTGGGCGAAAGCAGCGATGCAACCGAGCCACAGCGCCGCCGGAACCAGAATGAATCCCATCCGCATAGGTTTTTGCCAATCGGGCGAAGGATCTCCTCCACCGAGTGAACACAGCCTTTTCCCTGCCAGAGCGAAGGCACCAGCTTAACAAAAGTTTCACGCCCAAATTCACTGAAAACTATTTGCAATAAAGAACTTGCGAATGTGCCGAGGGGCCGGCGAAAAGGTGCTATACACGCAACTGACTAGCCGCGGCGATGACCGGCGGCAAAACCGCCGCCGCTACTGCGCTGAACCGGCGAGCGCCCGCTTGCGGGCTTCCACCCAGGCGGGGAAGAGTCCGGGATCGTCCAGCCAGACGAGCATCCAGGCCACCATCTCGGCCTTTTCCGCCTGCTTGCCGGGCGCGGTGCGCGGGTTCGCCGCCAGGAAACGCGCGCGGTCTTTGGCCGCGATCACCTGCCTTCGGCAGTACCGCGCACGCTCGCGATTTCCCGCGGCCATATCCTCCGCATAAACCTGCTGCATCTCGCGAAGGGAGGTCTCGAGTTCATCGAATGTATGCTGGCGCACGCCGGCGTACGGTTGCTCAAAAGGCAGTCCGGAATCGCGCAGCAGGTCCCGTAAGTAGCTTTCCGAGACGGGCGCCAGGCGCAGCAACAGGTCCTGCCAAACAGCTTCAGTAATGGCGGGCGGCCGCTCGGTGGCCAAAAAGTCGCGCAACTCCTGCTTGATCGATTTATCTCTGGAGCCCACGGCGGTACCTGGCGGTGGCGGCCTGGTGCGCCGCAATCGTGCTGGAAAACTCGTGACCGCCGGAGCCGTCGGGCCGCAGGACGAAATACAGCGCCTCGGATTCGGCGGGCGCCAGCACGGCCTTGAGCGAGGCCAGCCCGGGGTTGGCGATCGGACCGGGCGGCAAGCCTGCGTGACGGTACGTGTTATATGGGCTCTCGCTCTCCAGGTCCGACTTGTAGATGGTCCCCCGGTAGTGGTTCCCGAGCAGCGCTGCATAGATCGTCGTGGGATCGCAATCGAGCTTCATACCGATCCGCAAACGGTTTTCAAAGACGGCGGCGATCACCGGCCGCTCCTGCGGCAGCTTGCCCTCCTTCTCGACGAGCGATGCCAGCGTCACGATGTTATGGGCGGTGCCACCCGCATGTAGCCCGGTCCAGACTTCGCGGAATTTGCCGGTCATCAGGCGGGCGAGCCGCTCGGGCGTGGTGCTCCGGCTTAAGCGATAGGTATTGGGAAAGAGGTATCCTTCGAGCGTCGGAGCCTGCGGATCGAGATCGCGGATCAGCGCCGGGTTGCGGGCTACGGCGAGAAACTCGGCGGCGTGGAATAGCCCCAGCGCCTCCACCGAGGCAGCGATATCGAACATGTTCTTGCCTTCAGGCACGACCAGTTCGTAATAAAAGATGTCCCCCCGGGCAATCCGGTCAAAGACCTGCAGCGGGGAGGCAGCGCGGTCGAACCGGTACTCGCCGGCCTGGAGCGTGCGTCCGCGCTCGACGAAGCGCGCCAGCAGAAAGTCCCAGCGGTTGGGCACGACCCCAGCTTTCACCAGCATGTCCGCCATTGCGCCGGTCGAGGTGCCGCGCGGGAACTCGACAAACGTCTCGCCGCCGAAGCCCCGGTACGGCCGCGCAAGCCGGTACAGCAGATATCCGCCGGCGAGCACCGCTAGCAGGATGAGAATACCGATGAAGCGCAGCAGTCTCATAAAGAATCCAGGTAGCTTTGCAGCAGAATAACGGCGGAGAGCCGGTCGATGGCCGCGGCGCGTTTTTCGATGCTGATGCCGCTTGCGCGCAGCACCCGGCCGGCCTCAACGGTAGTCAGCCGTTCGTCCCAGAAGCGGATGGGAAGCCCGGTTTCCTTCTCCAGAGCAGCAGCGAACTCCCGCACCCAGGCCGACTGGCGCCCCTCCGTACCTCGCATGTTCACCGGATTCCCCATCAGAATCAGGCCGACCTCACGCTCGCGCACGAGTGTGGCGAGCTGTGCCACATCGCTCCGCTTGTTCGTACGTTCGAGATTCGGGAGCCCCTGCGCGGTGATTCCCATTGGATCGCTAAGTGCCAGCCCGATCCGTTTCTTCCCCAGATCTAATGCCAAAACACGGGGTTTCGAGGCGTCCAAATCAATTTCATTATAGATGGGGCCATGATACAGTCGAGACAAAGGGTCCCTTGCGCAGTGGCTCTCGTCACCAAGCCTCTTACAAGCGCCGCTCAAGCCGTCCAGGAGGTACGCCACCTCGCGATGCCGGTGGTCGCCGGCGGCGTGATCATCGCCGTGCTGTATTTCGGCCGGATGTTCTTTATCACCTCGATTGCGGCCATCATTATTGCCTTCATCCTGGAGCCGTTCGTGGCGTTCCTGATGCGCCTGCGCCTGCCGCGGAGTTTGGCCAGTTTTGTAGTTTGCAGCATGGCGCTGCTATTTCTGTACGTGATCGGGATGGGCGCCTACTCGCAGTTATCGAGTCTTGCCGACGAGTTACCCAAGTACGGCCAGCGAATCGGCGATCTTGTCGATAGTGTGCAACAGAAGCTGCAGCAGATGGAGGAGCGGACGTATCAGCTGGTGGTGCCCGCCCGGCAGCGGCAGGAGCAGGAGGCACGCGAGCGGGCGCGAGTCCAGGCGCTACAGCAGGCGTCGGAACAATCGCGTAAACGTCGCAAAGCATCCGAGCCGGTTCCGGCCTCACCACCGCCGCCAGCTCCGCCCAGCGCCATCCCCGAAGTGCGCATTCACGAGGAACGGACGGCCATCGGCGAATACATCTATTCGCGGCTCAGCTCGTTTTATCAGATCCTGCTGATGGTTTCGTTCGTTCCGTTCCTGGTGTATTTCATGCTGAGCTGGCGCGATCACATCAACCGGAGCTTCCTGCAGTTCTTCCACGGCGAAGACCGCCTGGTGGCCGCTCGCAGTCTGACGGGGATAGCGGACATGGTGCGCGCCTTCGTGGTCGGCAATTTTCTGCTTGGCCTGGTGCTGGCCTTCACAAGCTCGATCGTTTTCTGGCTCATTCACCTGCCGTTCCCCTTGCTGGTCGGACCTTTGAGCGGATTCATGAGCCTGATGCCTTATGTGGGACTGCCCTTGGCGATGCTTCCGCCGCTGTTCGCGGCGCTGGGCGTGAATGCCGTTGCCACCTATGTCCTGGTGGTCGTCTCGGTTGCTCTGCTGCACCTCATCGCCCTCAATCTGCTGTATCCGAAGATGGTGGGTTCGCGCGTGCACCTCAATCCCCTGATCG
>CAYMHP010000084.1:4144-18788 GCA_964390225.1 uncultured Solibacteraceae bacterium
TTTGGGATGCACCGGGCCTGCTGCTGGCCATTCCACTGACTGCCGCGCTCAAAGCGGTCTGCGACAACGTGAAGGGGTTGCGACCGTTCGGCAAATTCCTCGGCGATTGAAACCATGCTCAGCGCCGGCGTTCGCCGCCGGTTCTGCCTTGCTCTGCCAGTAATAAAGCGAACGAAACCTCCGCCACCTGCTAGACTTTAGGGTTCCAGCAGATGGCAACTCCCGAATCCGCGGCACGTTTCGTCGCAGGAGTGATCGAACGCGCACGCCAAAAAAGAAGAAGGATTGTTTTTCCAGAGGGTTCGGACGCGCGCGTGGTGGAAGCGGCAGCGCGGCTGGCGCGCGACGGTGTGCTGGAGCCATGGCTGGTCGGCCCGAAACCGGCGAATGCCGCCGAAGGGATTCGCTTTGCCGACCCGGCGCATTGGCCGGCGCTCGATAAATACGCGGGCCTTTACTACGAGCGGCGGCGCTCCAAAGGGGTCACGCAGGTCGAGGCCGCGGAAGTCGCGCGCAAACCCCTCTACTTCGCTGCCCTGATGGTCTGCGCGGGTGACGCCGACGGAACGGTCGGCGGCGCCGTCAATACTACCGCCGAAACCCTCCGCGCGGCATTCCAGTGCATCGGCCCGGACCCCCGTGTCCGCCTCGTCTCAAGTGTCTTCATCATGGCCCTCGCGGATCGCGCACAGGGCCACAATGGTCTTATGGCCTTCGCCGATTGCGCGGTGGTCGTCGATCCGACACCGCTCGAACTGGCCGAGGTCGCCATCGCGACGGCTGGTAGCGCGCGCGCATTGCTGGGGACCGAGCCTCGCATCGCGCTGCTTAGCTTTTCGACCAAGGGAAGCGCTCAGCACGCCGAGGCGGAGGCCGTCAAAGAAGCGCTCCAGACGGTGCGAGCACGCGCCCCGGAACTGGTGATCGATGGCGAACTGCAGGCGGACGCCGCGGTTTCCGCCCTGGTCGGCAAATCCAAGGCGCCCGGATCGCCGGTGGCGGGGCGGGCCAACACGCTCATCTTTCCCAACCTGGCAGCCGGAAATATTGCGTATAAGTTGCTGGAAAGGCTGGGAGGCGCGGCGGCGTTTGGACCTTTCCTGCAGGGGCTCGCCAAGCCGGCCAACGATCTCTCCCGCGGCTGCTCCGTCGATGACATTTATACGGTCGCCGCGGTAACCGCCCTCGAATCCCAATTCACCTGAGACAATGCTCCCCTTTCGCCTGGTCTACCACCCACATTACGATCTGCACCTTGGCCAGCACGTCTTCCCCGCGCGAAAATATCGATTTCTTCGGGAGCGTCTGCTGCACACGCGGTTTGCCGAAGAGGAGGATTTCGTCGCGCCAGAACCGGCCACGGATGAAGACATTCTGCTGGTGCACGAACCCGCCTGGGTGGATAAACTGAAGCACGGCACGCTGACCTATCAGGAGATTCTTCGCCTGGAGATCCCGTATTCGCGGCAGAGCATCGACGCGTTCTGGACGGCGGCGGGCGGCACGATTCTGTCCGGGCGCCTGGCCCTCGAACAGGGGCTCGCGTTCAATATTGGCGGGGGTTTCCATCACGCGTTCGCCGGACATGGCGAGGGATTTTGCGCGGTCAATGATGTCGCGGTCGCGATCCGCCGTCTGCAGCGAGACGGCGCCATACGCCGAGCCATGGTGGTAGATTGCGACGTCCATCACGGCAACGGGACGGCGGCGGTCTTCGCCGGAGATCCCTCCGTCTTCACGCTCTCGATTCACCAGGCCAACAACTACCCCGTCACGAAGCCGCTTTCCAGCCTCGATATTCACCTGGCCGATGGCACCGGTGACGCTGAGTACGTCGATCGCCTCGAAAAGGGCCTCGCCCTTGCGTTTTCAATTCTTCGGCCGGAGTTGCTAATTTATGTCGCAGGAGCCGACCCTTACTGCGAGGACCAACTCGGCGGGTTGTCTTTGACGTTTCGCGGCCTCATGGAACGCGACCGCCTGGTGCTGGGCCGCGCCGTGCGGCAGAAGGTTCCCGTTGCAGTTGTCCTGGCCGGCGGCTATGCCGAAAGCGTAGAGGATACGATTACGATCACGCAAATACGGCCCGGGTAGCGAAAGAAGTGATGGAGAACGTGTGAGCCGCCGCCGGCGGCGGGGCGCCGAGTTCATCGTGGCAATCCGGGACTTCGCTCCCGCGCCGTCCGCACACGAGCAAGCCTGCGTGCCAGATGCTACTTATGGAGGGAGGTCCGGGAGGGCTCCGGTATGAACGCTGCTTTGCCGTCTTTAATTCACGAACTGCGGCCCAAGATTCTCGAGAGGCGAGATCGTCTTCAGGCCGCCGCCCGTTCCGTCTCCGAGGATTACGTCAATGAGCTGCTTGCCGAGGTGGACGCCGCTCTGGAAAGAATCGACGGCGGATCATATGGTTTGTGTGAGACGTGTCACGACCCGATCGAAGCGGACCGCCTCGAATGCAATCCGCTCACCCGGTTCTGCCTCGATCACCTGACGGCTGAGCAATTGAGGGCTCACGAACAAGACCTCGAGCTGGCCACGCAGATCCAGGCGAGCCTTTTGCCGGCACGCGAAATTCGGACCAGAGCTTGGGAGACCCACTACCACTACCAGCCGGCCGGGATGGTGGGCGGCGACTATTGTGAAATCGTAGCCTCTGGCGACTCCCTCTTCTTCGCAGTAGGCGACGTTGCCGGCAAGGGCGTAGCCGCGTCCCTGCTGATGACGCATGTGAGCGCGATCTTCCGCAGCCTGCTCTCGCTGGATCTTCCGCTTGCAAAATTAATGTCCCGGGCGAATCGATTGCTTTGCGAGAGTACCCCGGCCACGCACTATGCGACCCTGGTTGCCGGCCGCGCTACCGAGAACGGCGTCGACCTGTGCAACGCGGGCCACTGCAGGCCTCTGCTTTTGCGAAACGGGGGAGCCGACGGGATCGATTCCACAGGATTGCCTCTGGGCCTGTTTTCCGACGTCCCGTACCGAATCAAGCACATCCAGTTCGCCCCGGGCGACAGTCTGGTTCTCTATTCGGACGGGATCACCGAAGTGCAGGATCCGGCAGGCAACACCTTCGACGAATCCGGGCTCATCCGTTCCTTGCACGATCACGCGGAATCGGATCCCGCCGCGAGGACGGACGGAGTGCTCCGCGATCTCGCCCGTTTCCGTAGTACTTGTCCGCAAGAAGATGACATCACTCTGTTGGTGGTTCGCCGGCGCTTCTGAGGCGCCGGCGGCGAGAGGCCAGCCGGTCCGCGCCCTGTCCGTGCCCTTCGTTGCTCGCGACCGCCGAATGCGCTATCCTAGATACTCGAACGTACTGTAAGGAATTGATTTAGCACAGATGGCCAATACCTATTCCGCACTCAAGCGGGTGCGCCAGACGGCAAGGCGCACGGATTACAACCGCAAAGCGAAGACACGGCTACGCCACCAGATCCGCGCCATGCGGCGCGCGATTACCGCCAAAGACGCCAAAGCGGCGGCAGAGTTGCTTCCGCAGACCTTTTCGCTGGTCGATCGCGCCGCAAAGACAGGGATTATCAAGCGCAATACGGCGGCGCGGTACAAGTCGCGGCTGCACCTCCGCGTGAAGGCGCTGGCGAGCTAATCGCGGCACAAGACGGCTCTACGTCCCGGTCAGCGCGAGAACGAACTGCTCCATGATGACGCGGTCGTCCGGTCGTGTGTCCCGGAGACCCCGATCCGCTTCAAAGATGAGTTTCATGGCGCGCTCGAGTTGTGTCTTGTTGAACCTCGTCACCGTCTGATGCACTTGCTCGGCCCGTGATCCCCACATCGGCACCCCTAAACGGGAGAAGTGTCCCTGCACCTGTTGCGCGCTTTTGAGCCCAGCCTCGCGAGCTACCAGCGCCATGCGGAATTGAGTAGAAAGAAAAGCCAGCGCGAGCGGCAGATATTCGCCCTCTTTCGTCAAGGTATCGAGCACTTCGAGCGACCGGGCGCGGTCCTTGCGGCCCAGCGCATTCACGAGAGCAAAAATCGTAGTGGCGCGCGCGTCCGGCACCAGCGCGGTAATCTCGTCTACGCCGACTTGCCGGTCCCCCGCGAACAGGGCAAGCTTTTCGATTTCCACGGCGATTCGGGCAATATCGGCCCCGAGCGCTTCGACCAATAGTTCCAGGGCGGGGGTTTCGATGCGAAGACCGGTGCGCCGCGCCAGCGCCTCGGCTTCCGAGCGCGCGTCCTGGATCGAGAACCGGCGCAACTCCACTGTATCGGCGATCGCTCCATAAAATTTACGGACGCGCTCCAGCTTGCGCTTGTCGTCGCCTTCGAAGTCGTAGCGCATCGCTTCGACGACGAGCGTCACTCCCGGAGTGGGATCTTTCATGTAGGCGGCCAGAGGGGCGGCATCGCCCGAGGCCGCTTCGCCTTCGGCGTCGTCATCGCCGCGGCCGCGGGGCAGCGCCGCTTCTGCGTTAAGAATCCAGATGAGGCGTTCGGCGGCAAACAGCGACAGCGAACGGGCATCGTCGAGCACTTCGGCCAATGCCGCTTCGCTCAAGTCGTGCTCGGCGGCCGCCCCTGCCGGGAACGCAGCCATTAGGGCTTCCTTCAACCGCCGCCGCTCGTAAGCCTCTGGCCCTAGCAGCAGCACCGCGGGAGGGACGTCGTTCTTCTTCAGACGCGAGAGAAACTGGGCCGGGGTCATTCGGCTAGAAATTCTCCAGGATTGCGGTTACGACGCTGCGCGCCACGTCGCGGCTTAATCGAATCATGGCGGTCCCGCTCTCGTCGAAGTAGACCTTGGGGTCCTCGGAAATCTCGTATCGTTCCCGAAATTCCACCGATGGCCGGCTGAAAAGTGTTGCGCCCGTGGCACGATCCGTAAGCGTAAGGTGCAGCGAAACGATTGCCAGCACGGCGGTCGCCCGGCCGGTTTGCGGATCGGAAGTCGTCGGGAACGCCACGAAATTCACCACGGCTCCGGTGAGCACGGCATCGGCTTGTGCCGGATCCGCGACGACCGCGTAGCGAGTGCGCTCGATAAATTCTCGCGTGATGTCCTCCGGCAGCAGACGGGCCAGTTGGTAACGGGTAGTGATGTTCGCGAACGCAGGCACGGCGATGGTCTTGATGTTCTTCGGCAACAGGTCGGCGCGTCCGGCAACATGATATCCGCAACCGGGCGCAACGGCCAAAACCAGGACTGCCGCGGGCCAAAGCTTTCTCATACGATTTGACGCGCCACGTCTACCGCATTTTCCGCCAGGAGGCGAATGTTATCGGCTACAATCCAGAACCAGCAGGCCTCGGCGTCATTGCGGTCGGGCTCGATGGCGCCGATGGCGATACCGCTCTGGCCGGCGTTGCCCACGGTGGTCGGTGGCTCGGAATCGGCGCCGCGAATATCGATGAACTGCGTGCCGAGCGTGGCTTCCAGGGTGTCCACGCCTGGGTTGGACTCGAATTGAACCCAGGCCGAGAAGCTGTAGCCGTGGAAAACAGGAGCCTGGATGACTCGCAACGACGGCATCGGCGCACCCTCGCCATCTCCCGGCAGCGCCAGCAGCGTAGCCAGATGCCGCTCGATGCGCAGCTCCGAAGCTTCCAGTGCCAAGGGCGCTTCTTCGCCGTAGCGCGCCAGCAGGTTGAAGCTGAGTTGGGCGTCGAAGATTGCCTGTGGAAGGCTCTTGAACGATAGGAGATTGACTGTCTGGTGCTGCAGCTCCTCCAAGCCCGCCGTTCCGTGCTCGCTGGCCGGCGCAAGAATTTGAACGACGGCGCGGCGCACCGGTTCCTGTGCCTGCAGACGGCGCAGAAACAGCGCGAGGGCAATCGCGGCGGGATGCGCGATTACCTGAACGCTGGCATCGCTTTCTTCCGGCTCTGACTCCACTTGTGGCGCGCGCAAGCGGGCGTCAGGCCGCTCCTCGGCAGCGTACGTCAGATCGATGATGGTAACCGAAGGCTCCGCCAGGTCGAGAGCTTTGCGGCTCGATTCGGCCGACCCGGCCAGGAAGACGGCCCTCGCGCCGGCGAGATTCGCCGTTTCCAGTCCGCCCACCAGGGCCGGCTCGTCGCCGACGCGCGTGAGCTTCCCGGACTCCTCCTCGTCAGCGGCGATCAATCGCAACTCGAGATCGGGAGCCGAGGTGGAGACAATGTCCCGGATCTCGCGGCCCAGCAAAGAATCGCTGCCGACCAGGGCGACTGCCGTGCGGTTAACCAATCTGGTGCTCCGGGGTAGGTGGAGCGGAGGGATGCTTCAGGCGCCGGCGCACGATACCGCCCAGCCGAATCACGATGCCGCTGCCGACATAGGCCACGGCCAACAGCAGAAGTACCGTGTGGGAATAATTCCAGATGCCATAGATGAGTCCTCCCAGCAAGATAATCAGCAAAGGCGAATAGGACCGGTGAAGGTTGATGCCTTTGAAGCTGTAATACCGCCACGTGCTCACCATCAGGAAGCCGAGCAGCAGCAGCAGTGCGAGCCACGCGACACACAGCGGCCACCACGCGAGAGGCTCGGCATCGAATGCGTAAACCACGGATGCCACCATTCCGGCGGCCGCGGGAATCGGAAGGCCGACAAAATACTTCCGGTCGGGGCGGCCGGGATTTTTCGGAATCGGGTTCTTCTGAATATTGAAGCGCGCCAACCGCGCCGCGCCGCACAGTAGAAACAGAAAGGCGATGAAGTATCCGGCATTGTAAAAACGGGCGCGAACAACCGGCGTCAGCAGCGGATCGATGAACTGCACGCCCCAAGCGAACGCAAGCACGGCCGGCGCCAGGCCGAAACTGATGACGTCAGCGAGCGAATCCATTTCGCGGCCGAAATCAGAAGTGGTGTTGGTCATGCGCGCGATACGGCCGTCCAGGCCGTCGAGGAAGACGGCAGCGCCGATTGTGATCGCCGCCACATTGAAGTGCTCGGAAGCGCCCGCCGTGCCCGAAGTGGCTGCCATCGCGCCGCGAAACGAGCGCAGAATCGACAGGTAACCCAGAAAAATATTGCCGGCGGTGAACAGCGTGGGCAGCGCATAAGCCGCGCGTCGCGGCCGCCGCTCGGGCGAGCGCGGATCCACAAAGTGATCCTTAAGCGCCATGGGCCTCTTCCCGGTCGATACGGCGGGCCAGGATGCTGGACCCGGCGGAAACATGCACCCCGGGCTTAACCGCAATTTCCCATTCGGGCCCGAACAGTACATCGACACGCGACCCGAATTTGATGAGGCCGACGCGCTCGCCGGTCGCGACTCGATCGCCCGGTTTCTTGTTGAACACAATACGGCGCGCAATCAGCCCCGCAATCTGCTTGAACACCACACAGGTGCCGTCGCCCTGGATAGTCACAATGTTCTGCTCGTTTTGCGTAGAACATTCTTCGCGGCTGGCGACCATGAAACTACCCTTCTGATATTCGACCTTACGAACGGCTCCGGCGATGGGGGCGCGGTTTACGTGGACGTCGAAGATGTTGAGAAAGATGCTGATGCGATTCAAAGTCGGGCTTTCCGGTTTCACGGCGACGACTTTGCCGTCGGCCGGCGAGACCGCTACCGGCCCCGCGGGAACCGTGCGATCGGGGTCGCGAAAGAAGTACAGACAGAATGCCGCCAGAACCCAGAGCGGAGCCGAGAACCAGGGTCCGGCCAGCCAACCGACCAATATACCGGCGGCCGCTAGCGCCAGGGCGTAATAGATGCCGTCGACGACAATCACTATCAACATTTTCCCATAGCGCGATAAGGGGACCCGTCTTAAGGAGCGCCGGCGGTCGCGGCCGCCGGTGTTTTCTGACGCGAGGCCAGCCGGCGGCCGTGTTTTTTTGAGGCGTGCCCCGCGGGGGGCCGAGACCGCCGGCGCTCCTAACTACTTGAACCGCGTCTTGTAGAAGAAGTCCAGCCCCAGCAGGCCGTTCTCTTCGCGCAGCGCGACCACCGACCATCGCTTATTCACCGACCACTCAACGCTGACCACTTGTGGGTTGGCGCTGGTCACGTTCGTGATGTAGGTTAAGGTCACGTCGGGCGTGACCTGTTGCTCGAGCGTGAGCCGGGCCTGCGGGTTGTACTGGATACCCGGTAGGGTCGGATCGATGCGCACTTTGCTGATTCCGAAGAAGCGCTGCAGACGCCCCGAAACGGGGTTGGCGATCACCTGGCCGAGCAAAGCGGTGGCGGCGGACTGCTGAAAGGGCTGCATTGCCGTGCTGCTTTGCAACGCGAGTTGCCGCGCGTCCGTAGTGGGCGCCCGTCCGGTAGCCAACAGAGAAACGATCTCGCTGAACTGCAGAGGCGGGTCGGAGCGCGGCGTCAGATTCAGTTTGTTGAGCGGTCCCGAGACGGTCAGCGTGATATCGATGCCCCGCGCCTTCGTTTCCAGGTCGATATTCAAAACGGGTTCGATCTTGACCGGGTTAAAGAACTCAATGGAGCCCTGGTTAATGACGTATTTCGTTCCAAAGAATACGAGCTGGCCCTGCGTGATCGTGATGCGCCCGAGCAGAGCCGGGCTTGCCGCGGTGCCGCGCAACCGCAGATTGGCTTCGGCTTGAAGCCCCTGCGTCAACGCGCTCTCGAGCTCGATATCAGGAGACGTGTCGATCTGGATATCGAAGTTCAGCCCACCGAGAAAGCCCGCGCGGGCGGCCGGCACGCGGACCGGCTCCGCCGATTTCGCCAACAGAGACGTGAAATCCGATTCCACATTGAAGCTCGATCGCAGGACCGTGATGGTTCCGTCGAGCATGCTGCGGTCCGCCGTGCCACTGAGCGTAAGGCTCGCATTGGCTACCGTGCTGACCCCGGCAGGATAGCGGACCCGCACCATGTCGGCGTTGGCGTGCAGCCGGAACACAAAATCGCCCGCGGTGTAGCCCCCAAAACCGAAGAACCGTACTTTGCCTCCGCCCGTTTCAGCGGACAGCGTCTGAATCGTCGCGCGATCTCCGGTGAAGACGATAACGCCGTTGGCGTTCGTGATTCCGTTTGGAAGATCGGAGTAATTGAACGCGGCATTCTGCAGTTCCAGGCGCCCATTGACTTGCGGGCTATCGAGAGCGCCGCGGATGGTCGCTTCCGTACTCACCTGCCCGCTGGAAGTAATCTGGCGATCGAAGTCGTGCAACACCGCCACATCCAAATGCCCGTTGATCCGCAGATCGAGCGGGTTCTTCTGTTGCAGCAAAACCCTGCCGCCCAGAGTGACATCCGTCGAGGGGCCCACCAGCCGGGCCGCGTCGATCGTAACCACCGAATTCGCCAGGGTGGCGACCACCGGGCCAGAGTTGTGGAGCGCAAACGACGCCGCTCCCGGAATCACCTGAACACCCGGCGCCGGCCCGAGTTCCAGTGTCGGAAGCCGCAGCTCGGCCTTTAGGAGTTCCGGTTTGAGAGCCGGGCCGTTCACGGCGAGCTCGCCTTGCGTGGAACCGGAGAATCGCAGCGGCGCTGCCGACTTCGGCGCGATCCACGCCCGGAGCTGCGCCAGGTCCACCCTGGAAAAGGTGAGAGTGGCGTTTCCGGGATAGTCACCGGCCAGCGTCCATTGTCCGATGCCTTGGATGGTTGATCCCGCGAAATTGGAATCGAGGCGCGCCCGCAGTACGCTGCCCTCCGAGTTCGCCGTCAGGTGCGCATTGCCGAGCGCCTGGCCGGTGAGTTGCAAATCGCGGCCGGTTACGTCCGCCTGCAGCGTAGCGATTCGGAAGCTTTCCGCGCGATTGCTCGCCTTCGTGAGGTCCGCCTCTCCGCTTGCCGTGATTTGAAGCGTGCCCTTCACCCCGGGACGCGCTCTTTCCAGAATGGCGATCTGATCGAGCGGCAACACATTGCTCTGCACCTGGAAACGCAACCGGCCCGCCGCGAGATCATTGGGGAGGTGATCGAAGGAAGCCTGTAACCGCAGTTGCTTGGCTCCGGCGGTCAACTGGCCGCCCGTGAGCCGTGCCGTGCGACCGGAGTACTCCAGGTGCGCGGCGAAGCGATCGAAGGGTTCGCCTTCCAGTTGGCCCTTTGCGATTTCAAGATCGCTGCTGACTACCGGGCTTCTAACTGTTCCGCGCACCTGTCCCGTCACGTTCAGCAAACCGGCGGCGGGGATATCCGTGCGCCCGAGGGCCGCCACCAGGCTGCCGAGCGGAGCATTGCGCACCGTGGCGTTGGCCGAGATAGCGCTCGCATCCGTAACCTTCCAATCCTGCAGGCCAAGCACGCCTTCGAGCTGCGCGCGGAGAGCGCCGCGCCAAACCAACGCGGCGCTCGAGAGCGCAACATTCCGCGATGATGCGTTAACGTTGGTGTCCAGACTCTCGATCAGTTCGCCCGCGTAAACGAAACGCCTCAAGGTGAGCCTGCCCGCGATTCTTGGATCGGCGGTCTGACCTGTCACGGTGCCGTCGAAAATGGCCGATCCATTTGCAAGCTTGATCGGCAGCGAGCCGGCGCTCTCTCCCAGCACCGGCAGAAATTCATTTAAATCGCGGGTCTCGAGGTGAACCAAAATCTGCTGTCCGATGGCTCCGGAAAGCTCCGCGCGTGAAGCGGGCAGTTCGACCGTCGAACGGCCCAGGTCGAGAACGCCGGTGTGCGAGTCGTACCGGGCCGCGATCTGACCCCGCACCGGCGGACTCCCGGCTGCCGGCTCTAGCGTGAGATTCGCAGCGAGCCGGAAATCGTTGGGCCGGCGAAGGGAAGCTTCCAGCTCGATTGGCCCGGAGACCAGACTATTCCACGGCAAGGGTTCGCGGCTATACGCCGAGACCGCGCGCTTGGCCTCGAGCCCGCGGGTATTTCCTCGCACCTCCAACCGGTCCCATCCGCGCAATCGCCCCTCACCGGTGAACATGCCGCCCAGCGCAGACACGGACGCGCCGGTAAATTGGAGATCATTACCGCGCACGGCGATGTTGCCGATGCGCCCCTGCACTGCGAGCCGCGTTCCGGCGTTGACGGTTTCCCCGGCGATTCGCAAGCCGCTCACATCCACGCTCTGGGAATCGGCGCGAACCGCTCCATCTCCGCGAAACCCCTCCAGGCGCACTCCGTTCGAGCGGTAGCCCACCCCGGTCGCGTGCAGAGTCCCCGTTGTCGTGAGATTCGCGCCGCCGGCCCAGACCGCGTTGCCCCCCACCTGGACTGTCCCTCGTTCCAGCCCGCGCAAGTGGAATATGCGGCTCACATCGGCGACAGACGCCCGGAGATCATATTGGAACGTGCCTCGCAGAGGAGCCAGATCGTCAAGCGTTCCGGAAAAGTCGGCGCTCGAGTCACCGGTCGTGGCGCGGCCCGATGAGATGCCGATCCTGTTCTTCTCGAACGTGACCGCCATGTGCACGCCCAGGGGCAGCGCTGGCTCCCCGCCCCAGCGCAGATCCAGCGGCTGAATCGAGATATCGCCGCGATACCGCGGGCCTGTAATTTCGTAGACGAAGCGCGCGCTCAGGTTCCGGCCGCTCGCGTCGAACGGCGTGCTGCCGCGCGACTCCACTTCAACAATGCCGTTCTGCAGACTGAAGCGGCCAATCGCCAGGTTGATCAGCGACTCGACAGCGCTGCGCTCGCCGCGCCGCCGAACTTTGGGCTTCGGAATATTTGTGTGCCCGTCCGGATAAACGATCAGGTATACGCGCGGATCCTTCACGTCTACGTACTGAATGTCCACGTCGCGATGGAGCAGCGAGGTGATCTTCAGACCCAGGCTGATCGAAGCCGCGCGAAATAAGGGCGGCTTGCCCGGCTCTTCAGTCCCGTGCAACACAAACTGCCCGACCTGAACATGCAACTGCGCCGGATCGAACTGGAACAATCCGATTTCGGCGCGGCCTCCGGTAGCGGTTTCGATGGTGGCGATGATTCGTTCGCGGACCTTGCTATAGAACCAGGAACTCCGCAGCACCAGCACGCTCGCAATGACGACGGCCAGCAGAACTCCGGCCACGCCGCCAGCGCCGATGAGGACCGCGCGCCGTCGCGTCACTGGAATGCCTCCTCATGATAGACAATGTCCGTGCGCCGGCGGGCCGATTTCAGCCAATTGTCCACCTCCTCATCCGCGCGTTTTCCGGTAAGTGTCTCCTCGATTTGCGCGCGGTAATCGTCTAGAGAGACCGGCTGGCCGGGATGCGCTAGCTGCGCTACTGGCTTGACCGCCTTCTCAAAATAGTCCTGAATCTCCTGGTCCGACACCTGTACGCCCGGCCGGAATCGCACCTCGATAAACCTCAGCAGAGTCAATTGCCACAGGAGCTCGTCCTTCACGTCCTGCTCCGTTAGCCCGTATTCGGCCAAATCCTTCCGAAACTCTTCATCGTCCTTGTAGTGGGCCTTCTTGAATTCCTCGAGTTGCGGATCGGCGGCCGAGACTTCCGGTACGGGATACTTGCTGAGTTCCAATTCGCGGCGCACCAGCTTCTGTTCGATCATGCGGTCGGCAGTGGCGCGCCTAGCCGCGGGAGAGAAATCGGGCTGGATGCCATTCAAAAATGCGGTGACGCGAATCTCCCGGTCCAGGTCGCTGGTCGTAATCACGCTACTGCCTACGGAAACGGCGATCCGGTCGATGATGTCCGCGTGCGCAAACGCCGCCGCCAAAGCCAGAGCTCCCACCAGTATTCGCGATTTTAGAGGGAATCTCAAAACGTTTGCCCTATGGAAAAGAAAAATTGAAAATGGCTCACCCCTTGCACGACGCAACGATTGGGAACGGCCGCACAGGGATTCACACCGGCATTGACCAGATCCTGCTCGCTGCCCTTAAACCCAAAAAAGCTCGGCGGGTTGATGCTATAAGCGAGGTCGACGCGGACGGGACCGATCGGTGTCCGATAGCGGAGGCCCAATCCCGCTGCATGCACCATGTAATCGAAATCCTGCAGACCGCGCTGGTTCACCCGGAACGAGAGGTTGCTGAGGGTCGAGTAGACATTGCCCGCATCATGAAAGAGCACTCCTCCGATATTCTCGCCAATCAGAGGAAAGCGCAGCTCGGTCTGGTTGAAGAACAATGCGGTGCCGCCTATCGGGAACCCCGTGCTGGGGTCCCGCGGACCGGCTTGGAAATCGGGAAAGCCGCGGTTTGAGGTCCCGCCGCCCGCAAAAAAGCGCTCTGGCAAGGGAATCGCCTCCAATAGGTCGCCGGTGTAGGTGAACGGGTAGATGTCGCCGAACTCGGTGCTGCGCGCCAGCGTGAAGCGCTTGGTGAGCCGGTGATAGGTGGAATTGCGAGCGAGGAATCGGAAAAAATTCCGCTGCGATCCAAACACGTTTTCCGCCAACCCCATATCCAGTGTGTTGTAGATGCCACGGTGCGGATCGACGGGGTCATCGCGGCGGTCCTGAATCACGTTCCAGGAGAGCAGCCCCAACCGTACCGGTTGCGCCAACAGGTTGATCAATAAAGGCGAGATCTTCAAGGTCGCCTGATCGATGCTGACCCGCCGGTATGTGTACCGGTACAGCAGTGTGGTCGCCCTGGAAAGCCGCTGCGAAATTTGTGCTGAACCTTCCTCACGTTTGTAGGAGAAGGTCCGCACATCGCGGGAATCCTCGTACAGCCCCGTAAACGAAACCAGGAATTTATCGCTGCCGCGGAATCGAGGCCAGGAATACGTCAGAAGCGCCTGGCGTTCGAGCGTTGAAACGCGCGTTCGGAGCGATATGCTGTGCCCCAGTCCCCAGATGTTATTCCGGGTAATATCGTAGGACACTCGCGGCGAGAACCCGGTCGCCCCCGCCGGGGCGTCCAGACACGTCTGGCATCCGCCAATGCGCGCCAGCTCGGCTCCAAACCCGATTGCCATGGAATAGCGCCGGGCTTCATTCACTTGGAACAGGACGTATTTGGTGGGCGTCTCGCCATTCGGGTTCTGGATCGCCGCATCCACACGGGCGAAGATTCCGAGATCGTAAAGCCGTCTCTGTGTGTCGGTAACGGCGGTGGGCGACAGCGGATCGCCGGGATTCAGGCGCAGGTTTTGATCGACCAGCCGCGGCCGCGTCACGGTCAGGCCCGACACCAGAACCTGGCGGACAAACTCCTGTCCTCCTTCGTTGATTACGAAGCGCAAATCCACCCGGTTCGGCTCGGCGGCCGGCCTGGAACTCCATTCAAACGTAGCGTTCGGAAACCCACTCTGGAAATACCGGGCGAGAATCGTATCGCGGTCCACCGCCACGCTGAACTCGCTGAACGGCTGGCCGTCCGTCGAGCTCAGCATGGCGAGGATGGCTGCTTTATTCAGTTGGGCGATTCCATCCACCTCGAGCGTGTTCACGAAATACTGTGGCCCTTCTTCGATGTCAATGAATACTGCGATATCGCCGGACTTTCCCTGGTAGTCGTCCACCGACCGCGATGTGACCTTGACGTCCCGGAAGCCGTTCGACTGGTACAGCGCCGTGATCGAGTCCTCATCCTGCGTCCGCAGGCTCTCGCTATAACGGCCGTGCGGAAACTGCAAGAACGAGGCGGTCTGCAGAAACATGCGCTCGCGAATCGCCGCCGTACTGAAGTAGTGGTTTCCCGCGATCTCGATGTGCACCAGCTTGTGCCTCGAACCGGTGTTCACTAAGTAGTCGATAGAGCCGCGGTCGTTGGTGACCCGCTGTTCCTTGAATTCGACGTCCGCTTCGAAATAACCCCGGGACTGTAGATAATTGCGGAGATT
>CAYMHP010000085.1:0-9927 GCA_964390225.1 uncultured Solibacteraceae bacterium
GACGTTGACGTTCGCTCCGCTGTTCCTCCCTCTTCCGCAGTCGGATTGCTGGTGGTTACCTTATATTCCTGAATATTGTCGGGCGTCAGGCGGTACAAGTTCGAGAGCGGATTGGGAACCGTGGACTCATTGGCCTCGATTCCGTCGATGGTGACGTTGAAAGCGCGATCCCGCGAGCCGTTGACGTGGATGCCGGACCCGGCCGCGTTCGCCGAGCGCTGCACCACACCGGGCTCGAGGACCAGTAGCGCCAGCGGATTTCGTCCGTTCAGCGGCAAATCTTTGATGGCCTTCTCGCCCACTACGTTTCCGATAGAGGCGTTCTCGGTTTGAATCGGGGCCGCCGCCGCTTCCACATTTACGTGTTCGGTGGCCCCTCCGACGCTCAAAGTCACGTTCACCGTAAGGGGCGTTCCGACCACAAGCAGGTTTCCGTGCTGGGTGGTGGTTGCGAATCCTTTGCTCTCTACCGTAATGGTATAGGCCCCCGCGGGCAGCGAGGGAAATGCGTACAGGCCCGCTTCTGTCGTGCTCTGTTTGTAGTTAATTCCTGTGGCCTCATTGGTGGCCGTCACGGTAGCCCCGGGGATCACGGCTCCGGAGGTATCGCGCACGGTTCCGAGAATTTCCGAAGTGGGCGTTTGGCCGGACAGAAGCGCCGCCATCAAAAGCGATGCATAGCCGAAGTAAAAACACGCTTGAACTCTCATGATTCTCCTCGCTACGGGTGCGTTCGTGGGACGCCGTTTAGTTGGAGTATACATCCGTCGCGCAAGCCCTCTGAGGTACACTAAGGCGAAGCGTTGATGTTGCTGTCCTAGGGTGGAGACGCAGAACAACCGCGAACTGCGCGATTTCGACGTCTAAAACGGACCGGGTGCGTTAATCAACACCAAAGACCGTTCGAAACATATATTTTTGGCGTCGCGGTCTCGGCTCCAGGTCGAGAGAGCGGGCCGAGGCGTGTGTCGCATTTCCCGTATCGCCGGCCGGCGTAAACCCGGCGCTCGCGTACTCAGCCGAGCGATTGAGCGTGACTGCAGCTAGTGGTAATTCCAGCCATCTTTTTATAGGCCCGACATAACAGCAATACGGTGTTTCTCTGGAAGGGAGGCCGTCCTCCGTGGCCTCCTAGAAAGTGGCACGTGCGGCGATGACCCGATGCGGGTGGTCGAGCGGCAGCTTCCCCGTCCTAAAAAGCAAACTTCAGCGCGAACTGGATCTGCCGTGAGGTGGTCACCGTGCTCGTGATCACTCCCCAGTTCGGCGAAATTGTGGGGACTCCCGCCGAACTGACGTTCGAGAACGCCGTTAATCCGCTCGGAACCGCGAAATTCGGATGGTTCGGCAGGTTGAACATCTCGGCCCGGAACTCGAATCTCCGCATTTCATCTATGGCGAAAGACTTCTCCGCCGAAAAATCGAAGTTCACAATTCCCGGCCCGATCAGCGTATCCCGCCCCAGGTTGCCCCGCTGATTGGCGGGCTGTAACTGGAATGCGTTGATATCCCAATAACGATCGGGGGTGCCCAGGATGGGATTGTTCGTGTATCCGGGTTTGACATCGGGCCGCTCATGCATGGCATAGTTGACGGTATTTAGATTCCCCGAGCGGTTGAAGCCCAGCCGGACTTCGAAAGGATGTCCCGTCTGCACCGTCGTGATGCTGTTCAACTGCCAACCCTTGAACAGTAACCCGCCGGCACCCTTCATGGAGCGGGCAAACGGCAGTTCATATGACCAATTCGCCACCAGGACGTGCTGCGCCCAGAACTGCGAGAGCCCGCGATCGATCTTGCGGTCATAAAAATCCAACACGTATGGGCTGCCATCGCTGTAGTCTTGAGAGTTGATGCCGCTCGCATCGTCAATAGACCGCGAGAACGTATACGAGACTTGCGCTCGCAATCCCCTCGAAAACTGCTTGAGCGCGCTGAGCTGCAGTGCATTGTAGAACGACTGCGCGTCGGTGATGCGCTGCGTGATATTGGCGAAATTCGGATTGATGAGCCCAGCTTCCGGATGATAGATCTTGACCCCATTCACGTAAGTGAAAGGCGCCAGATTCGCGTTGCCTATGCGGAACAAGTGGTTGCCCCGCGAACCCGAATAGCCGGCGGTCACCAGCACGTCTCCCGGGAGTGAGCGCTGGACGCTGAAATTGAATTCGAGGGCATAAGGATTCTGGAGATCATAGTTCGTGGTCTGCAACTGGTAAGCCACGCGAAGCGGATCGAACCGGCTCAGCAGATTCGGAAGCGCCGGCGGATTCGCCAGAGAAGCCCGCTGCGTGAACGGCGGGTTCAAGCTCCCGGAAAAGAAGTAATACTTCGGCAGGATTTCGTCATCGAAGAGCCCGAATCCGGCCCGGATGGAAGTCTTGCCGTTGCCGAACGGATCCCAGGCTAGGCCTACGCGCGGAGAAAAATTCTTGAGCGATGGATTCCGATACCACTGGCCGCCCACCACCAGCGCCGGATCCGTTACGTGGCGAAGATTCGAAATCTTCCCGTTGACCTCCGTCGGAACCGTCACAAATTCGTAGCGCAATCCCAGATTCACTGTCAGGTTGCGCCGCGCGCGGATGTCGTCCTGAACGAAAAACGCGAACAGGCTCTGGCGATAGCCGCGGTCCGGGTCGACACCGCCCGGTATAGCGAAGTCGAACTGGCTCGGAATGCCTTGCAGGAAGTTCGATAGGCTGCTAAAGCTCAGAAGCCCGCCAACCTGGCTTGTGGTCTGCTGATTGAACTGAATTCGTTGCGTCTCGAATCCGACTTTGATCCCGTGTGCGCCGCGCGTCAGGAAAGCCGTGTCTCCGACTTGGTAATTGTTCAGCCGGTCCAACCTCGGCAGCCGGTAGTCGCCCCAGTCTTCCGTCACCACGCCCTGAATCGTCAGGTATCCCAGCGGCTGGCCGGGAATCCAGGTCAGGCCTTGCGGAATATCAATGGTGTGATGATTGACCGATTCGTGATCCGAGCGATTGAAACCCACACGCACCGTGTTCAGCGTCCTGGGCGAAAAGATGTGCTGGTCCTCCAGAGTTACATATTGGTTGCGCGAGCGCTCCTGGGTAAGAGTGACCGGCACTTTAGTAATCGGCGGCCGCTTTACGTTCCCGTTATCGAAGGTATACCGCCCGAACAGCGAGTTGATCGCCGAGAAGCGGTGGTCGATGCGGCCCTGCGCGAAGTACTCGTTGGTTGGCTGAGGCGCGGAGAACAGATATTGGCCAACGCCTCCGCCCAAGTCACGCCCGTTGGGCGGAGGCAGTAGCGCGTCCAGGAACGGCCGAATGGCCGGATTGACCGTAATCGAGCCGGTGGGGAGCTGTCCCTGCCGTGCCGCAAGCGTCGGCACCGACGTCACGCCTGTGATTCCCAGGCGGTCGATCAGCGATTCGAACGAGGTAAAAAAGAATGTCTTGTCTTTCTGGATGGGCCCGCCCACGACTCCGCCGAATTGGTTGCGCTTGAATGCCGGAATGGGCTTGGTTGCCGGGTCGAAGAAATTCTTGGCATCCAGATCGGAATTTCGCAGAAACTCGAACAAGGAGCCGTGCAGTTGATTGGTGCCCGCGCGCGTCACTGCATTGACGATCCCGCCGGCCGAGCGTCCAAACTCCGCCGAGTAGGAATTCGTTAGCACCTGGAATTCCAGAACCGCTTCGACCCCGAGGAGCACACCTCCCACCGAGCCCGGCGTCTTGTTGTAGACGTCATTAATGTCGGTCCCGTCCAACAGGAAACTGCTCTGCTCCGGACGCATTCCGTTGATGGAAATCTTCGGGGTGCGCCCGCCGACTGGATCGTTGCCTCCGGCCGCCACTGAGTTCACTCCGGGTTGAAGCAGCGCCAGCTGCTGAAACGAGCGCCCATTGAGCGGCAGATCGCGCATTTGCCTTTGGTCCACCAGACCGCTCAACGCTCCGGACACCAGATTCACCGTGGGAGCTTCCGCATCCACTCGCACTTCCGTCGTGCTTTGCCCAACTTCGAGTCTCAAATCGAGCACCGCATCCTGCCCCACACCCAGCCGTATGCCTTGGCGAACGGTCGTTTGAAATCCCGTCGCAGAAGCCCGCACCTCGTAATCGCCGGGCTGCAGCACCGGTTCCCGCCAGCGTCCCGCCTCGTCCGTGCTCAGGGTTCGGGTAGCGCCCGTACCGACGTTCGTCACTTGCACCAAAGCGTTCGCAATTACCGCTCCCGAGGGATCGGAGACGGTTCCTTGCAAACTGGCGCCTACGGTTTGCGCCCACAGATAACCTGCCGCGCACAGCACAACGGTAATTGAGATGCTCAGCTTCACCGCGAACCACCTCCTGACCGCAGCAATTCTATACCTTTGAACCAGCGATTTCACGTCTCGGCTGCCGACCAAAATCGAACGCAACGGCGGCTTGGCAGCGCCGGCGTTTGAGACTTCGGTTCGCGCAGAGCTGAAGTTCGGCCCTCATTCCTTCGCGGACATTGATATGCCGGACTGGGGTTCAAGGTCGGACGATACCGAGCGCCTGGAACTTCGTCCAAAGAACCCCTGCAGGCCTGCCATGTATGTGTAGAACACTGGAGTCAGGTAGAGCGTCATCAATTGCGAGAAGATCAATCCTCCGGCCACGGCCAGGCCTAGCGGCCGGCGTGCTTCGCCTCCGGAGCCGTACCCCAGGGCCACCGGCAGGGCGCCGAAGAGGGCCGCCATCGTGGTCATCATGATCGGCCGGAACCGGATCAGGCACCCTTGATAGATGGCTTCGAGCGGCGGCAGACCATCCTTGCGTTGCGCCTCCAGAGCGAAATCGATTTGCATGATTGCGTTCTTTTTGACGATACCGATCAGCATCATCAGGCCCACAAACGAGTAGATGTTTAACTCCGATTTGAACAGAATCAGCGTAATCAAGGCGCCGAAACCCGCGGAAGGCAGACCCGAAAGAATGGTGAGCGGATGGATATAGCTTTCGTAGAGGATTCCGAGAACGATATAGGAAGCCAAAATGGCTATCGTCAATAGCAGATTAAGGTTCTTGAGCGAGTCCTGAAAGGCTTGTGCCGTTCCGGCAAAACGCGTGGTGACCGTAGCCGGCAGCGTGTCGATGGCCACTTGCTGAATTCGCTCCACGGCTTCGCCGAGCGAAACGCCGGGCTTCAGATTGAAAGCGATTGTGACCGCGGGAAGTTGGCCGGAATGCGCAATGGTTTGTGGCCCTGCATCTGAAGTCACCCGGGCAAAGGAATCGAACGGAACCAATTGCCCGTCGTCACTCTTGAAATAGATTTTTGAGAGAAAGTCGGTGAACTCCTGGTATTTCGGCTGCATCTCGGTCATGACGCGGTATTGGTTATTCGGCGCGTAGATCGTCGATGCGATGCTCGGACCGTAGGCATCATAGAGGGCCTGCTCGATTTTCCGCGGGCTCACGGTGTAGCGGGCGGCGCGTTCGCGATCAATCGTCACCATGACCCTCGGATTCTTCAGTTCCAGATCGGTGGTGACCTCCAGCACCTCCGGCAACTGTTCGATCGCTCGTTTAAGTATCTGCGCCTGGGAATAGAGCACGCCGGTATCGGGAGCCCGCACCTCTAGTTGATACCCGCTGCTCGCCAGCCGTCCCCCAATGCGTAACGACGGAGGAATTTGCAAAGTCGCTTGAAAACCCGGAAACCGCGAGAGGCCGGGACGAAGCTGCTGGATTACCTGCGCTGCTGTGAACCGGCGTTCGCTTCGGGGCTTCAGGACGATCAGGATGCCCGCGCGATTCAAGCCGCCCGGATTCGAAATGACGGATTCGATATTTGGATTCCGTCTCACGATATCGGCCACAAAGTCCTGGTAGGCGTTCATCTGGTAGTACGACGTGCCCTCGGCCGCGATCAGATTCAAACTGATCTGGTCACTGTCCCCGTCGGGGATGAATCCTTTCGGAACCCTGCCGTAGAGGTAAACCGTCGCTCCGAGAACGGCGACAAAGATGAGCCCGGTAACCGGGCGGTATTTCAGAGTGCTCCTCAGACTTAAGCCGTACAATCGGCTCATCTGCTGGAAACACCATTCCGCCGCCCGCGAAATTGGTCCGCCTGTGCCGGGTGCCTTGACGCGAAGAAAGCGGCTGCAGAGCATCGGCGTGAAAGTAATGGATACGACGCCGGAAATGAGGATCGCGATCGCAATGGTTACCGCGAATTCACGAAAGACGCGCCCCAGTATGCCTCCCAGGAACAGCACCGGAATGAACACTGCGACCAAAGAGACTGTCATCGATACGACCGTGAAGCCCACCTCGCGGGAGCCGTTCACCGCCGCTTCGAGTACGTTCTCACCGCGTTCGGCATGGCGAGTGATGTTCTCCAGCATCACGATCGCGTCATCCACCACGAAGCCGATCGAGAGGATCAGAGCCATCATCGATAAATTGTCGAGGCTGTAGTCAAGCACCGCCATAAGAGAGAAGGTGCCGAGAAACGCGAGTGGGAGCGTCACGCTCGGAATGATCGTGGCTGAAGCGTTCCGCACGAACGCGAAAATCACCGCGACTACCAGAATCAGGGTGATCCACATGGTCACCTGAATATCGCGAAATCCTTCGCGAATGGTCTTCGAGCGGTCGCCCTGAATGGACAAATGGACAGAGGGTGGCAATCGTCTCTCGAAAGACGGGATCAGTCGCTTTACCGCGTCCACTGTCTCAACGATGTTGCAGTCGGGCTGAGGCCGAACGGAAAGCATGATCGCCTGCTCCACACCAGCAGCCGTATACCGAGAGGAGACATTCCGCGTATTCTCGATTCCGTCAATCACGGTAGCGACTTCGCCGAGGCGAACCGGAGCGCCCGCGCGCCAAGCGACGATCATGGAGCGAAACGCCTCGGCATTCATGAGCTGCCCATTCGCCTGGATCACGTAGGAGCGCGTCGGCCCGTACAGCGTACCGATGGGAGAATTCACGTTCCAGCCCTGGAGCGCGGCGCTCACCTCGTTCAATCCAATCCGCTTGGAGACCAGTTTGTCCGGGTCGAGCTGCACGCGCACGGCATACTTCTGTGCGCCTCGGACGAACACCTCGGAAACGCCGGGAAGAGTGGAAATTCGTTGCGCCATAAACGTTTCCGCATATTCGTCGAGTTGGACGGCTGGAATGATCTCGGAGGTTAGAACCAGATTGATGATGGGGTCGTCTGCCGGATTGGTTTTGCGAAAGGCGGGCGGTGTCGGCATACCCGGTGGCAAGAGAGGCATGGCCGCGGCGATGGCTGCCTGGAGGTCGGAGGCGGCACTATCGATATCCCGGTTCAGATCGAACTGCAGAGTGATTGTCGCAGAACCGATCGTACTTGTGGACGTCATGGATTCAACGCCCGCGATGGTAGTGAACTGCCTCTCCAGGACCGTAGCGACGGAAGATGCCATGGTGGACGGGTCTGCCCCGGGCAGGTTGGCAGTCACGTTGATCGTGGGATAGGCAACGGTCGGCAGTTCGCTGATCGGCAGGTTCTTATAGCCGATCAGGCCGAACATTGCAATGGCGGCCATCAGAAGGCTGCTGGCAATCGGACGTCGGATGAACACTGCGGAAACGTTCATCGCTCACTTCCGCCCGTTGTCCAATTCCGAAGCGGCTCCGCAAGAATGCGGGTTCTGGCCGCTGGCGGGAGCAATCGCGCCGCTGGTGAGATGGTTGAAGAGCTTCCGCCAGTACGCTGGTCTAATTAGCAAATCACCCCGCCGGCGCGATCGGCGCAAACGTTCTCTTGCGTCTGGTCCGGTCGCGCCGCCCCCTACATCGAGATTTCTGCAATGAGATGGCTCGGCAATGTTCGATACCCTCCGGAAACGGTCGAAGACTTGTCCGACGAGGAGTGGATTGGGCTGCTTCGAGAGCGGTATGGCGATCAACTTTGCTTCCACGAGCCCCAAGCCGGAGGCAATCCGTGGAGAACTGCGGATGATTGGAAATCTCGCGGAGTGATCGGAGTCTACTTGAAAGCGTGAGCCGCTCAGGGAGAGGGCGCTTTCGGTTTCGGCCTCTCCCGGCTTCATCGAAAATACCCCGTAGCCATCTAATCGCCGAAGCGGTGCGCGGGATGCAGGAGGTTACCCGCGTCCGGTAGCAGCACAACATCCCGAACAGCCCACTCGCCCGCCAGAGCCGCTCGGGGGGATTCTATCATGTACCCGAGCGCTGGGGCTCGAGCGCCCGGGTACACCCTGTACCTTGTTCTTGAAGGACGTGAGGACGGACCTCCAAATCAGGCCAATTCAGAAGTGCGTACTGCCCGATTGCTCGAACGACCGGAGTCAGATCGCTGACACCGGGGTGAGCCGTCGAGCAGACGGCGACCAAGGCAACAAGGGCCGGGACCTAAACGCCAGCCGTGAGTACGGCCCAAAAGCGAAACTCGTGAACTCGTGAGAAAGTGCGCTTTCGGTTTGCTCGAATCCGCCGCACAACGCACAGTAGCAGCCGCTCAAAATCGTCAATCGATCCGTCTTACAGGCGCTCGCGGCTGCAGGAAGCGTCTTCATTCAAAACCTAAAGCCAACCTTTCCCTGGTAGGACCGGGGCTGAACGAAATGTGTTCCACCAAATGTGGAGAGAAAGTTGTACATCGCTGCGACGTTCGTAAGATTAGAGATCGTAAATTGCACGGTTACACGCTTACTGTCGGAACTCCTCAACAGGTTGTCTGTCCCGACTCCCAGGTCGAATGTATTCCGCGTCGCAACTCGCGGCGGGTTGTGATCTTCGTTCTCTGTTCCAGGAGCAGGAACCTGCACCCGCGTGGCGCCGTACACTCCTGCAACCGGCGACGAGAAGCTCTTACCGCCGTACGGCAGGCTGCAATCACTGATCTGGTTATCCGGCGTGGCGACATTCAGACCGCAGAAGAACCCCATCTGGTGCTGCTCGTCGCCACTCAGCCCCAGGATATCGTCCAACGTCCCCCCGCCTCCGGAAACCTCGCCGAAGTCGTAACGCCAGGTGAACGCGAACCACGGCCCATTCCTTTTCCACTGATAGCGGGCAATCGTAGTTTGGTAGAAGGGATCGTCTGAATCCGTTCGGAAGACCGTCGCGAGCGGCTGGTTAAAGATCAAGCCGCCGATTTCCGGCCCAAAATAACGCAGCCTCCCATACCCCATCGTCGTGTTGAGCTGAAGTCCTCCGAGATTCACGGTGCTGACGCGTATCCCGAAACCATCGAGCTTGTCTTCCTTCCACGCGATCGGGAAGGTAATTGGAGTATTAAATAGGACATCGAACTCGAATCCGGGGCTGGCATACTTCCAGTAGTAGTCGGCATCGACCAGCAGCCATTTCCCAATGCTCTGCTGAAAACCGGCGTTGCCCTGATTTCGACGGCTGACCGGAACGGGAGCCTGGCCAAAGGCTCCCACAGCGCCTGACAGACCGCCCGCCCCCGTCGAACTCGACAGCAGCAGATTTTCGTTGGCCGGAGTCTCCATGCTTCGCGCATACGACAATCGCAGCACCGTTCCAGTGCGTTGTATGTGATACGCCAGGCCAATCCGCGGTTGTACGCCAGTGGCTTGGACCAGTCCGTCGTAACGGGTGACTCTTAAACCTGGGGTCAGCGTGAAGTGCCCCCAGTTCATCGTATCGGTGGCGTAAAAGGAGTATTCATTGATATTGTGGGCAGCGTTGAACTGCAGAAGACTTCCGCCGCGGCTCAAGTCAAACGGAACCAGTCCCGGCAGAAAGCCATTGTCTGACGTGTTCGGGAAAAACCCACTGTTTGCACATTTGTTGGGATCGGTGATCGTAGGCTGGTCCGTCACTGGCGTGGTCAGGTCGGCATCGGAGAAACAAACCGGATTGAAAGTCGGATCGGTAATACCGAGTTGGAAAGCCTCGGCCAAACGAGTCTGCAGGACCTGGGCGCCGAACTTGAAATTGTGCCTTC
>CAYMHP010000085.1:9937-18742 GCA_964390225.1 uncultured Solibacteraceae bacterium
GCGATTATAAGCAAGCTCACCCCGGCCGCCGAGACTCATGAGCCGGCGTTGCTGCGAGAGCGTGGCCGGGGTGTCGCTGAAGGGATCCCCGCTCGGATAATAATGGACCTGATCTGTGCGGACCCAGCCATTGAGTGTCAGCAGCGTGCGCGGGCTGAACGTATGCTGATAGCCTGGCGCGATGTTGTACGTCAATATCCGCTGACGCTGATCCTGCCCGGCCGCCTGCTGGTCGAATGTGTTCGGGATTTGAAACCAGTTCCTCGCAGCGAAAAAGTTGAGGTGGAAGACATCATGGGCGCCCGGTTGATAATCGAAACGATCGAAGACTGAGCCGTTATTGCCGATGGCATGGAGTGGCGTGTACTCCGGCGTGTCCAGAAAACGCCCAGATCGCGATCCGTTCAAAGCCAAGAAATTTCCAAACTTCTCCGACCCAACACCAAGAGTTGCAGACTCGTAAGTCGTTCCGAAGGAGCCGTAGCTTGCGTCCAGACTGCCGGTGGGTTTCGTCAACCCCAGCCCCGAGCGCGTTGTGGCATTCATGATCAGACTAGTTTTTTCGCCGTACTCCGCGCTGGGGAAACCGGTGGTCATTTCCACTGCCTGGAGGGCGTTCAGGGGAATCTGCGTTGAAAACACCTTGCTAAACTGATCGTTAATCGGTTGGCCGTCGAGCTGCAACTGGTAGGAGGCATGATCACCAAGCGGGTGAAAGAATCCGTTGGAATCATTCACAACGCCGGGAGCGAGCATGGAAACAACATCGGCTATTCCGGAGCCCGCAATCGTGAGGGGCAGCTTGGCCAATAATGAGGTGTCCACGTCGCTGTGGGCATTAGGAACGTTCTCAAGAACGGCAGCCGTGGCTGTGACGTTTACGCTCGTACTCGCTCCCGCCACCGGAAGAGAGAGGTTGACCGCTAAAGGCACCGTCGAACGGACCTCCACGTTCTGGATAACCGGGCTAAACCCTTGTTGCGTTGCGGTCAGGCGGTAGGTATTGAAAGGCACATTGTTCAGGCGGAAACTGCCATTCGAGTCGGTAACTGCCGTCTGCCGATAGCCTGTCACGGGGTTGTTGAGGTCGACGGTAGCGCTGGGCACAACAGCACCGGACGGATCCGTTACCGTACCTGTGACAGTACCGCTGTTGATTGACTGGCCGAACACGGGCCGAATCGTGAGCGCAGGCAGCAAACCGAGGGCACACAGAGCGAGAATTCTCTTCATGTGGGCTAGTATTGTCAATCACTTGGGCGAGACCTAGAGGAATCTGCCAACCGGGGTGATTGGCTTGCGAGCGGGCTGAAAAGCAACGCGAGCGGACCGTGCGAAAGCGCGCAGTTTTACCACTGCAGAATCTGGCGAATTTTATGGGCTTGCCTCTTGCTCACTACCAGTTGGAGGGCGTTGCTCAACGTGATGCACCACCGCTGGCTGCTGAGTGCGCTTAATTTCCGTACGTGATTGACGTTGACCAGAGCATTGCGATGCACTCGCTGAAATTGGGGTTCGCCCAAACGCTCTTCGATCGCCCGCAAAGACTGCGTCGCAAGCAAACGCTGCCTCGCGGTGATGATCCAGACCAGCTCCCGTTCGGCCTGAAAAGCGAGCACCTCATCGGCATCCAGAAGGACGTAATCGGTCCCGCTGCGGCCAACGACTTTGCGGGTCTTAACCGGATTCGAAGGTGTGTTCACTGACGCGAGTTTGGCGACCTGGTCCGCGATTTCGACCGGCCGGTTCAGCATCTTCTTCGCCCGTTCGACTGCCGTTTGCAGCCGCGCTTCGCCAACAGGCTTCAACAGATAGTCAATTGCGCCGGCTTCAAACGCCTGAATGGCGTGTTGGTCGAAGGCTGTCACAATGACAATAATCGGTAACGAAGTTCCCGTCAGGCCGCGGACGACCTCAAACCCGCTCATGACCGGCATTTGCAGATCGAGGAAAACGAGGTCCGGTTTGAGTTTCGCAATCTTCTGAAGGGCTTCGCGGCCGTTGGCCGCCTCGCCTAGAATTGCGATGTCCGGAAATCGCTCCAACTCCTCTCGCAGTAGCTGGCGCGCGACAGGCTCATCGTCCACGATAAGGGTTTTGATGGGCTGAGGGTCCACTCTCTGTTAGATGTAAGGCAATTCGCTATAAGAGCGATTGCTCAAAATTACCACCGGTCAATAGAATCGCACGAACGGGTGAAATTCGCTAGCAAACGGATGACGACTCCGCCCCGTTTCAAGGCCGTGTTCGATTGCCTGATCTTCAGAACTGCCTCGCTATATAACCCCCCGTAATTTCAACTAGAGTGAAAAGGGAGGTCGAGCCGCGTCTGTTATGCTGAACCAGTCCGTGCTGATCAATATTCTCGGACACGCTGCTGGCGCCCTTATCTTCACCATTTTCCTCGTCCTGTTGTACAGCGGCCACGGATGGTCCGGAGGCCGCGGCCGGTACTTGACGGGCCTCGCCGCATGTCTTTCCCTGCTCTGGAACATTGGATCTCTGATTGGGCTGGCATCGCCCAATTTGCCAGGTGTCGTGCTCGACTCCATTGTGGCCGTCAGCTTCTCAATGCTGAGCCTGCTACCGGCCGTCCTTCTGCACGTCTCGCTGGAAGGCAGGTGGCGCACTCTATTGGCATGCGGTTACGTCTTGAGTTTCACGGCAGTTTTGATGCATTTCTGGGAAATTCGTCGAGACGGAGCAGCGCTCCACCAGCAAGCGCTTCTATTAATAACCGTCGGATTTCTTCTTCTGACGATAATCGCCGTGATTCGTTCGCGTCTCCGCAAGGAGGAACAGGACCGCTCGGGTGGCATGCGCATCGCCGTGTCCATGTGTCTGGCGCTGTTTGCCATGTCTTTCGTCCACTTCGGACCGGGACATGCGAGCGAGGCATGGTCAAGCGAATTGATCGTACATCATGCGGGAATTCCCCTTGCCTTGTTCGTGCTCTTGCAGGACGACCGGTTTATTTTGCTGGATGCGTTTGTCCGTTTCCTGGCGAATGCTCTGCTTGCGGCGATCCTGGCGGCGGTGTTCATTGCAGCCGTCTTCCGGCCCGGGCCCGTGGAGCGGATTCTGCAACAACCGCTTTACCAGGCTGTGCTCCTGATCGTACTTTGCCTGTTTTTTGTGATCTTCGCCTGGCTTCGAAACCGTGTGCAGGTGTGGCTGACCTACGCTATTTTTCGACGCGGCAGCATCGGATACCTGCCAGAGCGAATTAAGGCGTCGCCCGCATTTGTGAACGAGGAGCAGTATCTGGAGTGGGCGGCCGCTACGATTGCGGCCGCGGTGAGAACTAAGGATTACGCCGTAGCCGGCCAAGAGAAGGTAGGCGCAATGGACAATGTACATTTTCCTGTGGCGGCCAGCGCTCTGGCCGGGAGCGCCGCATTGCGTCAATGGAGCTGGGCGGAGGCGATATTGCCGGTGAGATTCGGGCCCGGCAACCTTAAGGTAGTTTTGCTCGGACGGCGACAGGGCGGGCAGCGTTACCTGAGTGAAGATCTCGACGCGCTGGCAAGAACCGGCGCTGAAATGGCGGCTCGGGTTGAAGCTCTGCAGCGGGACGAGATGCGACGGCTTGTGACGCAATCCGAGTTGCGGGCACTGCAGTCGCAGATCAACCCACACTTTCTTTTTAACGCGCTGAATACGCTCTACGGAACCATACCGCGGGAGGCTTCCGGCGCGCGGCGCATGGTGCTCAATCTCGCCGAGATCTTCCGTTATTTTCTCCAGTCGGATAGAACCTTTGTTCCCCTTTCACACGAAATGGAAATTGTTCGGGCATACCTGGAAATTGAGCAACTTCGGCTCGGGGAGCGCCTGACTCTGCAAATTGAGATGGACGATGCAGCGCGTGACGTTCCGATTCCGGTACTGTCGGTTAAACCGCTTGTGGAGAACGCCATCAAGCACGGGGTCGCACGAAGTATCGAGCCCGGGTTCGTTCGCATCAGAAGCGAGTTACGCGGCGAACAGCTACGGATCTCGGTCGAGAACAGCGGGAGTGGTGTGCCCACGGACACCGCCGGTACTGGAACCGGCTTACAAAATGTAAGACGGCGCCTCGAAATCTGCTACGGACCGACAGCAGGGCTGACGTTAACACTCGGTTCGGTACGAAGTGTGGCACAGCTGGAGATCCCAGCAGTGAGAATGGGAGTAGTGGAGCACAAAATGAGGCATTGACCGCTGCTCCGAGCGCTTACGTATTCCGCGATCGGATTCCAAATGAAGGTGCTCACCCAGACGAGGTCTTGAGGCCGTTCCTGCATTGGTCGCGAAGCTTTCAATCGATTTCACCGACTCGCTCGAACACCCCACCCAAGCTGAGCGGTTCCAGGGTGGCCTGGAGAGGCCTAAGTTATTGACCAGACACAAGGGGCCGGTCCATAGCGGCCCCGAGCGGTCATCGCCCGCCACGAAGCCGGTCAGCAGCTCGCGTCTCCTGTTATGCCGATTGGAGCGACGACAGCACAATCCGTTGAGCCCGAGCCAAGAAAGTTCCATTGGATCGCACGACGGCCTTGCCGTTGGCCTTATTCGATCCCTTCACCTTTGCCTCTAGGGCTTTAGTCAGCGACTAGACGACACAGCCACGGCGCGGGTCCGGTTCGGTTTGGATCGGGGGCGGCGGCTGCAAATGTCATCTACGTACGCGCTAAGCAGCTCAGCGACGCTCCAGGCCTGCGCTATGCACCCTCCCGCACGGTGAGGTGCGTCTCCATCGAAGACCTCTGGGATCTGCCCGACGCCCTCGCACTCGAGATAGGCCTTCAATTGGGCAGTCCACTGTTTGGCCTGAATCTTAGCCGTCTGGGAGTGATTATTCACCCGCAAGTAAGCTCGCATAAAGGGGCCGAGGAGCCACGGCCAGACGGTTCCCTGGTGGTAGGAGCTGTCGCGGCTGTACGAGTCTCCTTCGTACCGGCGGTACGCCGGGTCGTCGGGCGCTAGAGTGCGCAGACCATATGGAGTGAGCAATTGCTGCTGGACCACGCTGACAACCGAACGGGCCTGCTCGTCCGACAGCATCTGGTAAGCCAGGCTGACTGCGAAAATCTGATTCGGACGAATGGCGCTGTCCCGATGATCGCCATTCACCACATCGAACAAGCAGCCTCGCGACTCGTTCCAAAAGAGCGGCGCAAACGCACTTTGCGCACGCTCGGCCATTTCCGCGTACCGGATGCGGTCTGAATCGAACCCGTATTTCTCCGCCAGAGCTGCCATTACACGCAGAGAGTTGTACCAAAGCGCCTGAATCTCAACCGGCTTGCCGTGGCGGGGCGTCACCACCCAATCGCCGATTTTGGCATCCATCCAGGTCAACTGGGCGCCTGGCTCGCCTGCGCATAGTAATCCATCCCCATCTACGCGAATGCCATAGCGGGTACCCCGCTCGTGCCAGGAGATGATATCGGCCAGGACCGGATAGAGGTTCCGCCGGACAAACTCGTAGTCGCCGGTTTTCTCGACGAGGGCACGAACCGCTTCGAAGAACCAAAGCGTGGCGTCGACTGTGTTGTATTCCGGCGCCTCGCCGGCATCCGGAAAACGATTCGGTAGCATGCCCCCCTTCGCGTGCGTGGCGAACGCCTGCAGAATGTCCCGGGCAACCTCGGGACGGTTTGTGGCCAATGTCAGGCCGGGCAGCGCGATCATCGTATCCCTGCCCCAATCGCTGAACCAATGGTAGCCGGCAATGACTGTGCTTTCTTTGCCACGCTGCACAATGAACTGGTCCGCCGCAACGACTAGCGAGCGCACGAGGCCGTCATCCACAGGAACACCCTTGAAGAGAGCCCGCCGGCGTTCGATTTCCCGCTGCCGCAAAGAATCGGCCGTTGCGGATGAGCGCGGCTCCGTGGAAGCAATCCAGGCAGGCCTTTCGTTTCGGGTGAGATCAAATACCAGCACACAGGGGTTAAAGAGGTCTTCCTGGAAGTCCAGCCCTCGATCGCGCTCCGCGTCATACTCGAAGTTCCGGTACCAGTTCCCGGCCGGCCGGATTTCAGCGTTGTCGTGCGCCAGCCAAAGCGACGGCAAGCCTGTGTACGGTGTGAACCCGATCGCGCCCGGCGCCGTTTCGTAAGCGGCGTTCAAAGCGTCGTTCGCGTGAGTCGTGTTGTGGTAGTCGCGAAATGCGATCAGCGGCCGAAACTCCAGGGAGCATTTGGCGGCGCCGGCGCCCCGAACCACATACTGCACCACAGTCGTGTTCTCGCCGTGCACCATGAAGATCGACCTCTCCAGTTCCACGTCATCCACTTGGTAGACGAACACGGGAAAGGGATCTTGCCGGAACTCCTTGAGATACCGATAGCCCTGCGGGTGCACGACGCCTGGATAACGGTTGGCGGAAAGTTCGTGACGGCGACCATCGATGATCAGAGTCTCCTCGACCTTCGACAGCAAGACCATGCGGCCGACCGGTGGCTTGCTCGCGGCTACAAGGAGCCCGTGATATCGGCGCGTGTTGATGCCCGAGACTGTTGATGAGGCGAAGCCGCCCAGGCCATTGGTTTCGAGCCATTCGCGCCTGGCCGAGGCGTTCAGATCGCGGCAGATGGTTTCGTCGAATCGAATCATGCGCGCCTCACAAGTCCGCGACTTCGCAGAACACCTTGATGCACCGTTGGGATGCGTCAGTTTGTCGAACAACAGGGAATAGTTTTCCAACCCCTTAACCGGATCGGTCAGCAGCCGCGACAGCCACCCGGGATACTCCGCTTCGGCTTGCGCCATATCGCGAACGCCGGCTTCAAAGTGCTCTCGGCCAGCATTCACAGTGCCGACCATGACCTTATTTCCGAGAACGAATTGCAGGTTGATGCGGTCCGCCGGAACTTCGATCTTACGATCGCCGCCCGTGACGCTCGAAAGCACCAGGACGCCATTCTTACCGAGCGCCTGCATACTCTCGAAGACTACGGGGGAGAAGCCGGTGGCTTCGAAGATCAGGTCGAACGGTCCGAACGCAGCGGCGGCTTGCGAAATCGGAGTTTCAGCGGTTACTACATAGCGCGCGCCAATAGCCTCAACCAAGTCTGCGTTCCGATTGGGCTTGGGGGCGAGCGCGAAGGTAGTCACCTCCAGGCCGCGCATGCGCAGAGCGGCTGTCGCCAGAAGACCGATGGTTCCGGCGCCCATGACCGCGGCGCGTCGGGGACGCCACACCTTCAGGCGCCTCTGAATTTCGAATGCCTGCGCAATCCCCTTTTCCACCACGGTGAACGGCTCGAGTAGCACCCCCACCTGTTTCAGACCTTGTGGAATCTTTACCAGGAAATCCGCGTTTTCGGCATAGTATTCCGCCAGATACCCGTGGCGCAGATTGATGCCGCGCTCGAAGTAGGTGTTGTCGGTGGTCATGTCCGGATTGCCGATTTGATCGTAGATACTGGATCCAGGACGCCGCACTGTCGCAACCACGTAGTCACCCGGACGCACCTCGGTGACGTTCGGACCTACTTCCTCGACCTGGCCAAAACTCTCGTGGCCAATCACCAGGAAGTTGTATCCATCCGGCGCGGCGCCGTATTCGGCGGCATTGATCTCTTTATCCGTGCCGTCCACGCCGACGCGCAGGACTTTGACCAGAACGCCCCGACCACCGGCGATCTCACTTATAGAGGGCCGAGGCATTTCGGCCAAATGAACGCTGCCGGATTTGCCAGGGATCACGGCGATGGCTTTCATGACAGTACTCCTTCCAGAATTTCCTGCTTCGCGCCGACTTCGGCGGACACCGCAGTCCGATCTTGCAGGGGTTCCCCACTCTGTTGCATTAATTTGCCGATCAATCCAGTCCAGCCGGTCTGGTGGCTTGCGCCAACTCCCGACCCGTTGTCTCCGTGGAAGTACTCGTAGAACAGCACCAACTCCCGCCAGTTCGGATCGTCCCGGAACAGCGAATTGGCTCCGTGCACGGGCCGCGCGCCATCTGCGCCGCGAAGGAAGATTCCCGTCATGCGCCGAGAAAGCTCCGCGGCCACTTCCCACAGGTTCATCATCCGCCCGGAACCTGTCGGACACTCCACCTGAAAGTCATCGCCCAGATAATGGTGGAATTTCTGCAAAGATTCAATCAGCAGAAAATTGGTTGGGAACCAGATCGGCCCCCGCCAGTTGGAGTTGCCGCCGAACAGGCCCGTCGACGACTCACCAGGCTCGTAGTCGACACGGTACTCCATGCCGTTCGCGGCAAGCACGTAAGGATGGTCCTTGTGGAACCGCGAAATCGCGCGGACTCCGTAGGGCGAAAGAAATTCGTTTTCGTCGAGCAAATATCGCAAAACACTCCGTAGTTGCTCCTGTGTCACCAGCGACAGCAGTCGGCGCTCTCCCTCGCCGGGAGTTTTCATGCAGGCGACGTTACTCGTCAAATCCTCGCGGTTTTCGACGAACCACTCCAGCCGACGCTTGAAGCCAGATAGTTTGTTGACCACTCGGGGTTCCAGCGTTTCCACGGCGAATAGCGGGATGAGCCCCACCATGGAGCGGACCTTCATCGGAATGCGCCCGTCGTTTGGTAGGTGCAGGACGTCGTAATAGAAACCGTCTTCTTCGTTCCACATCCCAGTGCCGCCCATGCCCAGGTGGTTGATCGCGTTTGCGATGTACAGGAAGTGTTCCCAGAACTTGCTGGCCACGTCTTCGTAGCACGGGTCGTCACTGGCGAGTTCCATGGCGATCGCTAGCAGGTTGAGGCAATACATGGCCATCCAGCCAGTGCCGTCGGCCTGCTCGATGAAGCCACCCGTCGGGAGCGGAGCGCTGCGGTCGAAGACG
>CAYMHP010000086.1:0-18576 GCA_964390225.1 uncultured Solibacteraceae bacterium
CGCGTTCGACAAAGCCCTTGTCGACCCGGGCGGCGAAATCAAAACAACTCACTCCCCGCGCCGTGATCCAAATGTCGGAATCGGTCACGTCTACGACCTTAGAAGCCGCGATCAGAAAGCCGTGGAGCAGGCTCCCCTGGAAAATCATCAACAAGACAGAGAAGGTAATACCGAAAATGGCCACCAGACATCTGATCCGGTCTTGCACGATGTTCTGGATTGCCAACTTCATTGCACTGCCCTCGAGGTACGCGGCGCGAGCCGTTAGTTCAAAAACGGAACAGCGGGTGAATCGGCCCCGTCGCTGAAGACGGCACACGGCTCAACACCACTGGTTTGAAGCAGCACGCAGGTCTACGTGAGGAGGAGGCATGCCAGTGCTGCCAAGGGCACCGATCCACGCCAGGAGGGCTGTGCATCCTGCATGTAATGTCACATTTTATCAGAGGCCAGCCACTCTATGGATGGTTTTCCAAGGAGAACATTGAGGGGGATTCCAAGGAAAACAATGGCGGTAAGCGATCTGCAACCCTCAATCGCTACTCGCCGCCGAAAGCAGCGCCCGAATACGGGCCAAAACGGCGCCTTTACCCTGGAACTCGAGGAGCCGTGCCTGGAAGGCTCTGGCGTTCGCACGGAAGGATTCGTCGCTCAGCATCCCGAGCGTCGCCTTTACCAACTCCTCGACATCCAGCCGGGACGGCCGGAAAAACCGGCCGAGATGGTTGCGCGCGATGGCCTCGGCGTAGAAATGCTGGTTCGCGTGGGCGGGAAGAGCGAGCAGCGGTACACCGCAGGAGAGCGCAGCGTAGGTTGTCATCGCTCCTCCCGGATACACGAGCAGGTCAGTCAGTGGTATCACTCGAAGATCGTTGACAAAGTCGAACGCAAAAAGCTTTGAGTCGGCCATATCAAGAGTAAAAGGCCGGTTGCCTCGCGAGAGCACGATCTGTACTCCGTGCGCCAACATGCGGCGGACATACTCGGGGACAAAATCGGTACCCAGCGACTCCTGGGTTCCTAAGGAAACATAGACCGTCTGCGCGCCCGCATCCAGGCGGGCGAGTTCGGGGGGAGCCGGGTCCCCCGGGTCCCAATGCAACGCCCCCGTATATAGATCGCCCGGCCGCAAGTTCGCGATCGGAATGAGATTCGGGTCGTCGCACAGGAGGCACAAATCGCCCTGGCTGGCGTAGTCGAAAAACGTCGGCAGCGGATCGAGACCATATGCTTGGGATGCTTTTCGGAATGGCGCGGAGATCCGGTCGATGGTTTGGCGGGTTAGCCACCGGCCGATACTTGTCTTTTGAGAAATGTAATCCAGGAACTCGAGCGGGAGAAATCGGGGTTTTGCAAACGAATCCGGAACGGTGCCTTCGGGGATGAATGCCGGGTGGCAAGTCGCTTCGGTCAGACCAACACACGGAATTCCATGTTTGTTTGCCAGTTGCAACGCCGTGAACCGGAATTCGGAGGCGATCAGACCCGGTTTCAACTCGCGAATCAGCTGTTCGTCCTCTTCGAAATATCCGAGAAGCTCTTCAGTTTCGAACATGGCGGAGCCCTGAACGAGCCGGCTGTAGATTGCCTTTGGATCGGCCATCTGCCGCGAGGCAACGCTGTCGGCAATCGTTCGAAAGAGCGGCGCGCGCGATGGTGCGCACGCCACCGTGATCGGCAGACCCAAGTCTCGCAACCACTTGGTCACTACCAGAGATCGTGCAACATGGGCAAAACTGATGCCTTCGCAGAAGAATAGGATGCGCTTCGGGCTTTGCTCCATACGGAGGTGCGAAACGACGATGACTTCAATGTCGCGAGGCGGACAACTTACAGACTCGCCCGCAGATTCCGCGGCATCAGACTAACATTCATTTGACCACAGTCGAAAGTCCCTGCTCAGCTTCTCCCGAACTTAGTAAACTACCCTGTCGCCGCATCAGCCAATCCGGGCAAGAACCGGCATGAAATCGTTGACTTTGGACGGCAGCAGAAAACGCGATGCTTGAGGGTATGAGCTGGAATAAGGGAAGGGGAAGGAAGAAGCAAGGAAAAAGGAGGATACCGGCTGTATAGGCCGGTATCTTCCTGTAGTTGGGCCTTCTAAGTTACCGTGCTGCCCGGCGGCGGATCGCACCTGCTCCGATCAGCATCAGGCCGAGCGCCATGGAACCGAGAGTGGTTGGCTCCGGAACCGTGGTCAGCGAGAACCCGGCGGAATACGTATTCTGAACGAATCCCTGCGAAACGAGCGCCGCCTGGATCTGGGCCGGAGTCATGTTCGGGAACTGCGTCGTGAAGGAGCCGTTCCAACTCGAGGTGCTCGCGCTTGCATCGCCGGCGGTACCCGCAGCCTTCAGAGAGACGTTAGTGTTGGTACCGTCAAACGACAGGCAGAAGGACCCCAGGATCGTCCCGCCCGGGCAGGCTCCCGGTCCGAGCGAAGTGAGGTCGAAATGCAGGGACGGGGCCGAGCCGAACGTCATGAAGTTCGGAACCGTTCCCCCGCCGATCGTGAGGTCGAGGATCGACCCCGTCTGGCCCGGTCCCAGAGTTCCGCCGCTAAACGAAATGGCGGTGCTGGTCCCAGTCACAATACACCCGTTGGGCGGACCTAGCGGAAGCAACCAATCGATGCTGGTGGTGGTAACTCTCACCCCACCTCCAGCGCAGTTAGCGATGTCCAGCGTGCCGACGGGCGCTGCGTTCGCACCCGGCGCCGCTATGAAGAGCGTTAGAGCAGCCAAAGCTGCCCCGAAATACAACTTTTTCATTTTCTCGTTTTCCTCCGTTTTGAAACCGCCCGCCGCACCTCACATCGAGGATCGACCGACGATTAATTTCCCTGTGGCACTGAGAACCGGTAAGCCCTCAGTAACCACTTTGCAACTGACTGCAAAGCTAAAAGCGAATCATTTACACCAGAGCGTAGGGGATCGGACGTCTAATATGACCTCCAACCCGGTGGATTCTTGCTGGATTCGGCGAGCCACAAATCGGCCGTTCCGGTGTTTCCTCAAGTTCCGAACGCCATAGCATCTCCTCCGATATTCCCGTTCTGGTTTTTGGTGTTCTTCAAGGTACCGGAACTGCTTCTGTAAGGATGGTAGGGCAGGGCTATAGTGCTGTCAATATGATAGGAGGAGTTGCGTTTTCCAGTATGTACCGATTCGCATGGGATTTCCGGCTAAGTGGAACGTCGCACCACATAGCTCGCCTCTTACTTCCGAGACGTCAAGGGAACTACGCCAGCTAATCTGCGGCTGAATACAACCGAGTGCTCAACTTAGGCATCTTCGTCACGTTTGGCAAAATCGTGCGATGTAGTACGACGTAAACAGTTGCCCAGTTGGGGGGAGTGCGGGAGAGAGATGCTTAACAACCTCGCGCCGTGATGTTCCGCACGGTTCGGTGTCGCTCTCAGGGTTCGACCGGCTCGTAGCGTCCGGGCGCCAGCACGCGGTTCGGATCGAGCGTTCGCTTCATCGATTGCAGCAGGCGGTTGTATCCGCTCTGCGCACCCATTTCGGACATCGAGCGGATGCTCAGGCGATACGATTGGAACCCGTGGCGATTCAGTTCGTGAAGCAGATCGTGGTAGCACGCCGCGGCTTTTTCGTCCTCACCCGGGACATTCCGGTCGTAGGTGATCGAGATCACGCATGCAAGGCTTCGGTCGGTGATCATCGTCAGCGAAATGGCCGGTTCAAAACCATGGCGCAATATCAGTTCACTGGTGAGATTGGTCAGTTCGCGGGTCTGCTTGCCATCGGCGGGCGATACCGGACTACACCACAATAGCCCGCAGCCGTCGCGATCCGGGTCCATCGAAGCGGGCGGCTGCGTGCGCTTGCGCCAATACGTGCTAGCCAGCGCGTGATCCGTCGGTACGCCCTTCATCAGACCGTAAACCGGGCGGACAAGTTCGAGCGCGCGGCTCAGGTCCCAGCCCGTCACCAGCTTGTAAACGCCGGCGAACCGCCCGGCGATCTTCAGCATGCCGTCGTCCAGGAACTGCAGCTTGCTCGTTTTACCGCGGAGCGCGAGGCGCAGCAGTCTCCGCGCCTCTTTTACCTGCGCGCGTGTCCCGTAGAGCGCTCCCGATCCGTTCCATGCGCCCATGTTCAAGCGCTGACGCAACTGCGTCATGATCTCGCCGCGCAGAGGCGTTTGCTCGCCGGCTTCGCGCCACGGATACTGCTGCAGACCCGACAGCACCTTGTAGTCGTTGGCGATGTGGACCGAGCTGCGAATCGTGCCGCTCAGACGTAACGGACGGAGCGCGTCGATCAGGCCCTCCAGATCTTGGTCCGAGTCGCAGCGAAAGAAATACGCCTGAAAATACTCCGGGGCGGGCATCAACCAGAACGTCATTCTGGTGATCACACCGAGGTTCGATTGCGTGAACAGGCCGTCGACGGAAGGACCCACGCCCCAACGGTAGAGGGCGCCGGCGCGCGCTCCTTCGAAGCGCGAGAAGCCCGTCTCGACCACGTCGCCGGTCGGCAGAACCACTTCCATGCCGCACACGTGCGAGAAACGGTCGCCGTAGGGCGTGTGACCGAAACCGCGCTCGGCTGTGTTGCCGATCAGGCTCGATTGCGCGCTCGCCCCCGTGGCATCCATCCACAGGCGCGATTTCCGCTCTTTCAGAAACTCGAAAAGCTGGCCCTGCGTCACGCCCGGCTCAACGGTCACATACGCGAGATCCTCGTCGAAATCGACGATCCGATTCATTCTGCCGAGTTCGACAAGCACCGAGCCGTCAGACGCCGGAACTCTCGAACCATAACCCCAGTTGCGTCCCGAGCTGGTTGGGTAAACCGGTATCTGCCACCGATTGGCGATCCGCAAAATTTCCTGAACCTGTTCGCGGCTCTCGGGCCGCAAAATCGCCGGCACGGAGCGCTCAGTGAGAAACGTGGCAGTCTCCGCAGCGCGCAACCGCACGCGATCTACCACGACGTTTTCCTCGCCGAGCAACCCCGACCATTCCTGCAGTGCCGCCAGCAGCGTTTCATTGGCGGCGCGGGCTGTTGCGATAGTGCTCATCAAACCATTCCTTGCGGTAATCTTGCGACGCGCGCCAACGCGCGTCCACAGATTACGAGTTAGCCGGAACCCCCGCTTCGGCGTGCCATGCCGCCGGCACGAATGCGGCGGGGATGTGGCGTCTGACCGGCTGCTGCCGGGTGTCGACGGCGCGTGCGCAGATCACTTCCACCAGCGGCATGCGCGCACGCAGTTGATCGACAAAATCGGCGTATGCGTCGCCTGGACAGCGCGAGTCGAACTGCAAAATTTCCATTTGGCAGCCGTAGCGCTGATCAAAGTAAGGCGGCAGCTCCGTGCCATTCACCGCCAAAGAACGCCCCCCGATTTTCCGCAGAATCGTCGATGAGTGATGCCGCACGGTAGCCGTGGTGATTCCACGGGCGCCGCCCAGCAACTGCGCGAGCGCATACGTCGTGAGCGCCAGCCGCAAGGCTTCTGGCGTGCATCGCCGTTCGGCGGAAATTGCCCAGCCACCCAGTTCCACGTAGCCTCGCTGCTCAAGCCTGGCAGCCGCGAGCTCTTTCTCGATGGCAACCCGCAGCAGCCCGCCCCACCAAGGCGACGAGGCTAAGGCCGATTCGCGTACGCCCAGTTGCCGGAAGGTAGCGATGTTGGGTTGCGGGTGATATCGGACGCAGCCGCAGACGTTGCCCTCGGCGTCGAGCGCTAAAATATGCCAGCTCTCATTGTCGATTGGCTGTTCATAGCGGCCGTCTTCCGTGAGTTGCCATGGCGCAATCGCACCATCGCTCAGATAGGTGCTCCCGCGGAGCCTTTGCATCGAGTGGAGCAGCCGGCGGTGGCGGAGCGGACTGTCCGCTTTTCGAAAGCAGCCGGGTATTCCGTTGGAAGCGGGCGCGAGCAAGACAACGTCGCGCGGCAAGCTCTCGAGCGACTTCGCGATGCGGCTCAACGCTCTCCACCCCGCTCAAGATTCTTGCTGACTGCAGGTCCTTCCATCTCCTCACCTCGAGTTCAGATGTTGCGGATAGTTTTGCTATCCGTTAAGCCGACCTGGGCGAGCATGGGCCCGGAGCGTGGCGCTAAAAAAAGAGTGATCCAGACGGCGCCCGATTTTAAGACCGTAAACCGTTAGCACTCGCCGATACACTACGGTTAATCGGCGGGTGCCTTCGTGGACTTTACAGCGCTTTTCAGATCGCCAAAAGTTCCTGCAATTGTATTTCCGTTAACCAACTGGCGTAAAGCTCGGTTTTACACGTATATGCACGTCGTTTAGGGCTGTACACTTTACCTTCGGTGGAAAATTTACGCTTACGCGCTTACCGGCCCGCTTGATGCCGCGCGTAGTGGCTCCGAGAAAGATCCGCCAATGCCTGCGGCCGGGTCGTCGGGTAACCAGGTCGCAGCCGGGGTATCAGGCTGGTAATCGGAAAGTCTAGCACAGCTGCCGTCGCGATGACTGATAGTTAATGGCTCGGCGGAATTTGTTGCTTAGGTTTTGGGCGGCACCGCACAATCGCGAGACGCCGGGCCTCCCAGTTTAGTGGGCTCCCGTCTGCGCGGCCGCTTTGCTGCGGGGTCGGGGCAGCAGCACCTCGGAGTGCGAAACCTTCGAGACAAGCTCGTCAACCGGTGCTTCCTGCGAGTAGGATGAAGGTCGGCGGAAGGTGACAATCATCGTGTCGCCCGCCGGGAAAAAGTAGCCGAAAATCGCCCACCAAAGTAGTTGGGGCGATCGCCAGAGCAAATCTTTTCTCGGAGGCTCCACGGCTGCGTCGAGCAAGCCGCCTGATTCCTGTACCATGCCGGTCAAAAAACGCCAGTTCACTGTAGGGTAAAAACTGTCGTAGAAGGAGCGGCGATACAAGTGGGCCGGCTTGAGCCCTTGCTCCCGGCCGAGTGCGAGGAGCACGCGCTCCGATACGATGTGCCGGTGATACGGCATGTGCAGCTGTGGGTCTGTCTTGCGGGCCACGGACAACCCTTCTGCCCGCGGCGTTCCCACGATGAGAAGGCCCCCGGGAGTCACCAGGTCCACAAGCCGCTTTAGATAGCCCCGAGTGTCGTCGTCGTGCTCAATAACGTCATAGCTAACGACCGCATCATATGTCTGCCGAAGCATATCCGGATCGTTGTACGAGGAAACAAAGGCATCGTATCCGAATGCTTGCGAGACGCCCGCCTCCCGCAGGAATTCGACGAACAATCCGGCGCCGCACCCATAATCGAGAAGTCGTTGAGAGCGCGTGAAACCCTGTTTTTCGAGCAGCTTTAGACGGTTGCCATACCCGATGCGCTCATGGAAGCCCAGTCTTTGCTTCTGCAGGGGATAGTCGCGATAATACCGGGGCAAGTCCGCATCCTCTACGCAATGGAGACTTGCGCATCCGGTACAGCGCCAGACCGTAAATGCCTCTTCGTGGAAGCGGCGGACATTACAGGGAACCCGCCCAACTTCCACGGCGCCATCGATGGTGCCGGGCTCATCGCATAATGGACACGCCGTGCAGACGGACATGGGTGCAGAGCTCGGAATGTGATTTTACCGACATGTGCTCCCTCTGTCCAGACTTTTCTGCTTGCTGTTATCTTCGATTTACGTCGCCGACGGTAACGACCGCTGCCAACTTGCTAGTTCGCGGCTCAAGGGACCTGATGCTCTCTTGAAGATGGCTTTGTAAGCGGCACAGAAATAATCCAGGTCCGCGAACTGCCGGCGCGGGCCGGCACGGAGCTTCGGGCAACCTCCGTGGCAGATCGATTGATACTCGCACGCCTGACATTCGGAGTGCGCGATCGTCTTTTTCGACGCAAACTGCAGACGGCGCTGCCGCCGCGCAATTTCGCTCCAGGAATCGACCGCGATATTGCCGAGTTTCCAGTCGTTTTCGACGAAGAAGTCGCAGGGGAAAACGTCGCCGTTGTACTCCACGACGGCATAGCTGTCGCACGTCTCGTGCATGGTGCAGGCCGAAGGTTTCTGGTCCGCAAGGCTCTCGGCAATGTTGTCGAAAAACCGAATGTGGATTTTGCGCCGATCCGGCCACCAGCTGTCGAACAACTCGACCAGGAAACGGCCATACTGCTCCGCGGTAATGCTGGATGGCTGCGGCCTGCCTTCAGGATCGAATTCCGCGAGTGGAATGAACTGCAACTGAGTCACGCCGAGTTCCTTAAAGAAGCGGTACAGTTGCTTCGGCATCTCGACGTTGGCACGGTTCAAAACACAAAGCACGTTGAACTCGACGCGGTGCTTCTTGAGCAGTTCCAGGCTCTCCATCACACGACGCCAACTCCCACGCCCCTGTTTGTCAAAGCGATACCGGTCGTTCACCTCTTCCGGGCCATCCAGCGAGAGGCCGACGAACCAGTTGTATTCGGCCAGCAGCCGGCACCAATCCGCGTCCAACACCACGCCGTTGGTTTGCAGGCAATTGCTCACTTCCTGTCCGTTGCGTCCGTACCTCTTCTGAAACTCGATCAGCTTCTGGAAGAAATTCAGCCCAGCAAGGGTAGGTTCGCCGCCCTGGAAGACGAAACTGCTTTGCGGATAGGAATAGAACAGGTATGTGTCGACGAGGCGCTCCAACGTCTCGAGCGTCATGCGGCGCGCCGGGAGTTCTCTGTAGGGATCGCTCTGCCGATCCAGGTAAAAGCAGTACTCACAATCGAGGTTGCAAATCGCGGAAACCGGCTTGATGAGCAGTGAGTGGATTCGTGGCACAGGGCCCGAAGCGGGCAGCCGCGCCTCGTCGTACATCGGAAATAATTCGACGGCCATTCGCTCCCGAACTATTGGGAAGGTGATGCGGGTGTGGGTAACGATCCGTCGGGCGTGCCCATCACCTTGCGGCTCATCGTTGCCTGCCAGGCATTCCTCACTTCACCGGGAAACGTGGGCAGCAGGTTCTGCATCCGTGTGAGGATGTCGGAAACCACCTGCGGGTTGTCGCCCGCAACATCGTAACTTTCGTCGGGATCCTCTTCGAGGTTGTATAACTCAGGATGCGGTAGCGGAAGATTCACTCTGCCGCCAACCGGTTCCGCAGTCCAGGGAAAACTGTTGTAGCGCGATACGTGCAGCTTCCACGGCCCCTGGCGTGCGCACTGCAAGTTCCAGCTATCGAAGTAGAGAAAAAGGTCCCGTTCGACGGTGTCTTGGGTCCCGCTCAGGATCGGCCAGATGTCCGCGCCATCCAGCGGGTTGGGAGGCAGCGCGACATTCGCCAGGCCCGCGATGGTCGGCAGAATGTCCAGTGTGCTCGCCACGGCGTTGCTGACGCGAGTCCCCGGCATGCGAATCCGGCCCGCCGGGATGCGGCCCGGAAATCGCGCGATCATCGGTTCGCGCACGCCGCCCTCATAGCTCGAACCTTTACGCCCCCGGAGCTTGCCGGCGCTTCCCAGGTACCACGGCCCGTTGTCGCTCGTGAACACCACCAGGGTGTTGTTGTCCACGCCATTGTCCTTCAGCGCCTGCAGCACCTGTCCCACGCTCCAATCGATCTCCTGCACCACGTCGCCGTACAGCCCCATTTTCGACTTGCCCCGGAAGGCCGCCGATGCGGCCAGCGGAATGTGCGGAGCGTTGTGCGCGAGGTACAGAAAGAATGGCGCGTCCTTCGAACGTTGAATAAAATTGACCGCCTGCTGCGTGTACCGCTGTGTCAGCGTGTTTTGCTGGACCGGCGATTCGATGCTGTCCGTGTTGTGCAGCAAAACCGACGGGCTCATGTCGTTGCTGTAGGGGATGCCATAGTATTCATCGAAGCCGCGGCGAGTCGGCAGAAACTGCGGTTGCGATCCCAGGTGCCATTTTCCGACGCACATCGTGCGATAGCCTGCCGGCTTCAGCACCTCAGGGATCGTCATTTCCGTCAGCGATAGGCCCGCGGGAGCATCCGCCGCCAACACATCCGGTACGCCCACCCGCGTCTGGTAACGGCCGGTCAGAAGCGCAGCGCGCGAAGGCGAGCAGACCCCGCTGGTTGCATAGAACTGCCGGAATTTGACACCTTCCTCCGCCATCGTATCGATGTTCGGAGTCTGGATCTTGGATCCGTACGAAGACAAGTCCCCGTAACCCAGGTCATCGCATAAGATCAGGACGATATTGGGACGGGGGGCGCTCTGGCTGAAAGCACCGGCAGCGCTGAACAGGGCGCCACCTGCCGTTTTGAGGAAGGTCCGCCTGGACCTGGGCAAGTACACCACAGGAAGAACCCTGATTCTATCCGGAATCAGGGTTCCTGTCCACTGGGTGGACTTGTATTAAAAGCCGTCTAGGGCTCTGTATACAAATCCCGCATACGGAACGTGCGGTATTCCAGGGTTCCGAACTGGATTCCGTAAACCACGGACCCGGCGTTATCTACTTCCACTGACTGCGCCACGTTCTGGCCCGTACCGGCCGGATCCAGGATCGCTCCGGAGTTAAAGCTGTAATGTCCGTTGGCGAGACGCTGCGCCGAGCCGAGCGCGTATGAGTACGTACCTAGATCCGCGTTCAAGCTCAAGGTCGCGGTCCGGTTCTGCTCGTCGATGTGCAGAACCTGGCCGCGGCTGTGCGCAGACGGATCATTCGCCGCCCTCGTGTTGCCGTCATCGAAGACGGACATTGTCAGGTTGTCCCGCTCGAAATTGGCGTCGTGCTGGTGCGAAAACCACGGAGCGGGGTCGGAGGACTGAATCTGAAAATCGCCGCCGTTCCCCAAGCGCCAGAGAACATTACCGGTCCCGACGCCATTCTCGTAATCGATCTTGATGATCCAATCCTGGTGACGCATCGAGAACAGAATGTTTCCGTCCGGCGTAAGCTGCAGGGAGTTTCCGTGCAGCCAGTCGTTAATCGTTTGGGACAGGTAAAACGGCGAGCAGGAAAGGGCCGCCGGATACTTGCACGTCTCGTTCAGGACCGCCGTCCGATGCGGATCCAGGTGATCGAACGCGTCCCACGCCCACACCACGTGCAGATTCGGGTCGAGCACCAGGATCATGTCGCCGGCCACATTTACTGCGCCCGGCCCCTGCACATCATTGAGGATCCTCTCTTGCCCGGCCAGAACCAGGTACTTGCCGTCAGGCAGTTTTCTGGCTTCGTGGTGAAAGGCATTAATGCTGTGCATTCCCATGGCGGCAAGCTGCTCGTTGACTCGCGCCGCGTTGGTTTCCGCGCGAGTGATGCCCGCCAGGTCGAACTCCCGGAAGAATTGCTGCGAAGGATCCTTCGTGCCGTCCTCGGCGAGTCCCAGAAACGTTCCGCCATTCTGCGCGCGCGTCAGGAATGTGATGTCGCCTGGGTAATACCACAGAATATTTCCGTTCAGATCGGTCGCCACGGTCTGGTAGAAGAGACTTTGCAACAAGATCCCTTGCACCACCGGCACGCTCGGCCCCAGCACGGAGACCGGTGGCATCTGCATCGGAACGTCCCCCGTCTGGAAAGAAACCTGCGGACCCGGGACGAATTCCGTTCCGGTGTCGATCGTGTGCTGTGCCGTGTATTGCGAATCGCCGAGCAGGCCCGCCAGATAGAAGTTGGTGCTGTGTCCCGGCGTGCAGGCCTTATACGGCGTGTTCACGATACCATTGGCCGACTGAAATTGCACCCTGACCCGGCCTCCTGCACTGCAAGCCGGAAGACTATAGATAAACACCAGAGGGTTCGCCGTAGGCGTGACCACCGGAGCGTTTCCGGGGACGAGCGATTGGAGCTCGAAGGTGGCTGTATTGTTGACGATCTGCCCCGTTGCCTTATTCCTAACCGAGACTTCAACTTGGTACGTGCCCTCTTGATCGATGGATGCCCAGTCCAGCGTGCTATTGGGCCCGTAATCCACAACGGTTCGAAACGCGGTTCCGGACAACCGGGTACGGAACCGGTAATTCAGCGTCCCGGGGTCCGCCCCGGAAACCGTCGCGGTCCATGTCACCACCGTTCCCAGCGGAGCCGGAGACGCAATCGAGGGGGCCAGATCCACCGCCATTTGCGCCGCCAAGGGTGTTCCCGATAGCGCCAGCCACGCCGCACTCAATAGAAATATGATTTTCGCCATTTGAACCACCGTTCTTCTTGTCTCCTGACAGCGAGATAAGCGTGATTTCCTACAGCAGCTACGCGGTGATGTAGGCCGGGTTGGTGAGATATCGCACGTTCAGCGGCTAAGCCGCTGATTTAACAAAGGCGCCAGAAACACGCCCCAAAAGATGCAAAGCCCGCTCGATCCTCCTGGAGTAACCGACGAAAAACGTCAACCGAAGCGTTCCGGAAAAGTACAAGTCTCTAACTGTTAATTCCGGCAGTTTGGTGGGGAGTTCCGCAAAACCGGGGCACCGCGCGTCCTCGGCCGATCGCGAGAAGCACGACGGGCTCGTGGCTTTTGAGTTCTGATATTACACAAGTCTTACAAAGGATCCTCGCATTCCTTGCTAGGTTGAGAGTGTGCCCCTCTCCCTCCAAGATCCTGTGCTTGCTGAAGTTAACTATCATTTAGACACTCGAAAACCGAACTGGGCGACGATCGTGACGTTCGCGGCTCTACACTGCGGAGCGGTAGCCGCGTTGTTCTTTTTCAGCTGGAGCTCTTTCGCTGCGGCGGTCTTCCTGGTTTGGATGGCCACCGGCTTGGGCATCAGTATGGGTTATCACCGTCTGCATACCCATCGCTCGTACAAGGTTCCTCGCTGGCTCGAGTATTTCTTCGCCGTTTGCGGAGCGCTGACGCTGGAAGGTGGGCCGATCTTTTGGGTGGCGACACACCGCATCCACCACCAAAAGTCCGATCAGCCGGGCGATCCCCATTCCCCGCGCGAAGGCGCCTGGTGGGCGCACATGGGATGGATGCTCGTTGGAGAAGCCAAGCACAGCAACACGCGCCTCATGAGCAAATATGCGCCCGACCTGGCCAAGCATCGCTTTTATGTTTGGCTGGACAACTATCACTGGTTGCCGCTGGTCGCCACCAGCGCGCTCCTGTACGCCCTTGGCGGGTTTCCGATGGTGCTCTGGGGCTCCTGCCTGCGCGTTGTCGTTGGCTTGCACGCGACCTGGCTGGTGAACTCCGCCACCCACATGTGGGGTTCCCGGCGGTTTGCCACCCGCGATGATTCACGAAACAACTGGTGGGTCGCGCTGATTACGTTCGGAGAGGGTTGGCACAACAATCACCACGCGCACCCCACGTCGGCGCGCCACGGCCTGGCGTGGTACGAGCTCGACGTTTCGTGGATTCAGATCAAAGTTCTCCGCTGGCTCGGCGTTGCCAGATCCGTGCAGGTCGCCAAAGTGAACAGCGCGCTGGTCGAACGCGAAGCCGCATAGCAGATCGATCTCACTTGCACCCCGGCAGCTCCCCGATCGCTCTCGCTCGCCATTTAAGCCCCGGCGGTAACGCCGGGGGCGGCTGGTGGCAAGCCAACCCCCGCCCGGACCGGTGCGGCTGATACGGCCCCACGCTTTCCCCGGACAGCCTAAGCTGAAAGCATGGTCATCGCAGGACGGCGAAAATCGATCGCGTTCTTCATCGCGCTCGGTGCCGGGCTCATCCTGGTGGTGCTTCTGCTTTACGTCGGTTGGGTTCTGCTCAACTGGCGCACCGGCATCCTGCTGGTGCTCGGAGTGCTCCTCCTGGCCGTCATCATCAGCGGTGTGGTCCTGAACACGCTCTTTCTCGTTCGCGAGATCCGCCGCAATGAACAGCATGATGCATTCATCAACGCCGTCACCCATGAACTGAAGACTCCGGTCGCTTCCATCCGGCTTTATCTGGAGACCCTGCAGAGCCATGCGCTCGATGATGCCAAGCGCCGCGAGTTTTACGGCATCATGCTGCAGGATAGCGAGCGGCTTTTGTCCACCATCGAGCAGGTTCTGCGTACCGGCCGCGCTGGACACGCCAGCCGCAAGCCCAACCTCGAGCCAGTCGACCTCCGCAGCGTGGTCGAGACATGCCTCGCACGCGCCCGCACCCTGCACCACCTCTCCGATCAAGCTCTGCACTACCAGGGAGGCGCGCCTGTAACGATTCGCGGCGACGCCGACGAGGTGCAGGCCGCCGTTTCCAACCTGATCGACAACGCGGTGAAGTATAGTGGCAAGGAGGTCAACGTCCGGGTCGATATTGAGAAAATGGGCGGCAATTCCGTTCAACTGCGAGTGATCGACCAGGGACCCGGCATTCCCCCGACCGAGCTGAAGCGCATCTTCAAGCGGTTCTATCGCGTCCCCGGAGCTTTGGCCGCGCGTGTCAAGGGCACTGGCTTGGGGCTCTATATTGTCCGCTCGGTGGCCAAGCGCCACGGCGGACGCGCTTGGGCCGAAAGCGAAGGCCCCGGCCGTGGCAGCACCTTTTTCCTGCAGTTCCCGATCTCGCGATGAGCCGAATTCTGATTGTCGAGGACGAGCAACATCTGGCCGATGGCCTGCGTTTTAACCTGGAGGCGGCCGGCCATCAGGTGCGCGTGACGGAGACCGGCGAAGCCGCTCTGGACCTTCTCGCCGCCCGGCCGGCGCCTTTTGATATCGTCGTCCTCGACGTCATGCTTCCCGGCAAAGACGGTTTCACCGTCGTCTCCGAGATGCGCCAGGCCGGACAGTACATCCCCACCCTCATTCTGACCGCCCGCGGGCATCCCGATGACGTGCTGCGCGGCTTCTCGGCAGGCGCGGACGATTACCTCACGAAACCGTTCGAACTCGCCATCTTGATGGCCCGCATCCGCGGGTTGCTGCGCCGCACCGAATGGCTGCGCGCCTCCATGGACTCTCCGCCTCCGCCTTCGAAACCGCAGGACACGTTCGCCTTCGGCGAAAAGGCCATCCATTTCGACCGGCTGGAACTCTCGGTGCGGGGCCAGATGTTTCCGCTCACGCTCATGGAGGCCAACCTTCTCCGCTGCCTCATCCGCCACGATGGCAAACCCGTCTCGCGCAAACGTATGCTCGACGAGGTCTGGGGCCTCCACGAGGATACCGATACCCGCGCGATCGACAACTTCATCGTGCGCTTGCGCAAGTATATGGAGGACGACCCGAAAAACCCGCGCCATCTGCTCACCGTGCGCGGCGTGGGCTATCGTTTCGTCGCCGGTCCGTCAGCGAGCCATACGGCAGACGACCGCTCCGTACGACTCCCGCGCCTTCGCGAATGATGACGAGTTGATCGGCCGCGGTGGCCGAGCCGGCAAAGCTCTTGTATCTCGGCGGGTCTGCGCCGCGGTTAGGCGTAGTGACGGATTACGGTTCCGTAGTACACGGTTTGCAATTCACGCTCATCGCGTTACCATACGGGTCGAGAATTGGTTTCGGAGCCCATGAACTCCGTTCTGGTGCTGCTGATCTGCGCCGCCCCGCTGTGGGCCGCCGCCAGTTCCCAAGCCGCGGTCGAGGCCAATAACGGGCTCACGCTGGCTCGGGAAGGCAACTACGAACAGGCGATTCCGCACTATCGCGCGGCTCTCGCGCTCGATCCCGGTTTGCCCGGCATTCACTTGAACCTGGGGTTGGCTTACTTCAAACTGAATCGATTCGTCCAGGCGATTCCGTTATTCGAAAAGGCCGTGAAAGCCGATCCGGCGAGTTTTCAAGCCCAGGTTCTGCTTGGTATGAGCTACTACGGTTGCCGCCGCTTTGCGGAAGCCGCGGTCCCGCTGAAAAGCGCGTCGGCACAACAGCCGGCCAATACGGAACTGCGGTTCAAACTTGCCCAAAGCTATCTCTGGTCGAAGCAATACGACGCAGCGAAGGATCAATTCCGGGCTCTGCTGGCGATGAACCCGGACTCCGCGCCGGTCCACATGTTGCTGGGAGAGGTACTGGACGCAGCAAATCAGCAGCAGCAGGCGATGGCCGAGTTTGAAGCGGCTGTCAAGGCTTCGCCCAGCGAACCCGAAGTGCATTTCGGTCTCGGGTATCTCTACTGGAAACAGAAACGCTATGACGACGCCCGGCGCGAGTTTGAAACGGAGCTGGTGAACCAGCCACAGCACACGCAGGCCCTCACCTATTTGGCCGATGCGGAGATGCATTCGGACCGCGCGAGAGGCGCCGAGGAGCATCTGCGGCACGCGTTGAAGCTGGATCCCAATATCCGCCTCGCGCACCTCGACCTCGGCATTCTACTTGCCGGCCGGAACGATTCCGAGGCCGCGGCGCACTTCCGCGCGGCAATTCGGCTTGACCCCGCGAAGCCCGACGCTCATTACCGGCTTGGCCGTCTTTGGCTCTCCATGGGCCGGCAAGCTGAGGCGGACGCCGAGTTCGCGCAGGTCAAGCAACTGGCGGCGCAGGAGCAGCCGGCCGCGCTCGTCGCCATCCCGGGGCGTCACGCGGATGGGCCGCAATGAGCCGCATATACCCGGGATGGGTGATCCTACTCGGGCTGTCGCTGTGTGCGGTTCGATGGATCGCGTCGGGCGAGGAGTCGGCGAGCCCCATTCGGTTCATCTTCCGGCCGATCGACTTCAGACTCGAGAGTTCGGAGACCCCGGAACGTCACGCCCCGGAGACCATGGCCGGAGGGGTCGCCCTGTTCGACTACAACAACGACGGCAACCTGGATATTTTCTTCACGAACGGGGCGGATATCCTCTCGCTTCAGAAGACCTCACCCCGATACTCCAACCGGTTATTCGAGGGCGATGGCCATGGCAACTTTCGAGACGTGACGGCGAAATCCGGGCTGGCGGGGACCGGCTTTGACAATGGCGTCGCAGTGGGAGATTACGACAACGATGGGTACGCAGACCTGTTTGTTGGCGGCGTTCACGGCAACCATCTGTATCATAACCAGGGCGACGGCACCTTCACCGAAGTCACGGCGAACGCGGGATTGAACAGGCCCGACAGCCAGTACGGGCCTCTGTGGTCGGTCGGCGGCGCGTGGCTGGACGTTAATAATGACGGGCTGCTGGATCTCTTCGTGGTGAATTATCTGGCCTGGGATCCCCGAAGCGAGCCGGTCTGCGAGGCCGGACCGGGCCGGCGCGACTACTGCCATCCGAAGTTCTACAAAGCGACTCCCAATCAGCTATTCCTCAATAACGGCGATGGCACGTTCCGCGATGTTTCGGCGGAATCGGGAATCCGCAGCCATCCCGGAAAGGGCATGGGCGTGGGCTTCGCGGATTTCGATCTCGATGGCTTGTTGGACATCTTCGTCTCTAATGACAAGGCCTACAACTCGCTGTTCCACAACAAGGGCGGCGGCAAGTTTGAGGAGACTGCGTTCGAAGCCGGCGTGGCGCTCACCGAGAACGGGCAATTCATTTCGGGAATGGGCGTGGATGTTCGCGATCTGGATAACGACGGCCTTCCCGACCTCGCGTTCGTCGCCCTCGACAACGAAACGTTTCCCATCTTTCGGAATCTGGGTAAGGGCCGGTTCGCGGACATTACCGAAACCAGCGGCATGGCGCGCCTTAGCGCGCCCATGGCCGGTTACTCGCCGACTATCGCCGATTTCGACAATGATGGCTGGAAGGACATCTTCGTCACCCGGGGGCACGTTCAGTCGCTCGGGTATGCCTCGCGCGTGCAGGTGGAGCAGCCCAACACGGTCTTCCGGAGCCTCGGCGGCGTCAAATTCCAGCCGCTGACGGCAGAAGCCGGTTTGACGGCGCAACCGTCGCGGCGCCATCGTGGATCCGCGGTCGGCGATCTGAACCACGATGGCCGGCTCGACGTGGTCACCACCGCGATCAGCGCGCCCGCGGAAGTTTGGATCAACGACAGCCCGGGCGCGAATCACTGGCTCGAACTCGCGCTGGAGGGCACAAAAAGCAATCGTGACGGCATCGGCGCCCGAATCAAGCTGATTGCCGGCGGCGTCGCGCAATACAATCACGTCTCCTTCGCCGCCGGGTATGCTTCCTCGAGCGCGGACCCGGTCCACTTCGGTCTGGGGAGGAGCCAGGCCGCGGAGTCCATCGAAATCCACTGGCCATCCGGCATCGTGCAGGAGTTGAAGAGCGTCGCCGCCGACCGGTTGATCCGAGTGAAGGAATGAGGCTGTTCTCAAGCATCCGGACGCGACCTCCCTCCACAGGATTGCCAGGCGCGGGTCAGCGCCTGCCGGTTCTCAGGTCGTCCGAATACCCGGCCTTCAGGCGAGACCACTGGGCGGTGGGACGTCCGTTGGTACGGAAATTTTCCTTGCCTTCAAACCGTTGGGGCCAGCCCGTGGGCGAGTCCTCCCAAGTCTCCTGCCGCCCGTAGACGGTCAAGTCGAGCAACCGGAAGCTATTATCCATAGCCTCCACGCCGCGTGCCGTTGTCCAGTAAGTCTCGAACACCTTGGACCCTTGTCGCAGGTAACAAACGAGGTGCATCCTGCCGATCCGGCGTCCAACCAGGAGGGTCTCGAGCGAGTCCTTGGCTGAGTACCAGGGCATCTCCCAGCCCATGAAGTCGCGGTACCGGGCGCTCTCTTCGTATGGGCCTTGGCAAAACGTGGCATAGGTGACGTCGCGAGAATGAATATAAGACAGCTCGCGGACCTGCGATGTATCCCAGGTGCACCCCTCGCACTGCTCCGGCGCAGGGTGGCCGGTATGCCACAT
>CAYMHP010000087.1:0-18455 GCA_964390225.1 uncultured Solibacteraceae bacterium
ACACAAGACTCGGAGCGTCTCGCAAGCCGCCGAGAACCTGCAACTCAGCCAATCGACCATCAGCATGAGCCTGGCGAAGCTCCGAAGGCACTTCAACGATCCACTGTTCGTCCGGACCTCGGCGGGCATGGAGCCCACTCCGCACGCGATCGAAATCATTAATCTACTTAAGAGCGCGGAGGTCTTCCTGCAGTCCGCGCTCGAGTGCCGCCATGTCGTGTTCGATCCATCCAGTTCAGAACGGGTGTTCCACGTCTGCTCGACCGACATTGCCCAGATCACGCTTTTGCCGACCGTCCTGAAGAGGCTGAAAGAAGTCGCGCCGGGGATCGCAGTGGACCTTGTGAATATCTCGGAAAACTGCCCGAGGATGCTGGAGTGTGGCGACATCGACCTGGCGATCGGGTTCATCCCGCCCATGGGGGCGGGATTTTATCAGCAGCGCTTGTTCAAGGATCGGTTTGTGTGCGCCGTGCGGACAGGGCATCCCCGGGTGCGGGAGCATTTGAGCCTGGACCAGTTCCAGCGCGAGGGCCACGTGGTTGTGGCGGCATCGGGAACGGGCCATGGAATTCTGGAGCAGACGCTCGAAGCAAAGAAACTCCAACGGCGCGTCGGATTGCGTGTTCCGAGCTTTCTGGGCATCGCTCCGATCTTGTCTGCCACGGATTTTCTGGCGGTACTGCCGGAGCAGTTAGGCCGGTTCTTCGCGGCCGCCGGCAAGGTAAGAGTTCTGCCCCTACCCTTCAGCATCGCGCCATATTTCATTACGCAACATTGGCACGAACGTTACAAGCACGATCCTGCAAACATCTGGTTCCGGGCGTTGATCGCCGACCTGTTTCTGAGGTGAACCCTTCCGATGGTCTCTGCCGATCGCATTGCAGCCAGGCGAATCAACCGAATTAAGATCGGCTATCATGAATCTCTGATCAGAATGCTTTGAGCAACTCACACGAGGAACGAAATGGATTACCCACTCACCGGCTATCATCACATCACGGCATGCGCAGGCGGCGCCCAAGAGGACGTCAACTTCTTTACGCAGGTCGTGGGTCTGCGCATGGCCAAGCAGACCGTACTCATGGATGGGAAGATCCCCATCTATCACCTCTATTATTCGAACGCGAAGATCGAGCCTGGATCTGTCATGACGACGTTTCCGTACAGCCGCAAGACAGGACGTCAAGGTTCCGGACAGGTGCAGGCGACGACATTTACGGTATCGAAGGGGAGTCTGCCGTTCTGGAAGGACCATCTGAAGAAGCATAAGATGGATGTGGACCCCGTCAAAGAGCGGTTCGGGCAATCCTTCATCCGGTTCCGTCACCCGGCCGGGCTGAGTTTCGAGGTGATGGAAGACAAAGAAGACAACCGCGAAGGCTGGACCACGCCGGAGATCTCTAAGAGCGAAGCCGTGCGAGGCTTCCACGGAGCGGTTCTGTCCGTTCGAGAGATACCGGAGACGGAACGGTTCTTCATTGAGGCGCTCGGATTCCGCAAGACGGGTGTCGACGGGCCGTATCACAGGTTTGAAACCGGCACCGGTGGCGCGAACAAGACCGTCACGCTTCTGCACGAGCCGGATCGCCCGGCCGGGAGCTGGACGTTTGGAGCGGGCACGGTGCACCACATTGCCCTGTGGGGAGCCGACGACGATGCCCTCGCGCGCCAGAAGGCCATTTACGAAGAACTCGGCTACACGGACGCTTCCGAGATCAAGGACCGCTTCTACTTCCATTCGATGTACTGCCGTTGTCCGGGCGGAATTCTCGTAGAGAGCTGCTGCAATGTACCTGGCGGATTCCAGAAGGACGAGCGGCCCGAAGAACTGGGGACCAAGCTCCACTTGCCGCCGTGGTTCGAAGACCGGAAGCAGGAGATCATGGCGGAGCTGGAACCCATCCGGGTGCCCGAGACGGCCACCATGCCGGTTGCAAAATAGAACTTGAAGGTTTATGGCGAAGATTCTCGCGATCCTCACGATGAGCGCTGGTTTGTTCGGGGCCGCAACGCCGGCCCTGGCACACCATTCCTTCGCGGCGGAATATGACGGCAACAAGGCGATCACGCTGAAGGGGAAAGTAACGCAGGTGGAGTGGATCAACCCGCATTCCTGGATCCACATCGATGTTGCGGATCCGTCCGGAAAGGTGACCAACTGGGCGTGTGAAACGGCGCCTCCCAACGGTCTGTACCGGCAAGGTTGGCGACGCGACAGCCTGAAAGCCGGCGATGAAGTGACTATTGAAGGCTTTCTGGCGAAGGACGGCTCGTCAACCATGAACGCCCGATCTGTCCTGCTGGGGAACGGACGGCGGATGTTCGTGGGGTCATCGAACGATGGCGCGCCCCCCGAGACGAAAACCGATACGAAGAAATGATGCGGCCGCTACCTTTTGTACTGGTCGCGGTTCTTTCCCTCACCCTGATCGCAGCGGCCCAACAGAAAACTTCGGCGTATCGCGCGCCGCGAACCCCCGACGGCAAACCCGATTTGCAGGGCATCTGGGAGGCTCGAAATACGGCGAACGGGAATCTCGAAGCGCATAGCGCCGCGCTCGGCATTCGCGCGGGGGAAAGCGTGATCGTGGATCCCGCCGACGGCAAGATTCCGTACAAGCCGGAAGCCGCGGAGAAGCAGAAGGAGAATTTCGCGAAGCGGGCCTCGGCGGATCCCGTAAGCAAGTGTTTCCTGCCCGGCGTTCCGCGAATCACGTACATGCCGTACCCGTTCGAAATTTTCGAGACGCCGGAGTTCGTGGCGATCACGTATGAATATGTGCACGCCTCCCGCACCATCTCGATGACGCGCCCGGAACATCCGGATAACATCGACTTCTGGATGGGCGATTCACGCGGCCGGTGGGAGGGCGAAACGCTCGTCGTCGATGTCGCCGACAACAACCCCGAGACATGGCTCGACTCTTCCGGAAACCACCATAGCGAGGCGATGCACGTGGTGGAACGCTATACTCGTACGGGTCCGGATACGCTGATGTATGAAGCGCGGATCGAAGATCCCAAGACTTTGACACGCCCGTTTACCATCCGCATGCCTCTCTACCGGCAGACCGACAAAAACGCCCAACTGTACGAATACGAGTGCCACGTTTACCTGGAAGAGGCGGGAAATCAGGCCAAGTGAGCCGGGCCGCACGGCGAGACTGAGAATGATCAACCATCCGCATCGAGTCACCGTTCTTTGTTTCGGAGTGCTGCTGGCTTTGGCGCCTTCGCACGGTTCCGCGCAATCGGGTGCTCCCGGGGCACGGGGGCGCGGCGGTAGCCGGGCTGCAGAGAAGGCCGGCCCATTTACGCGGCTGCCGGACGGAAAGCCGAACCTGCAGGGTTATTGGGAGACCCGGAACTTCTTCACCGCGTTCGATCTCGAAACCCACGAGAAAGCCGAATTCGGGGTGCCGGCGGGGCGCGGCGTGATCGTCGATCCTGCAGATGGCAAAATTCCGTATCAGCCCTGGGCGCTGCAAAAGAAGAAAGATCTGGTCGAGCATCACATGTTCGAAGATCCCCAGGCCCATTGCTACCTTTCCGGCGTGCCGCGCCAGATGTACACACCGTTCGGTTTTCAGATCCTGCAGCCTCCGGGAAATGTTGTGCTCCTCTACGAGGCCTTTCACTCGTATCGCATCATTCCTCTGGATGGCCGCCCCCATCCTCCAAGCGCGATCCGCATGTTCGAAGGCGACTCACGCGGCCATTGGGAGGGCGACAGTCTGGTGGTTGACGTGACGAATCAGAACGAGAGAACCTGGTTCGATATGGCTGGCAACTTTCACAGCGACGCGTTGCACGTGATCGAGCGCTACACGCCGGTGGACGCGAACACCATAAGGTACGAAGCCACACTGGAAGATCCGAAAGTGTTCACGCGGCCTTTTAAAATCGCCTTCGACCTCGGCCGGAACCTGGAGCCCGGCTACGAACAACTGGAGTATGCCTGCGTGGAAGGCGAGCGGGATTTGCAGCACTACACGGAAAGCGAAGGCGCCAAGAAAAAGTAACCGCCTCCGGCGAAATCAACATGAGACATAGCACAGAGCGCATCCTCACCACCCATGTGGGCAGCCTGCCCCGTCCTCAGGACGTTGTTGATCTTTTATTCGCGCAGGACCGCGGAGAGCCGTACGACCCCTCGAAATTCGATCAAGTGATGCGCCGCTGCGTGAGCGAAGCGGTCCGCCTGCAGATCGAGTCGGGGATCGACATTGTGAGTGACGGCGAAACCAGCAAGATCAGCTACGCCACGTATATTCGGCACAGGCTCACTGGCTTTGAGGGCGATTCGCCGCGGCCCACGCCACAGGACATCGACGAAATCCCGGCGTTTCGCGATCGCCTCGTCGCGGAGGGCGCTTCCGCCAAGTACTTGAGGCCCGTTTGCAAAGGTCCCATTCAAGTCAGGAATCGCGCGCCCCTGGAAGCGGACATCACCCGCATGAAAGACGCGCTGGCGAAGGCGAACGTGGTCGAAGGGTTCATGAATGCCGTTTCGCCGGGAACCATCGCGGTGTTTCAGCCCAACGAATACTATCCGTCGCACGCCGCCTACATGGAAGCGCTTGCCGAAGCCATGCGGGACGAGTACGAGACGATCGTGAATTCCGGCCTGCTGCTGCAGGTGGACTGCCCCGACCTCGCCATGGGACGCCACAGCCGCTTCCGCAATCTCAGCGACCAAGAATTTCTGAAGACCGCGGAGATTCAGGTAGAGGCTCTCAATCACGCTCTAGCGAATGTGCCGGCCGACCGTGTCCGGCTCCACATTTGCTGGGGGAACTACGAAGGCCCGCACACTCACGACATTCCGCTGACTTCGGTTCTGCCCCTGTTGTTCAAGGCCAAACCGATGGCGCTGCTCATCGAGGGCGCCAACCCGCGTCACGAGCACGAATGGGAGGTCTGGGCGACCCACAAATTGCCGGCGGATAAGATTCTGGTTCCCGGGGTCCTCGATTCGAGTTGCAATTTCGTCGAGCATCCGGAACTGGTCTCGCAACGCATCGTGCGTTACGCCGAAAACGTGGGCCGGGAGCGCGTGATCGCGGGAACCGACTGCGGCTTCGGCACCTTCGCCGGATTCGGCCCGGTGCACCCGGATATCTGCTGGCTGAAATTGCGCTCGCTCGCCGAAGGCGCCCGCCTCGCCTCCAAGAAACTCTGGGGCGCCGGTTCGTCGGCGAACTGAAGTCCGCGCTTCAAAACATGTGGGGCAGGCTTTGACCTGCGCGGGGCTTTAAGCCCCACAACGCCGGCTAGTGGCCGGAGGCAGCTCTGCAGAAAGCCGCTTTGGCGGCTTCTCCCTTCTGGTGTGCGTTCCAGAGGAGGGTCCGATGGCCATCCGCGCAGACGGCTTCGGCTTGCTGCGAGGCGTAGCGAATGTGCAGGATCGCTCCGGTACTGTCGTCGATCTCCCGGCTCATACCGGTGTCGATCAGAAACAACTTGCCGTGCCAATTGAACATCTCGCCGGCGCGGCGCATCGTCCCGTCGGGAAAATGCGTTTCGCCGTGATGATGGCCCTCGACGATGTGATGGACGTCAAGGGCGGAGGCATAGGCGGCGAGCAGACGGTCGGCGCTCATTTGCGAACCACCGGCGTCGAACCAGGAATGACCGTGGGGGCCTTTTTCACCGATGCGCGCCTCGAGTAAGGAATTGGGCCCGATGAGTTGCGCGGAGGCGAAGCCGTCGTGGTCGACGGCGGCCGTCAAATCGGACGAAAGCCTGGCGAATGTGCGCCCGTCGGTGTTGCCGGCGTGCGAGAAAAACCAGTCATTGACCCGGGCCGCAAACGGTAACGAGCAGAGAAAACGGCCTACCTCAACACCGCACTCCGCCACCTCGCGCGGATTAAGTCCCGCGGCAGAGAGTTCGGCGGCGAAGTCCTCACTTTTGGTTGCGTTGGGACGCGCCAGGAATTCGGCTTCATGGTTGCCCATCAGAACCACGACGCGGCCTCCAGCGCCGGCCGCGCGAACCTGCAAGGCGCGCACTAGCGCAAGGACGGCGAGTGCATTCGGCCCTTTATCGATCAGATCCCCCATGAACACAAGCACCGACGCGCCGGCGCTCCACGCTGGCCGGTCGGGGGATGCGGGAAGACCCGTAATCACGCCAGCGCCGGCGAGCAAGGCCGCAAGCCGACCGTAGTCGCCGTGGATATCGCCTACCGCGTAGATGTCGGACGAGGTGTCGATTTGCACAGCGGCAGGGAACTTCTGCCAGTCCCGGCCGACACGCTGGGCAGTTTCCGCTCCAGCCGCGATGGAGGCGGCGAGGAGGAGCAGAAGCTGCGATTTTAAGATGCCACGCATTCAGAATGCCTACTTTACAGTTTGGTTGAGACCTTTGATTATCCCTGATGAGAATTACAGCTTGGTTACGGAGACTCCGGGCTGATTGGTTCGGGTCTGCAAGGGTCGTAGCGGAAGATGTTCGGTGAACACTGGATTCGGCAGACCCCGACCGCATCGCCCGGGGGCTCACGATCACAGTTCCGGCGATTGCGATGTGCTGCCCCCGGGCGGCGGTAGGCGCCTCACTTTGGGAACTTTTCGGTGATGCTAGGTTTTATAATGTCGCAATGGCGCCGGAGCCTCTCCCTATCAGCCGATTCGCGGTTCTGCGAATCCGATCGGTCATGTGTGAAGTTCGGAATTGCGAACGCCCAGCTCTCGTACTGTTGAAATACCGTAACGGGAGCTTGGTGGCGTTGTGCGCCACTCATGCTGAGGCAAGAGGATGTGTGCTGCAGCAGCCAAGAGCACGTCGAGCCGAGGCGGCAAACGCGATCGACTCTCCGAGTGTTCTCGGCCGCGTTTGAAGGCCTGGTTCGCACTGGGCCGGGCCGCAGCGAGAAGCCCCGGCTTCGTGTTGCCGATATTGGCGAATGTCCCGTATGGGGCCGATCGACCTGAACCCGACTTCTCTTATTCGGGCTTTCGATAATAATTGCGGCCAGCTAAGATGGTGAGCCCTGAAATCAGGAACAAGATCGTGCTGGGTTCCGGAACGGCGGCAGCGGTATTTACCAGGCTTAGTTGCGGCGCCGCCGTGCTGGTGTTACTGAATCCCGAGTAAGTAGCCGCTACCGAGGCGCTGCCCGGAGCCACGATCAAACGAATCGGGCCGTGCGCTGTATTCACTTCGTTCAACAGGTAAGTCAGAGCCGCACCCGACGGTGTGAAACTGAACGTGTCGGCCGTTCCCGTCGCAACCTGAGTGAATGTGCCCGAGCCAAGCAGGTATCTCGTGTTCAATTGAGAGCCGAGGCCGGTCGGAAGATCGGCGAGATTGAACGCCAGGGGCGATGTACCTGCGTCGATGTTCGTTGTTGTATCCGTAGTCAGATAGAAAGAGAGCGGACCATTACTCGAGAATGCGGCATTGTTCTGAGTTAGTGTGAGAGATAGGACTACCCCAGTGGGGCCGAGTGTTGCGCCGGCCGGCGTAGCGAAATCGACGACTCCGAAACTCGAGAACTGGCCATTATTCGAACCCTCCATGTTAAAGAATCGTTGTCCATTGGCGCCGGTCCTGGGGCCGCCGGGCTGCACCGTGGAATTGTCGCTTGCCGAGACGATCACGCTGGCTCTTGCGCTAGTGACCCCGAAAACCCCAGCGGCAAGCAGGCCTGTGTAGGCCAAGCAACTCCGTATGTTCATCTATCTACCTGCCTTTCTTTGGCGTGAGAATCAGCGGCTTAACGCTCCCGGATACTAACGAAGCGCAGCCTCTGGCTGTTCCGTAGTTGAGTATAGGGGCGAGCCGCTCCCAAGTGAAGTTCCTTCTTAGTGACAACACCGTGTGGCAGTGCGGAATTATACGCGGTCCCGAACGGCTGTCATCGTTTTTTAGCGATTCGAGGGATAGTCGGGCATTGAGAGGCTACTCGCCGCAGCCGCGGCGTGAGCCGAGGCCAATCGCGAATGCAGCGCGGGCTGACGCGCTGAATTGAGAAACACACTTTAGGCTCCGGGCGCCTCGAATGAACAGAGAAAACTGGCAAGCGCTTCATCAGATTGCAATAAACTGGGCCTACTGTGGAAGCTTGGAAATAAGTATTACACCCCGGCTGTTGTTTGTGTGGATGTTCGTGCCCGCCATCGCCACCGCGCAACTCGACCGTTCCACCTTGATCGGAACCGTGACCGACTCGGAAGGGGGCCGCGTCGCTGGCGCCATTGTCAAAGCAGTGCATGTTGACACTGGTGTCGCACGTGTCACCGAGTCGACCTACAACGGGACGTATGCGCTGGATGAGCTTCCTGTCGGCCGCTACACGGTATCGTTCAGCAAGGCCGGATTTTCCACAATTCATATCGAGCGAGTGGATCAAGGTGTGGGAAAGACGCGCAAGCTCGACGCGGAACTCAAAGTAAACCCTGCTTCGGAGAGCGCCACTATTGTCGAGCCACTGATCCGGCTGGATACCGCTAACGTGGTGGTTAGTGCGAATATCGAGCAGAGGCAATTGCAAGAACTGCCGCTGAACGGCCGCAACTGGACGAGCTTGACCGCCCTGGCGCCCGGAGCAATCGACAACGGAGCCGGCGATCAACGAACGATCCGCTTCGCGGGCCATGGCTTGGATGACAACGACTTTCTTTTTGACGGCGTCGATGCATCGGGGATCCTCAACCAGGCACAGAAGGAGTACGTCCGGCTAGCAATCCCGGTCGACTCGATCGCGGAGTTCCAGGTCCAGTCGCAGAACTTCAATGCCGCAATCGGAATGACGGCCGGAGGCCAGATCTCGGTAGCCTCGCACGCCGGGACTAATAGGTTCCATGGCGGCTTGTTCGATTACTTCCGCAATGAATATCTCAACGCGCGATCTCCTTTCGATACCGGATCGGCCGCTCCGTTCCTGCTGAACCAATTCGGGGCGGAGTTTGCCGGGCCGCTAGCGTCAAACCGCTCCTTTTTCTTTACCAACTATGAAGGCATACGGCAACGGCTCGGCCAAACGCAGATAGGCGTCGTGCCAAGTCCTTCCTTCATCGCGGAGGCGGAGGCGCATTCGCCCGCGTTGATGCCAATCTTGTCGGCTTATCCGGAAGGTACTTCGCCGACGTCCAATCCCAAGGTATGGAATTACGTCGCACGCTCCTACCAGAAGGACCATGAAGACTCCGGCATGATCCGCCTGGATCACCACTTCTCCGATAGAACCACGGCGTTTCTTCGATACAGCGCCGACGATGCACAGTACGTTATACCTACGGGCGCGCTTAACGTCAGCGCCCTGACGGATACGAGATTGAAGAATGGCGTCGTGGAACTACTCCACATCTTCTCGCCTTCGCTACTCACCGAAATGAAATTCGGGATCAACCAGGACATTTACCACACGGCGAACCTGTCTGCCACGCCCTTCACCATCAACGTGTCCAATGTAAGCTCATTGGCGGCCAATTCCACTACTGACGGTGCTGGAACCAGCTTTTCTTATATCGACGATTTAACTTGGGTCAAGGGGAGGCATATTCTGAACTTTGGAGCTAACATCCGGCGCCTAAATATGAATCAGGGCAACTCGCCGAGTGGGACGCTCAGTTATTTATCCTTGGACGCCCTAATGGCGAATACACTGGACGGTGCCACGTATACATCGATGCTCCCCTTGAAGCGCCTCCGTAAAACGCAGGCTTACGGGTACATCCAGGATCAATTCAATGTGACGCCAAATCTGACCTTGACCCTGGGGTTGCGGTACTCGTTCTTTAATGTTTTCCACGAAGCGGACAACCGCGCGATTCCGTTCGATTTAGCTAGCTGTGGGGGGTACTGTCCGCGAGGCAGCGCGTTCACTTTCCCTCGCTACGATGATTTCGATCCACGAATCGCAGTCGCGTGGGCACGCGGCAAGACCGTTTTCCGTGCCGGCGGCGGCATCTATCATAGCGACGGACAGGAGGACGACCAAAATCTCCCCATTTCGAACGATGTACTGCGCTACACGCTCTCCGCGGTAAGTTCGCCGGGGTTGAATTATCCTCTTGACTCGTACCTCGCAGGTGCGGCCGGAGTAGTTACTCCTCGCGACTTCGACCGCCACAGGAAAGATATGTACGTAGCTTCCTGGACGGCTTCCATTCAGCGGCAGTTGCCGGAAAGCATAGTCGGCACCGTTTCCTATCTGGGGAATAAGGGCACGAATATTCTTACCACCACGTACACGAATACGATCGACCCTGTGACGGGAGTCGCGCCCTATCCACAATTCGGAGTGGTGTCCTGGAGAGGTAATACCGGCAACAGCACCTTCCACGCCCTCCAACTAGATGCGCGCCGTCAATTTCAAACCGGTTGGCTGCTCGCCGGTAATTACATGTGGTCGCATTCTATCAACGACGACGGTGTTGGCGGCGGAGAATCGGACACCCCCCAGAATGTCTTCTGCCGGGCCTGTGAAAAAGCCAGCAGCGACTTCGATGTTCGGCAGACATTCCATCTTTCGGCCGTGTACGAGTTGCCGTTGGGCGTGGGGAAGCCGCACTTCTCGTTACCCGGCGCCGCGCGTTTTATCCTCGGCGGATGGCAGTTGAGTGGAATCTTCAGTGCGCGTAGCGGGTTGCCCGTGAATGTCGTTATCAATCGTTCCAACTCATCGGTGCCAGATTTGTACAGCGTCTCGGGATCGGAACGACCTGACGTAGTACCTGGGACTCCACTGAGACCTCCATCGGGCCAGAGCCCGGCGCAATGGATCAATCCTGCAGCATTCGCCACTCCGGCTCCGGGCGTGTTCGGGAACGCCGGACGGAATCTGCTTCGCGCCCCAAGTCTCTGGCAAGTGGATACTGCTCTTGCGAAGAGAATCGGTATCACGGAGCGGGTAGGACTTCAGTTCCGGGCCGAGGGGTTTAATCTCCTCAACCGGGCGCAGTACGGTAGCCCGCTGGCGAATCTCTCGTCTCCAATTAACTTCGGCCGCATCACTACCCTGGTAAACCAAGGAGCAACCGGTAGCGGAACGCCGCGCCAGTTTCAGCTTGCGTTACGGCTTTCCTTCTGAGGGATCGGCCTCGGCCTCGACTCGCAGAGATATCCGCCCCTATTGGTTACTAAGTCCGAGGTAGGGAGTGTCTAGCTCCGACCAATCGCAGCTCTTATGAAACGCTCCCAGAAGCGGCATGAAGCCGGTGGTTCATTTCTGCACCTACGCCAACGAAGAGCCCACTCTCACTACCGTGGTGATTCCTCTTGATTGGGTTTTCGGGCACGGATTCAGCGATATGTGCGCGGACTATTTCTATGGCGTTACCTGTCCTTAATCAAGTTTTCATGTAAGCCGCAAATAATCGCAACATGCTAAGAATCCAGCAACGTGTGTTACTTCTGGCGGCAGCATCCATCGCTGTTGCTCCACTAACCGCGCTACCAATTCAAGTCTCCGCGTCCGGCCGCTTCGCTTCGAGCGATATTGCCGACACGCCGTTAGTTGCGCCGAATGCGAATTGGGGAGTTAGCTTCATCGTCAACTCCCCGCCGACCGTGACGAACGTCATTTCAACGGGGTTCGACACGTCTTTTCAGAATTTCAGATACACTCTGAACGGGACGCCTGTTTCGACGGTGACACCCAACCTTCGGCTGTTCAGCAGCGGAGGTGGCGGCCTGTTTACGCTCTTCTTCGGACCGGAGAGCGGCTTTGATGGAAGTGGTAATCCGATTCCCGAACTGCAGCTCTCGGGCTCAGCACTGTTTTCGGGTTCAACCAGCTCGCCGACGATCTCGACAGGGTCATTCGCGATTAGCAGCTGGACTTACTCCGATGCGCGCAACTTTGATTCGCAGAGTCCGACGGGCGCCGCTGTGACGGCGGCTGCCGTGCCCGAACCCGCTACCTGGTCGCTGTTGCTGCTCGGAGGAGGGCTGTTGCTGCCGCTTCGGTGATAAGCCCTGGCGAACTGGTTGCGCGCCAACAAAGGCCTGTATTCGCAGGGCAGGGGCTGGGCTGTTCTGACGATGTTGTTTGTAGCTTCGATCACTCCGCTCGCAGCCGAAGTACCCATCACGCAAGTTATGAACATCCCCAATCGGGGCCAGCAGATCACTCCGCTGGCCCCACGCGGGGCCCGCTTCACGTACGTGAATCCGGGACTACCCGCGTACCCCAACCACGTTGTGGGTCCGCTCGTGACGGCTGTTACGAGTCCCGACCACAACACGCTGTTGCTCCTGAGCACTGGTGAATATGGTCTCTTTAATTCCGCGGGATCCCCGGATCTGCCAGCCTCGACGGAATGGATTTTCGTGTTTGATATCTCTCACCCGATTCCGGTTCAAAAGCAGTCGATTCCAGTAAACAGGACTTACAACGGCATCGTTTGGGACCCTAGCGGGACTGCGTTCTACGTGGCGGGTGGCAATGACGATAACGTCCATATCTACACCCAGACCGGCGGAGTGTGGGGAGAGGCAGCCGGCAGCCCGATCGCGCTCAGCCATACCAGACTTGCCGGGAACGTTGCTCCGGAAGCCGCCGGCATTGCCATCACGGCGGATGGATCGAAGCTGATCGTCACCAATTATGAGAATGACTCGATCACAGTGCTCACGAAAACCGGGACGGCCTGGTCAAAGACAGCCGATTTCGATCTGCGGCCGGGAAATGGAACGCCCGGCGGAGAGTATCCTTTCTGGGTCACGATTGCAGGAAACAGCACAGCTTACGTGTCGAGCATCCGAGATCGCGAAATCGACGTTGTGAACATTTCGGGCGCCACGCCAACCCTGACAACGCGAATCAAGCTCAAAGGTCAGCCTCTGAAGTCCGTTCTTAACGCCGCTCGAACTGTGCTCTATGTCGCCGAGGATCAAAGCGACTCCGTTGCAGCCATCAGCACTGCCACTAACGCGGTGCTGCAGGAAGTCAGTGCGGCAGCGCCGGCCGGGGTGATCCCGAGCGCATACGCAGCGCTGTCCGGCAACAATACCAACAGCGTGACGCTCAGCCCCGATGAAAGCACGCTTTATGTGACAAATGGGAACAGCAACAACGTTGCCGTGGTGAGCGTGTCTCAACTGGGTGGCCAGAATCCTGTCATGGGGCTGATTCCCACCGGGATGTATCCGAATCACGTGGCGCTGAGCGCCGACGGAAGATTTATGTATGTCGTCAACGGCAAGTCGCCCACGGGCCCAAATCCCGACTGGTGCCATGGGAACGTGAGCATCCATCCGATCCCCACCGCGGGCTGCAGGGCGTCAAACGAGTATAACCTCGAACGGATCCGGGGTGGCCTGCAGTTTATTCCGACGCCAAGCGCCGGCGATCTGACCACCCTCACCGCACAGGTAGCCGCGAATAACAGTTTTCAGGCTGTGGAAAGCGCTTCCACCACCGCCACGATGAATTTCCTCGCCCAGAACATCAAGCACATCATCTACATCATCAAAGAGAACCGCACGTACGACCAGGTCTTGGGCGATCTACCGGGAGGCAATGGAAATTCCGCGCTAACCGAGTTCCCGGCCATCGTGACACCGAACCTCCACAATTTCGCTCGTAACTTTGTCAACCTCGATAACTTCAACGACACCTCGGAAGTCAGTTATGACGGCTGGTCTTGGTCGACCAGCGCCATGGCCCCCGATGTCGTCATTCGCCAAACGCCGGTCAACTACTCTTTCAAAGGCGGTTTGTCTTACGAGTCAGAAGGTGATAACCGCAACATCAATCTCGTTTACCGGACTGGGACTAATGCAAGCGATCCAAACGTCCTTCCCGGACTAACGAATTTTGCCGCTCCGGACGGGCCCGGCAACCAGATAAACACTGGTTATCTTTGGGACCAGGCGCTTCGAGCGGGCCTCACCGTGCGGAACTACGGATTCTTCGTGGACAACCTCGGGAGCGCGGTGGCGTTCCCACAGAACACGACCGTTCGCCAGGTGAACCCCTCAAACCCAGTTCTGGATCCCAGGACCGACGTATTTTTCCGGGGGTTCGACATGAATAACGCCGATTTCTACCTTTATCAGGAGTGGGCTCGCGAATTCGATGCCAATTACGCGAACACCGGCACGCTTCCCGCTCTCACGCTGCTTCGGCTGCCCCACGATCACACCGGGAGCTTTAGCAGCGCTCTAGCGGGGCTGAATACGCCGGAACTGCAGGTCGCCGATAACGACTATGCGGTCGGCCTCGTCGTCGATAAGATCGCGCACAGCGCGTACGCCAACAACACATTGATTTTCGTCATCGAAGACGACTCACAGGATGGTGGCGACCACGTAGATTCCCACCGCAGCATCGCGTTCATCGTAGGGCCGTATGTAAGACGCAACGCCGTGGTGTCCACGCAGTACAACACCATCAATTTCATTCGCACCATGGAGCGGATCCTGGGTTTGGGACCGATCCACCTTACCGACGCAACCGCACAGCCGATGGCGGATGTTTTCGATACGACCCAGGCGACCTGGACGTACTCGGCCACTCCATCCACGCTGCTCTACAGCTCGTCTCTTCCATTGCCACCGCAAACCACTGCCGGGCTTCGCATCCCGAAGTCCACGCACGATGCCAGTTACTGGGGTCGTGTCACGAAGGGCCTGGACTTTTCCAAGGAAGATCGCGTGAATCCGGAAGCGTTCAATCGGATTCTCTGGCGGGGTCTTAAGGGCGATACGGTGTATCCGGGTGACGCCACTCTGACGCAGACAAGGAGGGCCTACAAGCAAGCGCGAAAGAGCGCTGCCGCTGCCGGCGACCGCGACGGAGACTAATCGACCCTGCACTCGCTTTGCCGGCGTCCCCTGGGGCGCCGGCAAACTTACCGAAGCGCGACAAAATTGGTGAGGTTCCCCTCTCGCAGAATGATCCGTGACCGAGCGTCAGTTGCTTCTTTGACATAGACCACCTTTCCCCGCTGCAACACCCAGCCTCCACACACTTTTGGCGGCGCGTCCGAACAAAACCCTGCTCATACTCACTTGCGTCGACGGCCTCGCTTAACCGGTATGCGGTGGTGCGTTTATGTCGAGGTGCCGACAGCCTCGACGTAATTAAGCTCGGTAGCGGTCACGGGATGTGTCGATTGCACTTAGGAATCAATCAACTACAAGCCGAGTGTCCTGGCATCCGGCCTGCATTTCTTGATGCTGACGTGCTAACGTTCTTCGGGTGTGTGCCCGGAAATGCAGAGCAACACTGGCCGCGAATCAAGCGTGCGGGCCGAACGAATACAGGAATAAATCTTGTGAGGGAGTTAGCTATGCTGAAACATTTCGCCGTGATCACAATGGTACTGGCCTTAGGTTGGCCGGTGCGCGCTAGCGAGCAACGCCATGGAATTCTGGTGGGGACCGTCCTTAAGTTGGACAGGGGAGCCAAGACCGCTGTTGTCAAGACAGCTGACGGAACCGAACATACCGTTCATTTCGTGACCCGAACGGTGATTCATGGCGGCGAGGCTACCGGTGCAGGCGCGACGGACGTTTTCGGTGGAGTGAAAGAGGGCAGCCACGTGGCCGTGCATTACACGGCTAAGGGGAGCGAGGAGACGGCCCAAGAGGTCGACAATGTTGGCCAGGACGGTCTGAAGGCGACCGAGGTCACAGTGACGCATATCGATCGCGGCGCCAAAACGCTCGCCGTCAAGACGGCAGACGGCGCGGACGAAACTTTTCGGCTGACGGAGAGCGCCGCTAGAGACGCCGGAAAGGATATCGGCAAGGGCACTGGGAAAGCAACCAAAGTCACTGTGTACTACACCGAAAATGCGGGCCATAAGGTCGCGCACTTTTTCAAGCGAACCATCTAGGTCCTCTGCATCGTATATACACGGAAGCTGGCTGATGATCCTCAACGACCGCTTCGCGCCCGCACAGTGACCGCAAGCGGCTACCGCTGCACGCGCCGGCGCCTGAGGCGGCGCTTACGCGGCCATCAACCAGCTAGCTTCCGCCGCGAACGGTTCCTCGGTCGAGTCCGTCCTGAGGCTTTCCATCGCTCGCTCGAACATACCCAGAGCGAGTCGCGCCTTGAGAATGGCCACCTTCTCGCTGCCGCGAAGTGCGGTGTCGTTCAAAGAAACCATTTCGTAGAATTCGATTAACTTTTGCATCGTCTTCACCCGCCATTGCTGGCCTTTCGCCCCTCCGTCAACGCACGGCTCGGGCCATTCCAGCGGTGCTTATTAAGGGCTTCCGAATGTTAAGAGTTCACGACGGAAAGGACGGTACGGGATGCCGCACGCTGTCGACGGGGTGACGAAACACCGGCACAACTCGTGAACTGAAGCTTCGGCAGCTGCCCAAAAAGCTCGTCAAGACATCGGCAGTTGACCACGCGCAGATGTCTCAGAATTAACTTGAGCCACCGATCGTGTCGGCACGCAGGCCTATAATCTCGCGTTAAGCCGCCGCAGGGCAGCGTCAGTGGAGCCGCTATTTGGTTCATCAGGGTATTGCGCTGCGAGGCATCCACATTATCGGGCTTGGGAAAGAGCCGGTCCCGGCTGGGTTACTCGCGGATGTTCAAACAGTCGATTCGAATGCCACAGCTGCCAACTCGGAGAGACTGGCGCGGCGCGTGCTCATCCGGATCTATGCGCCCAATGCAACGGTCAGCATCGAGACTTCATCTACGGAACAGTAACGACGGTCGTCGGCAACCGGCGCTCGGGTCTCGCGCGGGCGGATACCTTCATCAGCGCCCGGCCGGAACGGCGCACGAGAAGTTCGCCGCATCGTAAATGTCGCCCGACCCCTTGTACCGTGCAACCTCGGGGTATGGGCAAAGCGGGCGACTCAGAGGTTTCGACGCATCGCCAACAGCCGTCCCCGAGCCGATGATCTTCTCTGGCGCCGCACCACGTTCCACCCAACGCTCGAGCGCGGAAAAGACATTCCGCTCGGGGTCTCGGCTGACGGCCGTAAGTCCGTTGCCGAAATTATTAGGACCCAAACCTCCGCCGCAATGCCCCATTCCGGGAACCATGAAGAGGCGATAAAAATCCTCAACTGGAGCAGGGTTTGGATGTCTTGGGTCCGGGAACCGATTGAAGAAGGTGTGTACGCTCTCGTAATACGCGATGGAATTCAAAGGCGAAATCGCCGCATCCCCCCAGCCGTGATATTGGATGAGCCTGCCGCCGTTCGCGCGAAACGACCGGAGATCGGGATTCGTCGAATCCAGAACCGCACCCGCCTTCCGGTCCGCAAACGCCACGTCACTATCGAAATTAAGATTGCGGTAATCCCATTTCGGGTCTTCAAAAACGGCCTGCCCGAAATACGAGTCTCCAAAGCCGGCCTGAATGGACATTCCCGCGGAACCACCGATGATCCAGGCCGACCACCCTCCCGCTACGCCTTCCGTTCCTGGCGGATACCCCTGAAAAATCGAAGCGCCGGTGCGCGGGTTCTTGGGGCCATCATAGATTTTGCGCAGCGTCGCCAACTGGCCATCGGTCAGGCAGTCCGGCCTCTCGGCACCCTTGCACGCGAGCACCGAAGAGTCAAAGTGGCAGGCGCGAGGATCCTCGATCAGTCCGTCTTTGACCCCGTCGCGTGTATCGCAAGCGGCGATAGCCGCATTCTGAATGATCGGCAGCTTCGCAGGCGGGATCGGATTCTCGACCAGGGCCTGCTGATTCCACACGAAACCGGTAAACAGATGCGACCAGTTGTTGGCGGGAGCGCCTGCAATGATCCCCTCGAAGTCTTCCGGATATCGCTGCGCTTCCATGAGCCCTTCGCGGCCACCGTCAGAGCAACCGATGAAGTAGCTCCGGTCGGCCTGCTTCCCGTAGAACGCGCGAACGATGGCTTTTGCCTGCAGACTCGTCTCATGCACGGCTCGATAGCCGAAATCGATGAGCTTTTCGGGATGGCCCACCGCCCAGCCCGCATCCCTGCCACCTTGATGCCCGTCATCTGTTCCGGCGACCGCATAACCACGGCTCAGCGGCTCCACCAATTCTTGACGATTGATGCTGCCAGCCCATCCCCCACTCCCGACCTGCGCGTATTTGCCGTTCCACCCGCTGGCCGGAAGCCACAGCTCGAAGCCGATTTCCGAGTCACTGCTCGGTCGCATGACTGCTTGCACGGCGCAATGAGCCGGAGCGACCAGCGCCGGGCCTCCGCGGGCGCCGGCCCCGATCGGCCCTTCTGCAACCGCCACTGCGGATGTCACGGTAGTCCGAGCCAGCTCGAGTCCGCGGAGACTCTCACACGACTGCTCCGCGAGCACTGGCGGCACAAGTATCCCAATTGCAGCGGCAACTAGTGCGAGAATGCGTATTACATAGTGCATCATAGCCTCCGATAGGTGTGTATTTTATCGCAGGCCAGTGCAGTAGGACCGATCCATGGAATTGCAGCCTCGGCGGCCACCCACGATTTGTACATTTTCTCTGACACGCCTTGGACAGAGATATGCTGAAGTTCAGTCTGCATGGGTGTACGCCCGG
>CAYMHP010000088.1:0-18453 GCA_964390225.1 uncultured Solibacteraceae bacterium
GCGCCGCCGCCGCGCTTCGTTTTCGTCGATCAGTCCCGAACTCAAATCGGAATCGATCGACATCTGCTTGCCCGGCAGGGCATCCAGAGTAAATCGCGCGGTGACTTCCGAGATGCGCACGGCACCATGGTTGATCACTACGTACTGGATGGCGATCATCACCAGAAAGATCACCGCGCCGATGATGTAATTGCCGCCAACCACGAAGTTTCCGAACGCCTGGATAACGTCTCCCGCCGCGGAAGTGCCGGTGTTGCCGTTCATCAGAATCAGGCGCGTCGAAGAGATGTTGAGCGCGAGGCGGAACAACGTCAGCAGCAGCAAGGTTGTCGGAAAGACGCTGAATTCCACCGGCCTCCGGATGTACATCGAGACCATCATCACGACGACGGACATCATGATGTCGGTGACGATGAGGATGTCGAGCAGGAAGCGCGGAACCGGCGTGATCAGGGCAATGACGACTCCCAAAACGGCGAGGGGGACGCCCAGGTCCTTCCAGTTTACGAACGCGGCTCCCGGCAGTTGCTTCAACGTCGCTACGGCCACGGATGATTTGCTCTCTGCCAACGCCTTCTCCTTCGCACCATTCAACTGCACCACTCAGCCGCGCCCGTGAGCGCGCGGGTCCCTCGACCCTATGCGGGCAACCTGCCGTTCATGAGCCGGTAAATGTAAGCCAGAATCTCCGCCACCGCGCGATAGAAGGCCGCCGGGATCTCCTGCCCGACCTCCACCGACTTGTAGAGCGCTTGAGCCAGCGGCGGATTTTCAATCAGCGGCACTCCCGCCTCGGTCGCTTTCTGCCGTATGCGCAAAGCGAGATAGTTCTTCCCTTTGGCCACTACCTTCGGCGCGCCTTGTGCATTCATGCTGTACTTCAGCGCCACCGCGTAATGTGTCGGGTTGACGACGACCGCGGTCGCCGTGGGGACCTCCTGCATCATGCGGCGGCGCGCCAGATCGCGTCGGATCCTTCGGATGCGCGCTTTCATGAGCGGGTTGCCTTCCACTTCCTTCAACTCATCCCGAATTTCCTGCTTGCTCATGCGCAGGTCCTGTTGGTAGCGGCGTTTCTGCCGGAACAGGTCTACCAGGCCGAACACCACAAATACAAACGAGGCCTTCCACAGAAGCGACTCCAGCGTCCCGCCCACCTGCGCGGCCCCCGCCACCACGCTTTTCAACGGCAGCGAGAGCAGGGCATCGAAGTTGTCTCTCACCAGGAAAAATACGGCGGCCGCGAACACCGGGAGCATGATCAGCGCCTGGAACAGAGCCGGGACATTCTGTTTCGGGAGTTCCCGAATCTTGCTAAACGGGCTCAGCCGCTTCAAGTCGGGGGAGAGCTTCTTTAAGCTGACGCCAAAACGCGTGACTGCCAACTGGGCGGCCACCGTGACCACCAGCAGAACGCCGCCGAGGATACCCAACGGCAACAACGTCTGCTTCACCAGGTCGAGGCTGAGGTACAGAATGAATTTGGCATCGAGACGCGGTTCGAGAGCGTGGTTCAAAAGCAGGGAGAGGCTACGATGCATCGCCGTTACCCAAACGGCGCCCCACGAATGCACCATCGCCACAAACGCAAGGAACTGCAGCGCGCCCACAAAGACGCGAGCGGAGGGAAAGTTGCCCTCTTCGCGGGCCTTCTTGAGGTGCCGCTGCGTCGGTTGTTCTGTCTTTTGGTCGCGCTCGGACATCTTAGTGCACCAGCAGAGACTTGCTCACCGAAAGGGCCGCTTCGCTCCCGCTCCGCAGCAACACGGGGATCAGCAGCAGCAACCAGCCGAAGATTCCCAACCCCACCAGCATCTTCGCCGGAAACGCGATCGTGAGCAGTTGCAGCTGCGCGTTAATGCGGCCCAGCAGCGCCAGCGAAATATCCACCAGCAGAAGAATCGCAATTACCGGCAGCGCCAGGCGTACGCCCGTCGAAAACATCGTGCCCCCGAGCGCCAGCACTTCCCTCCCGACCTCCTTCGAAATCACGATCGAGCCAGCGGGCGCAACTTCCAGGCTGCGCGCGAACGTGCGGATCACTTCGCGATGCAACCCCATCGCGAGAAACAACAGGCCCGCCGCCAGTTGAGCGAAGACGACCAGCACGCTGGAGTCCGCCTGGCTGGTCGGGTCAACCGTCGACGCATAGGCGTAGCCCGCCTGCAACCCCATAATCTGAGCAGCTACGTGGAGCGCCTCCGCAATAAACGAGACCGAGAGCCCGATGCCGATCCCCAGCGCCGCCTCGGCGACAATCCATGCCACCAGCAAGCCGAACGAGAGGGGACTTTGCGGATGGGGCCAATAAGGAAACAACGCCACCGTGATGCTCAACGACAAAAGCGTTCGCGCCAGGTCGAACCCCGAAGTCATTCCGGGAAGCGGAACGAAGAGGAACGCCCCGGTAATGCGCGCCAGCGTGAGCAGGAATCCTAACAGCGTGGCCGTCGATAGCAGCAGTTCACCGTGCATACCGTCCCAGGTCTCCCAGGATCTGGACCGTGTACGACGTCATCTTCTGCAGCATCCACGGCAGCGCCAGAATGAACGCGGCGAGAAACGCGCCCAGCCGTGGAATCGTGCTGAAACCGGTGTCCTGGATCGAGGTAATGATCTGGACGAGACTCACGATGATCCCGGCCACAAACCCGACCAGCAGCAGCGGAGCGCTCAGCCAAAACGCCGTCATCAGGGCCTGTCGCAGAATCTGAATTACGAAATCGGGCGTCATGCGTAGAATCCCTTCATCAATGAGCCGAGCACCAGGTTCCACCCGTCGGCCAGAACGAATAAAAGAATTTTGAACGGCGCTGAAATCATCACCGGAGGCAATTGCACCATTACTATCGACAGCTTGACCGAGTCCACTACCAGGTCGATGATCAAAAACGGAAGGAACAACACCGCACCGATTTGAAAGCCGGCTTTCAGCTCCGAAAGGATGTAGGCGGGAATTAGCACGCTCAGGTTCAAATCATTGGGAGTCCGTGGAGCCGGCGCGTGCGACATCTCCAGGAACAGTTGCACGTCCTTCTCGCGTGCAAACCGCAGCAGAAATGCTTTGAGCGGCTTCACGCCCGCGTCGAATGCTTGCGTCGACGTGATCTGGTTATTTTCGAGCGGCTCCCAACCCTGGTGATACATATCCATCGCGACCGGCTGGATTACGAGAATGGTGAGAAACAACGCTAGCCCGAGCAGAACCTGGTTAGAGGGCGTCGTCTGCGTCCCCAGGGCTTGCCGCAGGAAATGCAGCACGATGGCAATCCGCAGGAACGGCGTAATCGACATCACCACCGCTGGGAGGAGCGTCAGCAGCGTCAGGAGAATGACGATCTGCATCGGGACGCTCAGCGAATCGCCGCCCTTGTTCATGTTGATGCCGAAGAGCGAATTCGCCGCCGGACCGGCCGCCATCAGCGGACTGGCAAGGAAAGGCAGTAGCACGCGCGCCCACCGGCTCATCGGATCTCGACCCTTTCGTTTACCGGCTCCGGGAATCCTTCAAGAATCGAGCACCCGGCGGGCGAGGCGGCAATTAGCATGGTCCGGTCCGCCACCCGCACCAGATGCAACGAGTGCTGCGGGGTCAGCGACATCCGCTCGATCACCTGGATCGATCTTCGCCGCGCGCCGCCCGCCTTAAACGCGATCTGCGCCATGCCTTTGCGGCGAAGCCACCAAAGCGTGCCCCCCAGCAGCGCCAATACGAACGTCACGCTGAGCGCCTGCTGTAACGAATCCATTTCAGTCGTTCCGCCCCATGGTCGAGTCTTCAGAGCGCAGCTATTGCTTCAGGTTGATGAGATCCTGCAGCATCTGGTCGTCGGTCGTAATCACTTTCGAATTCGCCTGGTAAGTTCGCTGGAACGAAATCAGATCCGTGAACTGCTGCGCGATGTCGACCGTGGAGCTTTCGAGCGCGCTGCCCACGACCTTGCCGCGGCCACCGCTATCGGCCGTTCCGATCGCCGGCGCTGCCGTATCCGGCGTAGCCCGCAGGTTGTTGTCGCCAACCGACACCAGGGTAGATGGGTTACGGATGGCTGCTAAGGCGAGTTGGCCCACGGTAACTTGTTGGCCATTCGAGTAACTCGCCATGATGATTCCGTTATCCGCCATCGAGACTTTGGCGACTTGACCGGCCGGAAGGCCGTCCTGCTGGGTGGCCGAGAGCCCGGAATTTTGAGCGAACTGCGTGATTGTGGGGCTGCCGTTGGAATCGAAAAGACTCCAGCTGACCGACATATCAGCCGCGCCGTTGGCGAGCCCCGTGATCGCGAGTGCGATCGGCGGGCTGCCGGCAGCCGGGGTGGTCAATTTTCCTGTGCCGTCGAATGTCAGGCTCCCGGTAGTCAATTGCGTCGTTCCGCCGGCCTGCAAATCGGCGGCAGGGATCGAGACCGCGTAGTCCCACTGGTTGGCAGCCTTTTTGGTAAACGTGAACGTCAGAACGTGACTGCCGCCTTGTGCATCCACTACCTGAACCGGGGCGGAAAAACTGCCCGTCGTCGCACCCACGGCCGCGCGCGAATCCAAATTCGCGGTTACCGACACATTGGAAGTCACCGTCGCCGCGGAAACGCCGTTCAGTGGAATGGCTATATCGCCGACCGGGGCGTTCAGATTCACCACGCCGCCTCAAGCGTTCCAGCCCTGCACTGTCTCTCCGGTCGCCGTCAGCAACTTCCCATTCGGCGAAAGCTGAAAATTCCCGGCCCGCGTGTAGAGCGTTTGGCCGGTGGTGTCTTTAACTATGAAAAAGCCATCGCCGTTGATCGCCGAGTCCAGCGCGCCTGTCGTCTGCTGAATCGACCCCTGTGTGAACTGCCGGAAAGACTGGGCCACCGTGCCGCCGAGCCCGATTGCCGCGCCCGAGGCAGCGCCGAGTTGCTGGCTCATCAGATCGTGAAACTGGACGTCATCCGACTTGTAACCAGTCGTGTTCAGGTTGGCCAGGTTGTTTCCGACTGTGTTCACAGCCGCCGAGCTTGCCGTCAGTGCCGAAAGTGCCGTAGAAAATGCGCTGAACATATAATTAGTCCTTTGTTTTAGCCTTGAAAAGGCGATGAATTAGAATTGCTTCCCGAACCTGGCGCCGGGGTGCTCGCGCCGCTTCCATTCGTCGGATTCGTTTGGCCAGACAAACTTTGGTTGGCAGCCGCGGGATCCGTACCGCCCGAAGTGCCCTTCGTCGACCCGCCCGCAGCCGCGGACCCAGGACTCGAATTGGCACTCTGCGCCTTTTCTATGTCACTGCGGATCCCGATCACTTGTTCCAGTTCGCTGAACTGCGCCAACTGCGCCACGAACTGCGTGCTGTCGGCCGGATTCAGCGGGTCCTGGTTCTGGATTTGGGCCACCAGGAGTTGGAGGAACATCTGTTCCGAAGGCGGTTTCCCAGCCGCAGTCGCACCCGCTGCGCCACTCGAGGCGCCGCTGGAGCCGAGCAAAGAGCTAACTGCTGAAGCCATGAGATTCTCCCGTTAGCGGTTCGGCGCTTCCCGCCAGATTTCCTTCGAGCTCCATCACCCACTGCGGCCGGGGAGCCTGCTGCTGATCGCCTTGGCGACGCTGCTGCTGCGAGCCGCCGCCCGATTGTCCTTGCGAACTGTCGTTCTGAAACTCCGATGATTTCTGCCTCGTCTCCGCGGCACCCTGCACCGGCGTCACACTCCCGCCGGGCCGCCATGCCTCCGTGCGGAAACCACTCTGCTCGAGCCGGTCCACAAGCTGCGAGATTCCCTGCCTCAGTCCTTGGGCTACTTCCGGGTTGGCCGCCCGTACCGCAACCTGCAATTCGCCGGCGCGCTCCACCAGGCGCAGGTTGACCCGCTCCTGGCTCTGTTGTCCAACCTGAATCGATACGTCCTTCAACGGCTGCGTTGGTTTCACCTGCGGCTCACCGGTTGTCTCTAACGTGGTGGGGGAGCTCGCCGCGGCGGCCTGCGCGCCGGCGGATCGAGTTGCGGGAGCCGTGCTATCCGGGACCGTCACCGCCGTACCGCGGGCGGGAACGTCAACCTGCCGCGTCGTTTCCGCTAGCGCTTGTCCGGTATCGGAACGCCGGGCGTCTTTAACGGCTGTCCCCCGGTCGGCCATCCCGTTTTCCGAAGAGCTATCCCGCTGCGCGCCCGCATGACCTTGCGCATTGCTTTTGACGGGATTCCGTTCGCCATTCTCCCCTACGGCCGGTGTGACTTTTTCCACAGCTTTGGGCAACGAGGAACCCGCAGTCTGAGCGGTCCGCGCGCCCTGCGCGGTCACAGCGCTCCGCGGGGTTCCCTCAGTTGCGGCCGGAGCCGCCGCTGCGGGCAGCGCGGGAGCGATCGCCCGATCGGCCATCAGCGCATCCTTCAACGACGATGCCTGCGAAGACGCGGCCGCAGTTGGCGCGTCCTGCGCCTGGGGTTTTACTTGATCGAGCCTCAATGCTTCTGTGACTGGCAGCTTCAGCTTCATAGCGAAGCTCAAATCCCCGGCTGCGGCTTGCGCGGCATCGCCTTCGATCACCGCTTGCGGCACGCCGTCCTGTTTGGTGTTGGCGTCGGGCGCATGCTGCGCGGCACTCGAAGCGGCGCTGGCAGCAGGTGCAGCCCCGGTGGCGGACTCGGCACTGCCGAGGAGCGCAAGGCCCAACACGAACGGCGTCGCCGGTGTTTGTGCTGCTGGAACCTGCAGCGGAAGCGCGGAAGCTGTGTCGTCGTTCTTCGAGTCCTTCCTCTGACCGCCGCGCGGTCCGGACTTCGGCAGTGCCGAGACGCTCGCCGGCGCTTCATCAGGCGTGGTCCCCAACGACTGCTGCGCTTGTTCCAACTGCTTTCCGAACGCCCGTGAGCCGCTCGAGCCTGGGCCGTCGGCGGCGAATGAGGCCGGAATGTCGCCGGGAGCCGCGGCAAAGCCGCTGAGAGCGCTGGTCGAAGTCACGGCTTCCGGCAAATGCAGGTCGGCAGCCAAAAGCGATTGCGTGTCAATTCAAAGGGATGACCGGGCGGCGCGGGTGTTCGAGATTTGACGAGTCAAATGGCATCGTCAAGATGTTGACGCAAACTTCGCCTCGTCCACCTACATATCGCTCGATTCCAGCGCAATTCTAGTTTTTTTGCGGAATTTTTTTGGACCGCCGCTTGCACTGCACCCGCACCGGAGTTTTTCCATGGACCCTCTCACAGTGGCCGCCGCCAGCGGTTTACGATCTCGCATGGACACGCTGGAGCTGCTGGCCAACAATCTCGCCAATGCCGAAACCAGCGGCTATAAGAGCGATCGCGAGTTCTATGGTCTCTACGCTTCGCCGGAGGCCGACAATCCGCTAGGCCCCGGATTCGCCGAAATGCTGCCCGTTGTCGAGCGGCAGTGGACCGACTTCGCGCAGGGCAGCTTTCAGACCACCGGCAGTCCGCTGGACGTTGCGATCTCGGGCCGCGGTTTCTTCGCCGCCAATGGCCCCAGCGGTCCCGTTTACACCCGTAACGGCAGTTTGAAACTCTCCCGTTCCGGCGAGCTTGTCACCGGCGAAGGTTATCCCCTGCGCACCGTCGGCAACAAAACCATCAAGGTGGTATCCGATACCCCGCTCAACATAACGAAGGATGGCACCGTCCGGCAGGACGGGCAGGTGCTCGGCCAGCTTGAAATCGTCGACTTCAAATCGACCGATTCGCTGAAAAAAATGAACGGCGCGGTGTTCCAGAACACCGACCCGGCCAATGCGCCCCTTCCCGCCAGCAACGTGCAGTTGGAGCAGGGAAAAACAGAGAGTTCCAACGTCAGCGTGCCGGAGTCCGCCATGCGGCTGGTTAACGTGATGCGCCAGTTCGAAATGCTGCAGAAAGCCGTCGTTATGAATGGCGATATGAACCGGAACGCCATCGCCGAAGTCGCGCGCGTGGGCCAGTAACGCAGTCTGAGTATGGTAATCGAAATTGCCAGCCCGATGAGATCCGAAGTGGAAGGAAACGTCTTATGATTCGTGCTCTGTATAGCGCTGCCAGCGGCATGACGGCGCAGCAAACCAACGTCGACAATATCGCCAACAACCTGGCCAACGCCAACACGGCCGGTTATAAAATGCGGCGCGCCCAGTTCCAGGACCTGCTATACCAGAACATGGTCCAGCCCGGCGCCGCCGCCGGCCAGCAGACGGTTGTGCCAACCGGCCTGCAGCTCGGTCTGGGAACGCGGGCCGCCTCCAACGAAATCATCTTCACCCAGGGGAACTTCTCCGCCACCAACAATCCGCTGGACCTGGTGATTCAAGGCCAGGGATTCTTCCAGATCCGGCGCGCGACGGGGGACCTCGCCTACACGCGTAGCGGCTCGTTCCACTTGGATAAGAACGGTAGCATGGTGACCTCGGATGGCGATGCGCTGGAGCCTGCCATCACCATTCCCGCCAATGCGCAATCGATCACGATTGCGTCGGACGGCACCGTCAGCTACACGCAGCCAGGCCAGACCTCGGTGCAGCAGGCCGGCCAAATCCAGCTCGCCGCGTTCCAAAATCCGGCCGGCCTGAACAGCATCGGCCGCAACCTGTATCAGCCGACCGACGCCTCAGGCGATCCCGTCGTGGCGAATCCTGGCGGCCAGGAAGGCTTGGGAAGCCTGCTGCAAGGCTACACCGAGCAGTCCAACGTGAGCATCGTCGACGAGTTCGTAAACCTGATCATCGCGCAGCGAGCCTACGAGGCGAATTCCAAGGTGGTCAAAGCCGCCGACGAAATGTATCAGCAGGTCAACAATATTTCGCAATGACCGGGCTCCGCGCACTCGCGTTTACGTGCCTCGTGGCGCTCCGCGCATGGCCGGATTCCTGCGCCCCGGTCCAACACGACCAGATCGCCGCCGCTGACGTCGCCACGGTTCTGCCGGAATTCGGCAAGCTCTCGCCGGACATTCCGGTTGCGCCGGCTCCCATCCCCGGCGCGCGACGCGTCATCCGCTCCTCGGAGTTGTTGTCGATTGCCAGAAAGTACGGATTGGAGCTCGGCAGCGCCGCAGACACTTGCTTTGCCTGGCCCATGCAGTCTCTCGATCGCGACCGCGTCCGAGCGGCGATGGAGGCCGCCCTCCCGTTCCCCGGTAGCCAAATTGAATTACTGGAAATGAGCGCGTACGCCGTTCCCTCGGGCAAGCTCGAGTTCCGCCGCGAGGCCATCGGCTCCGTTGGTGGTCCCGCTTCGCGCACGCCGGTTACCTGGCCGGGCAATGTGATCTACGGCAACAACCGCCGGTTTTCGGTCTGGGCCCGCGTCATCGTTAGCGCCAAAGTTCCGCGCCTGGTTGCCGTCGAGACCATTCGGCGCGGTCAACCCATCCAGGCCGGCCAGTTCCGGCTGGAAACTGTGGATGCGTTTCCCGGTTCAACCGATGCGGCGCAAACCGCCGATCAGGTGATCGGCCGCGTTGCCGTGCGTGCCATCGAGGCGGGCGCAGAGATTCGGCTCAGCCAGGTCGCTCTTCCGCAAGACGTCCACCGCGGCGACTCGGTAGACGTGGAAGTCCGCAGCGGCGCGACGCATCTCTCGTTTACCGGCAAATCCGAATCGGACGGGCGTACCGGCGATCTGATTCGCATCCGCAATCTTCGCAGCAACAAAATCTTTCAGGCGCGGGTCGGCGGTAAGGACAAAGCCTTCGTCGATACCGGCGCAGTTCGTGAGAATTGAAATGCTTACGCGATCCTCTATCTTCGTTTCACTGATTCTCTGCGTAGCCCTGGGCATCGGGACGGCAAAAGAGAAGAAGGTCAAACCAGCGGAAATCACACCGCTCGATCAATACGTCCGCGATGCTATGGGCCGGCAAAATGCGCCCGCCGCGCAGACGCCGTCCGGCTCCCTCTGGACACCGACGTCCCGCTTCATGAACGTCGCAGCCGACATTCGGGCCAGCCAGGTGGACGACCTGGTGACCATTGTCGTGACCGAGCAGGCGTCCGCGGTCGCCCAGGGGACCACGAAGACGCAGCGGCAATCGAATCTGAAGAGTTCCATTACTGCATTGGGCGGAATCACTAAGGCGACCGGCCCGTGGGCGAACCTCGCCAACCTGAACACGCAATCGCAGCTGGACGGCCAGGGCGCAACCACCCGCTCGACCACGCTCACGACAACGCTTAGCGCCCGGGTCACGAACGTGCTCCCCAACGGCTACCTGGTTGTCGAAGGCACCAAGGAAATCATGGTGAACTCCGAACGCCAGCTGGTCACGCTGCGCGGCGTGGTGCGCCCCAACGACCTGAGCACGGCGAACGTTGTCCGCTCCACACAGATCGCTCAGCTCGAGCTCAGGATTAACGGTAAAGGCGTGGTCAACGACGCCGTGCGCCGGCCCTTCATTCTCTACCGAATCCTCATGGGAATACTGCCGTTCTGACCCGTATGAAAAAGACTGCCGCCTGGTTTTGGTTCCTGACCTTTTGCGCCGCCGGCCACGCTCAGGCGGCGACGCGCCTGAAAGAGCTCGTGTCGCTCGAAGGAGTGCGGGACAACCAGCTCATTGGATACGGGCTGGTCGTCGGTTTAAACGGCACCGGCGACCGCCGGCAGACGCTGTTTTCGGCGCAGAGTCTTACCAATCTGCTGGAACGCATGGGCGTATCCGTCCCGCCGACCGCCATTCAGGTGAAGAACACGGCCGCCGTTATGGTTACAGCCACGCTACCGCCCTACGCGCAGGCTGGTTCCAAGATTGACGTGACTGTTGCCGCTATCGGCGATGCTCCCAGCCTGCAAGGCGGAATCCTGGTAATGACCGGCCTGAAAGGACCGGACGGGCAGGTTTACGCGGTCGCTCAAGGCGCCGCGGTGCTGGGCGGCTACGCGGCGGCAGCCGGGGGCGGCGGAGCCGGAGCTGCCCAGGTGGTGAATCATCCGACCGTAGGCCGCATCCCCGAAGGCGCCATTGTCGAGCGCTCCGCCCCGACCGCCAAGATCGGCAACACCGTCAAGCTGCAATTGCACCAGGCCGACTTCACTACAGCCGCGCGAGTGGCCGAGGCGGTCAATCAGAAATTTGGCCCTGTCGCCAACGCGGAAAGTGCTGCCGTGGTCGCGGTGGCCTTGCCCGTCGACTACCAGAAAACGCCCACCGAGTTCGTCGCCGCGCTCGAACGCCTCACGGTGGAATCCGACCGTCAGTCGCGAATCGTGGTCAACGAGCGCACCGGCACTATCGTCATGGGGAAGGACGTCCGCATCTCCCCCGTCGCCATTATGCAGGGGAATCTCACGGTCGAAGTGCAAGCCACTCTGAACGTCACGCAACCCGAAGCGTTGTCCAATGGCACCACTACCGTCACACCGCAAGTAGGCGTCTCGGCGAAAGAGGAGCGCGCCCGCGATGTCATTTTGAAAGACGGCGCGACCGTGGAAGAACTGGTTCGCGCGCTGAGCGCCATCGGCTCCACTCCCCGCGACATCATCGCGATTCTGCAGAACCTGAAAACGGCCGGCGCTTTGGACGCCGAACTTCAGGTGATTTAGGAGGATCTCATGCTGCCACCCATCGATTCCGCACAACCGCTCGACACTAGCGGCCGCACCCACACTCCCGACGACCCCGCCAAAATCCGGGACGCCGCTCACCAGTTCGAGGCGTTACTGATCGGCCAAATGATGAAATCAATGCGGGATTCCGAAGGTGGCTGGCTGGGAACCGATGCCGACGATGCCTCCTCGTCGGCTATGGAATACGCGCAAGAGATGTTTGCGCAATCGATGGCGGCCGGCGGCGGCTTGGGCCTTGCCCGCATGGTCGCCGATGGTCTTGTCACCAAAGCGCCGTCGGCCCCCGGCGAATAGCGTGCGGCAGACTTTTTCAGTCTGCCAAGGCCCTTATGGTTACGCGATCCTAAGCGCTCCAGGCATGCGCGGCCGCTTCGCTCTCCGACCCTTGCCAGGCATTCGCCGGCGCTTCCGCCGCGGGCCGCTGCGCGGCCGAGTTTCGCGATTGCGTTTGGTGGAAAGCCTCACCCAACGTGACGAGCAGCGATTCGACTTCCGCCAGCGGCGCCTCGCGTTGCTGAAGATTCGCCTCCGTGAGCTTCTGCGTCATGTAGATGTAAAGCTGTTCGAGGTTGCCGCTGATCGCGCCGCCGGCGGTGTGATCGAGCGAGCTGTTCAACTCACCGAGGATCGCAAGGGCCTTGGAAATGGCCTTCGATCGGGCGGCGATATCGCGCTTCGCAATGCTGCGGCGCGCCTCTCGCACCGAATCGATCGCGTGCTGATAAAGCAGGCAGATCAATTCCATCGGATCGGCCGAAAGCACCCGAGTCTCGAGGTAAGCCTGTTTCCACATTACTTTTGCACCGCCCCCTTACCCAGTTGGTCGAGCATGGCGGCCGCGTGCAGAACTTGTTCGGGCGGAATCTGGTCGACCACTTCGCCCGTGCCCTGCTGCACCACCTTGATGACCATCTTTCGAGTGTCCGGATCGCGAGTGAAGCGCAATTCCCGATCCTGGCCGAACATCTCGGACTTATTCAGGGCCCGAACCGCGGATACGACCTGTCGCTGGAGTTCGGGACTATCTTTGGCGGTGGCCGTCGGGTCTACTGGGGGCGCCGCGATTGTCGTGTTTAACGGACCGATTTGCATATGGCCTCACAAGCGGGTAAATACCCTAAGCTCAAAATTCATATCGACGGAGCCCGCTTTGGATTCTAAACTTAATTCGGAACAATGCGACGCCTGATGCAACTTGGAAAATTGCCGCAGATTGCCTTACTGCTCCTGGTAACCGGCAGTCTCTGGGCCGCCGACAATTTGCAGCAGAATGCGAAAGCCATGGTGGCGTCCGTGGCGCGCCAGCAGCAGGCTGTCGTTCTCATGAAAAAATCTCTCGAGACGCAGCGGCAGGCAGTGCGAAAGCAGATTGGCCAACAGTCGCAGTCCTTCTTCCTGCTGCCGCCGCCCACACCGCTTCCCGGTTCCGGAGTCGTACCATTCCTGATGACCGTATCGGCGTGCCGTCCCCTTCCCGGCTTTCAAGTCGACGCGCTCGTCGGCGAGGCCGCCACCCGCGAAAACGTCGAACCGGCGCTGCTGCGCAGCGTCATCGAGCAGGAATCCGGTTTTCGTCCCTGCGCCGTTTCCGATAAGGGCGCGATGGGCCTGATGCAGTTGATGCCCGCCACGGCCGCCCAGTTCGGCGTCCGCAACCCCTTCGATCCGCAACAGAACGTTGACGGCGGCGCGCGTTTTTTGAAGCAACTCCTGGGCATGTACAGCGGCGACCTGTCGCTGGCGCTGGGCGCCTACAACGCCGGACCTGCCAGGGTTCAGGAGGCCGGCGGCGTCCCGAACATCCAGGAGACCTTGGATTACGTTCGGAAAGTCCTCTCACTCGTCCCCACCGCACAATAATCGAAAAAGTCCACAGAAGCCGGCGTTCCCCTCGCCGAAGAGGCTTTTGTGGACACTTTTCTTTGCGATGCCGAGCGGATTCTGGAAACAGCAGCAGCCGGCGAGGCCGACAGCCCCGAATACGTAATCTGCCTTTCGCGGACCGGTGGGCTCCACATTCTCTCAGACGTCACCGGATGGTCCCTCCCAGCCCTGGCTGCAGAGATAGGCGCGTCGGCGATCTACCGTGTCCAGCGCAAGTCTGTCGGGATCCTCGTCGAGGGCTGGTCGTACGGCCGGAAGTGCACCCTCAGCCGCGATCTGTCCAACCAGTGGTGGTCGCGCCCGGGTTCGCCTGCGGCTTACGCCACGCGGAAGCTGGTCGAGTTCGGCGGCGGCTCCTCGAAGGACCTGGCTCCGCAAGTGCGGAACTCGTAGCTGCCGATCGTCAGGATCGTCCCCCGTCTTGTCACACTCTGAACCGACCCCTTTAGAATCAACTCGAGCGGGCAGACGTTCTGTAGCAGAAACGGCCAGGAGACGTGGACCACGGCGATGGCTCCGGGGTGAGGCGAGTTGTCCGAGTGAAATCGAAGCGCGCTCCGGCTGAGGTCCGCTGTGACGCCATGTCCCAACTGCCGCGTACCCCGGCGGTCGTGATGTTCAAACCATAACTCCAGTTCGCATGCGTAGCGCTGATCAGCCCGGCGATCGCCATGGATAACCTCAGCAAACATAGCTTCGGTTAATGATCGACCGATAACCGGGGCTGTGTACAGGTCCACCCGTACCACCGCAAGCCGCATGTTACAAGCCGGTTTCCCAGTACCAAACTTATGAAGCAAGCGACTACCGGTTTCGCTAACTTAGGTAAACACCTGAGATTCAGTATAATTTTGTAGCTGAACGTCCGATATGCTGGTTCAAGGAGCCTTCTCGTTGCGAGCCCTTGAAGGTAGTGAAGTGCGTATGTTTCAGCCCCATCCGCCGGTGCCCGGCAGTGTCGCCACCGAGCCAAACGTGTTCGGCCGGCTCTCGCGCCTCCCCGCGCTGCGGCCCTCCACATTGAAACTGCTGTCCATTTCGCTGGACCGGGAGTCGGCCATCGCGGATTTCGAGCACGCCTTCAAATCCGACCCTTCGCTTGCCGCCGACCTGCTCATCGTCGCCAACTCGCCCGCGTTCAGCATTCGTGCGACCGTGAACAGCATTCGCCACGCCATCACGCTGCTGGGATTGGAGCGGGTCCGTTCGCTGGCGATGATGGTCGCGGTCAAAGGTTATTTGCGGACTGGCCGGTGGAACGAGGCGATCCAGGTGGCCTGGCGCCACAGCATCGCCACCGCCGTGGTCGCCGAGGCTCTCGGGAGCGCCGAAGAACGCTCCGTGCCCCTGCTGTACACCGCCGGACTGCTACACGACATCGGCAGGCTCGCGTTGTTTCAGGTCTCGTCCGACAAGTACGGCGAGATCCTCGCCAACGAGTTCAGCAGCACACAGGAATACATCAATCTCGAACGATTGCTGTTCGGCTGCGGGCACGATGACGCCGGGGCCTTTCTGGCGGCCGCGTGGGGCTTTCCGGTGAGCCTGTGCGACTGCATCCGGTTCCATCACTGGGATATCGCGGCCCACGCCGGCCAATTCTTCGAACTGGTGGGAGTGGCCTGCCGGATGGCGGACTGCCTGGGTTACTCCGAAGTGCACCGCACCGATCTGGACGAGAGCCCGGAAGCGATGCGCGAAATCCTGCCGGCCCGCCTGCGGAACGCCTCCGCGCTCGACCCCGACGTGCTCATCGCGCAAATCGAGACTCAGCTAGCCAGCTTCCATATCAGCAGCCCGGCTGGGCCAACCCGGGTTGCTTCGTAATCCCGGCTGATGCGCCGCAACCTTGCGCTGATCGTTCTGCTTCTGGCCGCTCCCGCCGCCGCATTTCTCGTTGCTGTGAACCGAAGCGTGCCTCTCGTCCCTCTCCATGAGTTCGATGCGCAGTGCGCGGTCTGCGGCCGCAAAGCAACGCGGACTCTTGCGAGCGTGGCGGAGGGTCTTCGCACGAGGCGTGTCTACGTCTATCGTAGAAGCGAGTATCCGGGCGGCGTGCCGGCGTGGTGCGATCGGCACGGCCCCGACAAGCTGAAGGCCAATGCCGGCGTGGCATATTTGACAGCCCTGACGACGTTCGCGGTTGCAGCCGGGATCTCGATCCGCATCCGGAACGGGTGGTAGGGCCGGCGGCGAAGCCGACGGTACAGGCGGGCCAAAGGCAGATAGTTCTACTGCGACCAGTGATGGCGCGGTTGCCGCTGCGAAGAAGGTGTCGCCCAGGCGGAACCGCGGCATCACTGCCGCTGCTGGAATCGAACGCGCCGGCGGCGACCGCTACCGCAACCAGCCCAACGAAGACGTGTGACGCACCGGCTTGGGCTTGTAATAGTTCGGATCGGCAAACTTCTCGTTGAAGATCTTGTCCCAACGGGCATTTTCCAGGCACGTGGAACAGTTTCCGCATTTGCACCGCCGCAGGCTCGCGGTGCTCTTCGATGAGTGGCTCCGCGGGGGGGCTTGGACTCGCTTGGGAGGTTGGTGGACCTCCAGTAAAGCGGCGATTTCGCTGGAATCGGACAGTTCTAAGATAAGGTTGTCGGCTTGTAGGGAATTCTCGGCTTGGTACATATCATCCTCGGTCTCGGCTCCGGAATGTACTTCGGATGGAAATGTACCCGGAAAATCCCTCGCAAACAAGACTTCTTATGGTGATAACTCAAGTCGTACTAACCTGGAGATAACGGAAGTTAACCTCGGTTTACGACGGCCGCCTGCAGCGCTCTTGCCATCCCAGCCGGGACGTTGTTCAACTAGAGAAGAACATGCCGGCCCTCACGACCAGTATTGACACCCGCTCGGACGCGTTTCGCGCCAATGCCGCGGCCATGCAAGCCCTGGTGGAGGATTTGCGAGCGAAGGCCGAACTCGCGCGCAAGGGCGGCAGCGAGAGCGCCCGGCAGAAGCACGTGGCGCGTGGCAAGCTGCTGCCGCGCGATCGCGTCGACACCCTGGTCGACCCCGGCTCTCCGTTCCTCGAAGTTGGCCAACTGGCAGCCTATGGGATGTACGGCGAGAACATTGCCTCGGCGGGAATAATCACCGGCATCGGGCGCGTGGCGGGCCGCGAGTGCGTGATCGTCGCCAACGATGCGACCGTCAAGGGCGGAACGTATTACCCGATGACGCTGAAGAAGCATCTACGCGCGCAGGAGATCGCGCTCGAAAACCGGCTGCCCTGCATATACCTGGTCGACAGCGGCGGCGCCAATCTACCGCATCAGGACGAGATTTTCCCCGATCGCGATCACTTCGGCAGAATCTTTTTCAACGAGGCACGCATGTCGGCGGCAGGGATACCGCAAATCGCCGTGGTAATGGGCATGTGCACCGCAGGAGGCGCCTATATTCCCGCCATAGCCGACGAATCGGTGATCGTGCGCAACCAGGGAACGATTTTTCTAGGCGGCCCGCCGCTGGTCAAGGCGGCGACGGGCGAAATCGCCACGGCGGAGGAGATCGGCGGCGCGGACGTGCATAGCCGCAACTCGGGCGTGACCGACTATTACGCGCAGAACGACGCCCATGCGCTGGCAATGGCGCGGCGCATCGTCGAGGCACTCAACACGAAGAAGCGGCCGCAGCTCGAGGTGCGCCCACCGCGCGATCCCCTGTTCGACGCCTCGGAATTGTACGGCGTGGTCCCCGCCGATATCCGTAAGCCTTACGATGTCCGCGAAGTGATTGCCCGCCTGGTGGATGCAAGCGAGTTCGACGAGTTCAAACAGCTCTACGGCCCGACGCTCGTCACCGGCTTCGCGCACATCTGGGGTTACCCGGTCGGGGTCGTCGCCAACAACGGCATCCTCTTCTCGGAGAGCGCGCTCAAGGGCACGCACTTCATCGAGCTGTGCTCGCAGCGCGGCATCCCGCTGGTATTTCTGCAGAACATCACCGGGTTCATGGTGGGCCGCAAATACGAGGCGGGCGGCATCAGCAAAGACGGCGCGAAAATGGTGACGGCAGTGGCGACCACGTCGGTTCCTAAGTTCACCGTCATCATCGGCAACAGTTTTGGGGCCGGAAACTACGGGATGTGCGGCCGCGCCTACGGCCCGCGGTTTTTGTGGATGTGGCCGAACGCGCGTATCTCTGTGATGGGCGGCGAGCAGGCGGCAACAGTGCTCGCGACGGTGCGGCGCGACAATTTGGAAGCTGCCGGACAGCCCTGGAGCGCCGAAGACGAGGAGAAATTCAAGGCGCCCATCCGCCAGCAGTACGAAACGCAAGGGCATCCCTACTACGCCAGCGCGCGCCTCTGGGACGACGGCGTGATCGATCCCGCGGACACGCGCCTCCTGCTCGCCCTGAGTCTCTCCGCCGCCCTCAATGCTCCCATCGAGGCCACCCGCTTTGGCATCTTCCGGATGTAGCATGTTTGAGAAAATCCTGATTGCGAACCGCGGGGAAATTGCCTGCCGGGTCATCCGAACAGCGCGCCGGCTCGGCATTCAGACCGTCGCCGTATATTCGGAGGCCGACGCACGCGCGCTGCATGTCGAACTGGCCGATGAAGCCTACCCTATCGGTGCGGCGCCGGCGCGCGAGAGTTATCTAGCGATCGACCGAATTCTGGACGCCGCGCGGCGCTCGCATGCGCAGGCAATCCACCCGGGATACGGGTTTCTGAGCGAAAACCCGGAGTTCGCGAAGGCCTGCGCGGCTGCCCGCGTCACCTTCATTGGCCCTCCCGAGAGTGCGATTCGCGCCATGGGTTCGAAATCGGCCGCCAAGACCCTGATGGAGAACTCCGGCGTGCCGCTGGTGCCGGGCTATCACGGTGACGCTCAGGATTTCGCAACGCTCGCCAAGGCCGCGGAGCGCATCGGCTACCCGGTGCTCATCAAAGCCTCGGCGGGCGGCGGCGGCAAAGGAATGCGTGTCGTCGAGCAAGCGGCCGATTTGGAAGCGGCCATCGCCTCGGCCAAACGCGAGGCCGCGTCCTCGTTCGGCAACGATCAGATTTTGATCGAGAAATACCTCGCGCACCCCC
>CAYMHP010000089.1:0-18440 GCA_964390225.1 uncultured Solibacteraceae bacterium
GACCCGCATGCTTTTCATCGGTGCGCCCACCCCCAAGGTGAAGCGCACCTACCGCGCGGTTCTGGAAGCTCAACTGGCGGCGGTTGATTCGGTACGCGCCGGCGCTTCAACTGCCCAGGTGGACCGCCAGGCGCGCAAGGTGCTGAAGGGTTACGGGCTGGAGCAGGCCTTCGTGCACTCGACCGGACACGGTTTAGGCCTGGAGATCCATGAACGGCCGCGACTGGGAAAGCGCGACAAGGGTCGCCTTGAAGCGGGTATGGCCATCACGATCGAGCCCGGCGTGTATCTGGAGGGATTCGGCGGAATCCGTATTGAAGACACGGTGGTGGTGACACCGTCGGGCTGCGAAATCCTTACCCCCACCACCAAAGAGTTGTACGTAGTTGATTAACCCGAACGGCACTTGACAATCCCTGGCCACGAGAGCATAGTGTGAGTTGGGAACGGTTACCGCGTTCTCCAGACCCCTTTCTCCGAAAGGGCTGTTGAGATCCCCACCCGATGGGGAACCAATTTAAGGAGGAAGTGCATAGAACCATTCCACTATAAGGGCGGCTACCAGTTCACTCGGCTGTCCGGCCGCGAGCCCTGACGCGCCCGAAAGTAGTTTGTAGAGGCGCCGCGGTTTTACACCGCTAGTCGATACCGTCTCGCGACTCGGGAACTGACAGGAGGAGCGGGCGGCCGCCCTTTTCGTTGTATCCTTCCACACACCCCACTTCCTTCCCAGTTCCGATACACTGAGTCTTTCTCCTTGAAAACGTGACTGCAGTCGAGTTCCAGGATGTCTCGAAAACCTACGCGATCTACGACTCGCCCGGCGACCGCCTGAAAGAGTTGGTGTCGTTCAACCGTTGGAAGCGACACCGGGATTTCTGGGCGCTCCAGAACGTTAGCTTCGAAGTCGAACGCGGCGAAACCTTCTGCGTAGTAGGGGAAAACGGGTCCGGAAAAAGCACTCTCTTGCAGATCATTGCGGGCATTCTCGCGCCCACCTCGGGTACTGTAGCAGTCCACGGCCGCGTTTCGGCTTTGCTCGAGTTGGGAGCGGGGTTTAACCCGGAGTTCAGCGGGCGGGATAACGTTTACCTGAACGGCTCGATTCTGGGGCTGACGACTCGGCAAATCGATGAACGCTATCGCGACATTGAGAATTTCGCCGAGATCGGCGACTTCATTAACCAGCCGGTGAAGACGTACTCCAGCGGTATGGCAGTACGACTGGCTTTCGCGGTGGCCATCAACGTAGACCCCGAGATCCTTTTGGTGGATGAGGCCTTAGCGGTCGGGGACATTTACTTCCGGCAGCGCTGCATGCGTAAGGTCCACGAGCTGCGGTCCCGGGGTGTGACCATTCTGTTCGTCTCGCATGCCATCAGCGACGTGAAAGCGATCGGCGACCGCGCCTTGTGGCTCGACCGCGGCCGCCTGGTGGATATCGGAGAACCCGGCCGGGTCATCGCCAAATATCTGGCCGCCATGGGCGAAAAAGATTCGAGCTATCTGCTGCGGCAGGAGAGCGGGCTGGCGAGAGGCGTCCGGCGCAGCGCCGTGCGCGCACCGGAGGTAGTCGACACCATTCCTAATGTAGACCACCGGCATGGCGACGGGCGGGCGGAAGTCATGGGTATCGCGGTGCTGGACGACCTTGGACGGCGGCTGCATATGCTGGAACCGGGCGGGCGGATCATCGTCCGGATCAGCGTTCGCGCGAAAGATGATGTTCCGCGGCCGATCGTCGGCTTTATGCTCCGCAACCAATTGGGCATCGACTTCGCCGGGACCAACACCGCGCGCGAGGGGCACGAACTCGAGCCCATGCAGCCAGGCGACATCACCACCGTGGATTTCTATCTGGAGCTGCCAGAGCTGTATCCCGCCTGCTTCTCGTTTTCGCCGGCGATCGCCGACGGAACGCTCCAACACTACGTGCAATGCGATTGGATCGACAATGCCCTGGCCCTCGAAATGGCTCGCGGCGAGGCCGATATTTACGGATTCATCCACCTGCCTTGCCGGGTCGAAGTGAACTCGCAGATCCGGCGCGAGCCCGCGCGGACCGTCCCTCTGGCGGAGAGACCCCTTGGCTGAATTCACCGGCGAGCGCGTCATTCCCGGCGAGGTGGATGTGGACCTGTTCAATGAGCACATGGCTCGCTATACGTTCGCCGCCCGGCTCGCCCGCGGGAAGCGTGTGCTGGACGCGGGCTGCGGGACAGGCTACGGTTCGATGGAACTGGCGCATGTCGGCTCGCTGGTGATTGGGACGGATATCGCAGCGGAAGCCGTCCAGTTTGCGCGTGAGCACTATCGAACCGCGAATGTTCACTTCGTCCAGGCTTCCTGCGGGCGATTACCGCATCCCAATTCCTTTTTTGACCTGGTGGTGGCCTTCGAGGTCATTGAGCACCTGGAAGAGTGGCGCGCGTTTCTGCGGGAAGTGCGGCGCGTGCTCGCACCCAGCGGCCAGTTCATCGTGTCCACTCCGAACCGGCTGTACTACGCCGAATCGCGCGGCGCCGAGGGCGCCAATCCATTTCACGTGCATGAATTCGAATTCGAAGAGTTCCGTTCGGCGCTAGGCGAGGTCTTTCCCGAGGTCGAACTGTTTCTCGAGAACCACGTGGAAGGCGTCATGTTCCAGCCCCACAGGAGAGGCAACACGGCGGAGGTAAGGGTAGATGCGGACGACGCGGCTCCTCAGGAATCGCACTTCTTCGTGGCCGTCTGCGCGGACCGGCTGCAGGTCGGGAATCCCACATTTGTTTACATTCCGAGCGCGGCCAACGTCCTCCGCGAGCGGGAACGCCACATCGCGCTGCTCGAGCAGGAAATCGAGGCCAAGAATGAATGGCTCGAACAAAGCCACCGCGAACACGCGGAACTGCTGACGGCGCATCGCGCGCAAACCGATGAGCTGGAACGCGCCAACCAGTGGGGACAAGCGCTGACGCGCGACGTGGGACAAGCCCGCGCTCGCATTGAGGAACTGCAGGAGGAACTGGCGCGGGAGCAGGAACACGCCCGCGAAGTGGCGGCCGCTTACGCGGCCAAGGTGGGTGAGCTGGAACAGGATGTCCGCTCGAAGGTCGAATGGGCCAGGGAAATCGAAGGCCGTCTAAACACCTCCGTCGACGCGCTGAGCCGTTCCGAGAGCGAACTGGCGGACCGCACCGCGTGGGCGCTGCGCCTGGACGAAGAAGGCCGCCGTCTCAGAGAGCAACTGGATCTCTGCCACGGATCGCGATGGGTGAGGCTGGGCCGCAAACTCGGGGTGGGTCCGGGCCTGCCTGCAAAGTGAAATGGCGCTTCTAAAGCGGTTCCTCCGTTCTCTCCCGCTGCTACTTGTGTCGCCGCTGCTGGTCATCATTTCGGCGCTGTCGCTGGCGGTTACCGATCTCCTGTGGTTGCTATTCGGCAAACGGCTCGATAGTGATGAAGCCGCGAGCCATCCGGGCGCCGCCTCGGTGATCATCCCGAACTGGAATGGCCGCGACCTGCTGGAGAGGTATCTGCCGTCCGTGGTAACGGCAATGGACGGCAATCCCGAAAACGAAATCATCGTGGTCGATAACGGCTCGAGCGACGGCAGCGCCGAGTTCGTGCTCACGCACTTTCCCGCTGTGAAACTGCTGGCGTTGCCGGTGAACCTGGGCTTCGGCGGAGGCTCGAATGCGGGAATTCGCGAAGCCAAGAACGGAATCGTCATCCTCCTGAACAGCGACATGCGGGTGGCGCCGGATTTCGTCGCACCGCTCCTCGAAGGCTTTCGGGACCCCGCCGTTTTCGCAGTTTCGTGCCAGATTTTTTTCAGCGACCCGAATAAGCTTCGCGAGGAGACCGGCTTGACGCAAGGTTGGTGGCAGGATGGCGGCCTCCGCGTGCGCCATCGCATCGACCCTGCAATCGACGGCCTCTTCCCCTGCTTTTACGGGGGCGGCGGCTCGTGCGCTTTCGACCGCAGCAAGTTTCTCGAACTCGGGGGCTTTGACGCGCTGCTCCACCCGTTTTACCTGGAGGACACGGATCTCGGCTATCTCGCGTGGAAGCGCGGCTGGAAGGTGCTTTATCAACCACGCAGCGTGGTGTATCACGAGCACCGTGGGACCATCGGCAAACGCTTTCGCGAGGACGAGATACAGGCCGTGCTCAAGAAGAACTTCCTCTTGTTCACGTGGAAGAACATTCACGAGTGGCGCCGGCTCGGCGGCCACTTCGTGTTTGCGTGGGCGGGCGCGATTCTCAGCGTGATCTTCGGCGACACGCTCGGCCGGCCTAACCTGGCGGCCTTCTGGCGAGCCTTTCTGCAATTGCCCGGGGCGTTGCGGTCGCGCTGGAAGTCGCGCTCTCTGGCCCGGGTCTCCGATACCGAAGCCTTCCGGCGTCCGCTCGGCGGCTACTTTCGCGATCGCTTTCAAATGCCGGAGCACCCGCCGGAGCGCCTACGCGTGCTGTTCGTTTCTCCTTATCCTATCTGCCCGCCGGTACACGGCGGCGGTGTCTTCATGTATCAGACACTCCGAGAACTGGCCAGGCTTGCGGAGGTCCACGTCGTGGAACTCCTGGAGAACGCCTCTCAACAGGAAGAGAACGAGGAGTTGCGGCGATTCTGCGCTTCGGCGGAGTGGGTGGTACGGCCTTCCGGGATGCCGAAGGGCTTCGGGTCGCTGCTGCCGCGCGCGGTTCGTGAGTTTGCCAACCCCGATGTGGAATGGCTCATCCATCGGCAGCTCTACTGCAAGCAGATCGACGTCCTGCAGCTCGAATACACTCCGATGGCCCAATATCGGGGCGACTACCGGCACATCGCAACCGCGTTATTCGAACACGACATCTATTTCCAATCGATCGCGCGCGGCCTCGGCCATTGGGCCGGTTTCCTGGATGGGTTGAAGGCGCGCAATGAATACTTACACGCGCTCCGGTACGAGTTGCGTACGCTGCCGCAATGCGATCAGGTTCAAGTCTGCACGCCGGCCAATCGCGACTACCTGCTTTCCTATCTTCCGAGCCTGTCCCCCAAACTCCAGCCCGGCCTGCGAGCGGGAATCGATACGTCGCGCTATGAATTCCGGCCGTGCGGGCGAGAACCGCGGACCATGCTGTTCGTCGGCAGCTTCCGGCACGAGCCAAACCGCGTGGCAGTGGATTGGTTTGTCAGCCAGGTGCTTCCGCTGATTCTCGAAAAGCAGCCAGCGGCCAGATTAGCGATTGCGGGCTCGGAGCCGCCGCCCGAGCACGTCTATGCCGCGTATTCGCGTTCGTTGGAGATGCTCGGGTACGTAGAGGACGTGCGCGTGCCGCTCGCGCGATATGCGGTCTTTGTGTGCCCCATCCTCAGCGGCTCAGGCGTGCGGGTGAAGCTGCTCGAGGCATTCGCGGCGGGTATTCCCGTGGTTTCGACCACGATCGGCGCGGAGGGACTGGCTCGCGAGGATGACGAATTTTGCGCTCTGGCCGACGAGCCTTCCGCCTTCGCCGAACGAGTCATCGGTCTGTTTGAGAACCCGCAAGCCGCCGCCGAAATGGCGGCACGCGCCCGCACCGAAGTGGAAGCCAACTGGGACATGGCCGCGATTACACGCCGGCTCGTGGAAAGCTATGGCGACCTGGTGCACGCCAAAAGAAAGGCTGCGGCTACTTCTTTTTCAGTTCCCGCTTGAGACGGCTTACAATGTCGGAGGCTGTGCGATCCAACTGTTCGGAACTGGAATCCTTCGGCACGTCGTACGCCGACCAGATCACCTCGCGCGATTTCGGGTCAACCAGAAAAACAGTGCCCTTGGCTCTGGACATCGTGGAAGGCGGAGTCTTCAATGTCGCCAACGCCTCGATAGTGGAAGCGGCTGCCGTGTCCGTAGGAACGTCAGCCCGAGGCTCCGGGTTATCGCCAGCGGACGCGGCGCCCTTTTCGTCGCCGGACTTCGGTGCCGCGGGCGCCTTGTGGGCCGGGGTTGTGATGTCTTTCAGCTGCTCTTCAAAGGGCGCGCCAATCCGGTCCGTGAAAATGGCATCGGCCATCTTCGGGTCCGTCACGACGGTAAAAACGTGGTTGTTGGTGAGCCGGTTAGCGAGATACTGGTCGAGTCCGCGCGACATCGGCAGCAGGTATACCGAACGGACACCGGCCAACTCGGCGCCGGAGAGCAGAATTCCGGAGCAGGAAAGGAGAATAAGAAACCGCTTCATCGATTCATGATATCGCCCCGTGCTTACGGAGGCTGCGGTGAAAGGACGGGGCAGGCTCAAGCCCGCCCCACATGGTGGCGCGGACTTTAGTCTGCGAATCGCCCTTCTTCAGCAGCCTCTTTCCGCGTGGGGCCGATTAGGAAGTCGCGGGCAGCTTTCCTCATGTATAAGGGACAGTCGATCACCGTTATTATTCCGTGCCTCAATGAAGAGCAGGGCATCGAGAAGGTCTTGCGCGCGATGCCCGCGTTCGTCGACGAGGTCATCGTCGTCGACAACAATTCGACCGACCGCACCTCCGAAGTGGCCGCGAGCCTGGGCGCCAAGGTCATTCGCGAAGAAGTGCGGGGCTATGGGCGCAGCTATAAGCGGGGATTCGCCATTGCCACGGGCGACCTGATCATCACGCTCGATGGCGATCACAGCTATCCGGCGGACGCGCTGTCCTACCTGATTGAGGCCTTTCTGCATCTCGAGGTCGATTTCCTCAACGCGTCGCGTTTTCCCGTCCGGGATTCGCATGCGATGAGCTTCAAACACAAATTCGGCAACCTGGTGCTGTCGCTGGCCATGTCGCTGCTATTTTTCCGCTGGGTGCGCGACTCGCAATCGGGGATGTGGGTACTGCGCCGGTCGATCATCAAGGAGATGAAGCTGGAGTCGGACAGCATGGCATTTTCCGAGGAGGTCAAGATCGAGGCGCTGCTGAGCCCGCGAATTCGCTTTGGCGAGATCTACATCCTCTATTCGTCGCGCATGGGTGAGACCAAGCTGAACCCCTGGCGGGACGGATTCCGGAATCTCTGGTTCATGGTGAAGAAGCGCTTTTTTCGATGAGCCTCACCGTCATCGTGCCGGTATGGAATGGCCGCGCGTTGCTGGAGGCGCTGCTGCGGAGCTTAGAGGCGCAGACCCGGCCGGCGGATGAAATTCTGGTTGTCGACAACGGCTCGACCGATGGAGCCGACGAACTGGCTCGCAGGCGCGGCGCCCGGGTCGTGGCGATGGGCCGCAATGCCGGGTTCGCCGTGGCCGTCAACCGGGGCATCCGCGAATGCCGCACCGAATGGCTCGCCATCCTCAACAGCGATGTGGAACTGGCGCCGGACTACTTCGAGCAGCTCCTTGGTGTAGACGCGGCCTTTGCAACCGGCAAGATCCTCTCCGCCCGGGAGAAGAACCGGATCGACGCCACCTTCGATGCGGTCTGCCGCGCCGGTGTTGCATGGCGTGTTGGCAACGGCCGCGCCGATGGCGCTGCGTTCAGCGCGGCGCGACAGATCCGGTCGGCGCCATGGACCGCCGTGTTGTTCCAGGCGCGTGTTTTCGAACGGGTGGGTGTGCTCGAGGAAGCCTTCGAGTCTTACCTGGAAGACGTGGAATTCGGAATGCGCTGTGCGGCAGCCCAGGTCACCGGTCAATATGTTCCAGAAGCCGTAGCATGGCATCACGGGAGCGCCGCATTAGGCCGCTGGCACCCGGAAACGGTGCGCCGCATGGCGCGAAACCAATGTTACCTGGTAGCGCTGCATTATCCCGGCTCTCTGTTGATTCGGAACGCGTGGCCCATTCTGGTCGGACAAGGATTATGGGGGGTGGTGGCGGCGCGCCATGGGGCGGCGTGGGCTTGGATCCGCGGAAAATGGGAGGGACTCCGGAAATCGCCGCGATTGCGCCGGCACAGCGGCCGGCCCGCCGACTCCGTTGCCGACTGGCTGTGCGAGAATGAACGGCTCATTCGCGAAATTCAGGTCGCCACTGGCTTTGATTGGTACTGGCGTTTGTACTTTCTGCTGACCCGGTGAGGCAAAGTGACACATGAGCGACATTGGGATCGTAGTGGTCACGTACAATTCGGCCCGGGAGATCGGAGCGTGTCTCGATGCGGCGCTCGCCAGCGGCGCCGAAATCGTGGTTGTGGACAATGCGTCTGCCGACGGCACGGTAGCCGAAGCCGCGCGCCGCAATGTGCGAGTCATCGCGAATTCCTCGAATCGAGGCTTTGCCGCGGCGGCTAACCAGGGATTCGCCGCTGTGCGGTGCGGCTATGTTCTCCTATTGAATCCCGACACGGTGCTGGAAAGCAGTCTCGAGCCGCTCCGGGACGCCTGCGATCGGCCGGGAGCCGGAGGAGCGGGGGGATGCCTGGTCGACGAAACCGGCAGGCAGCAAGTCGGATTCATGGTCCGGGCGCTGCCCACACCGGGCATGCTTATTTTGGAAGCTCTATTGCTCAACCGCATCTGGCCGAATAATCCAGTAAATTCCAGATACCGTTGTTTGCATCTGGATTATTGCAAGTTGCAGGCGGTGGAACAGCCGGCGGGGGCGTTTTTGATGATCCGACGCGCCGTCTGGGAGCAGCTAGGAGGGTTTGACGAGCATTTTTGGCCCTTATGGTTCGAGGATGTTGACTTTTGTTGCAGGGCTGTAGAGCACGGATATCTCCTGTACTATGTTCCAGACGCTGTTGCAAAACATACCGGAGCGCATTCGATTGCCTCGCTGGGGGTGGAGATGCGCCGCGTTTATTGGTATCGTGGTTTTCTCAGGTATTCGGCTAAGCACTTCCGGCTCCACGAGTTGTGGACTGTGTGTTTGGCTGTGATGGCGGGCTCGCTGCTGCGGATGATTCTCGAATCGGCGGCGCAAAAGAGCCTGAGACCCATAGGCATCTATGGGCAAGTCGTGCGGCTCGCCGGCCACGTACTGAGTAGCCGGAGGGATGACGCAGTAACGCCTGTCGTCCCTAACCCCTAGGGTAAACGGAAGTACAGACAGTTCGGCCTTACAGGTTCTTTGTTCATGGCGCATAACGATGTCGTCTCCGTCACAATAGTTACGTACAACAGCGGCCGATTTATCAAGCGCTGCCTCGAATCGGTGCTGGCGCAAAAATACCCGCACAAAGAGATCGTGGTAATTGACAATGCCTCGACGGATGGGACCGTGGATCTGTTGGAGGCATTCGAAGACCGCTGCCGTATCTACTACAACGACGAGAACGTCGGGTTCGCCGCCGCGCAGAACCAGGCCATCGCTGCATCCAGCGGCGATTGGGTTCTCACACTGAACCCGGACGTGCTGCTGCTCCCCAATTTCATCCAGGCGCTGGTAGATGCGGGTCATTTGGATTCGCGCATCGGGACGGTATGCGGCAAGCTGCTGACGATGACACCGCAGTTCGAGATCCCGGCGCAGCCGGTAGTCGATTCGACCGGCATTTACTTCAACCCGATGCTCCGGCACCTGGATCGCGGCAGCCGAGAAGTCGACAACGGTCACTATCTCCGTTACGAATATGTCTTCGGCGCGACGGCGGCCGCGGCGCTGTATCGGCGGACCATGATCGACGACGTTTCCATCGACGGGGAGTTCTTCGACGCCGATTTCTTTGTTTATCGCGAGGATGCCGATGTCGCCTGGCGGGCGCAGTTGATGGGCTGGAAGTGCCTGTACGCGCCATACGCCCGCGGGTATCACGTGCGCAAGGTCCTGCCGGGAAACCGCCGCGCGCTGCCGCCCGAAATCAACATGCACTCGGTGAAGAACCGCTTCCTGATGCGCATCAAAAATATCTCGGGCGACCTGTACAAGCGCAACTTCCTGTCGATCCTGGGCAGGGACATCGTCGTAGTAACGTGTTGCCTGGTTTGGGAGCACACTTCCATCAAGGCGTTCTGGTTCCTCGCCAAGAATTGGCGGCGAGTGCTGGCGAAACGCCGCGCCATTCAGTCCCGGCGGCGTGTGGACGATGAATACATGGCAAGCTGGTTCCAGTACAACCCCGTCAGCAAGCAACCACCGAAGGAAGTGACGCAGATGCTCACGCGGTCGGAGACCGCCAAGACATAGGCGCAGCGGGATCATGCGCATTGCCCTGCTCGGCACGCGCGGCATCCCGGCGCGTTACGGCGGCTTCGAAACGTTCGCGGAAGAGCTTTCCACTCGTCTGGTAGCGCGCGGCCACGCAGTGTCGGTCTATTGCCGGGAGCGCCCCGCGCAAACCCACTACCGCGGTGTCCGGCTGATTTGGGCTCCGACCATTCGCCACAAATATTTCGATACGCTGGCGCATACGTTTGTTTCCACGCTGCATCTGCTCACTCACCGCAGCGATGTTGCGCTGTACTGCAATGGCGCCAATGCGATTCTTACTCCCTGGCCGCGGCTGATGGGCATCCCCGTCGCCCTAAATGTCGATGGCCTCGAGCGGAAACGCAAGAAGTGGAATTGGCTGGCGCGGACCTGGTATCTGGTATCGGAATGGCTCGCCACGTTCTGCCCAAGCGCGGTGGTGACCGACGCACGCGCGATTGAGGCCTACTATCGCGAGCGCTACCGGAAAGAGAGTGTCTTCATTCCGTACGGCGCCGATGTCGGACGTGTTTCAGGCACGGCGATCGTCAAGAAACTGGGGTTGCAGCCGGGCCGCTACTTTCTCTACGTGAGCCGGATGGAGCCGGAAAACCATGCGCTCGAAGTCCGGCAGGCCTTCGAGCAGTTCGATACCACGATGAAGCTCGCGCTGATTGGCGACGCTCCTTATGCCCGGGATTACATTCGCCGGGTGCGCGACACCGCCGATCCGCGGATCGTTATGCCGGGCGCGATTTATGGCCCGGGGTATCACGAACTCGGCTCCCACTGCTTCGCCTACGTTCACGCCACCGAGGTCGGCGGCACACATCCCGCGCTGATCGAGGCGATGGGCCGCGGCGCGTTGGTGCTCTACCGCAACACGCCCGAAAACGCCGAAGTCGCCGGCGATGCAGGAATCGCGTTCGAGCCGGATGAGTTATCTGCGAAGATGCGGCTGGCGCTGGACATGCCAGAGGATGAGAGAGAGCGTCTTCGGCGCAAGGCCATGGACCGCGTCCGCGAGCGGTACTCGTGGGATGCCGTCACTGACGCGTACGAAAATCTGCTCACGCATCTCTAACGAATCAACGCGCGCGTACTGGATCAGCGGTCGCGCTGCACTAGAATAAAGGCGAGTGCTGCCTCCCTTTCGCTCCTATGTGCTGGTGTCGCGCCAGCAGATCATAAATAACTACCGTAATGTCCGAAGCGTCGTCGGGCCTGATGTAGAGGTCATGTGCGTTGTCAAAGCCGATGCTTACGGGCACGGAGCGCTGGAGGTTTCCCGCTCGCTGGTCGGCGAAGGCGCGCGATGGCTGGCGGTTAGTTCCGTCGATGAAGGAGCGCAACTGCGCTGCGGTGGCATCCACGACAGCCGCATTCTGGTAATGGGCGGCTTCCTCCCGTACGAGGCGGAGGCTCTGGCCGAATATGATCTCACCCCCGCCGTTCACTACTTCGAGCAGTTGCGCGACCTGGACCGCGCGGCGCGGCTGGCGGGCCGGCCTATCGCCTTCCACCTGAAGATCGATTCGGGAATGGGGCGGCTGGGAACGCGCGCCGGCGCCCGCGAAATTGTGGCTGCGCTTGCCGATGTCCAGTACGCGCGCCTGGAAGGGCTGATGACGCACTTCGCATCCGCCGCCGACTACACGAGTACGCAGACCGCCGAGCAACTCGCCTACTTCCATCACGTCTCCGGCGAATTGCGACGAGCTGGGATCGAGCCCGAACGTCTGCATACTTCCAGTACCAACGCCATCGGCTATGGACGGTCGGATGGCTGGCACAACATGGTGCGCGCCGGGCATGCGTTGTACGGTTACGTCTCACCTCCACGCGGCGACGCGCCTCCTCAATTGCTCAACGTCCAGCCGGCACTCACGTGGAAGGCTAAGCTCCTGGCCGTGAAGGATATTCCGGGCGGCGCCCTGGTCGGTTACGGGGGCTCCTTCCGGGCGCCGCGTGCCATGCGTATCGGAATCCTCGGGGCAGGCTATGCCGATGGCATTTTTCATCGGCTCTCGAATCGCGGCAAAGTCATCGCTGACGGAAAGCTCACCCCCATCCTGGGCACCATTTCGATGGACCTGACGACCGTCGACCTCAGCCACACGACTGCATTGGCGCCCGGCGACGAGGTGACGCTGCTCGGCTGCGAAGGCGAGGCGCGGCTGGACGCCCAGCAGATCGCGCGTGTGGCCGGCACCATTTCCTACAACATCCTCTGCAGTATCAGCGCGCGCGTCCGGCGGGTCTACGTTTAGCCTCGGTTAGCATACCGAACCTGTCCAAAACGGTACGAAAAGTGCTAAGGGGCCTCGCAGTTTGGAACGGCGAATGCGTTCTTTGGGTGATATCATGAGAGGCAGATGAGCTTACTGTCGCCCAGACTTCAACTCAAGGTCGCGCAGAAGCAGATTCTGACTCCCGGCCTGGTGCAGATGGTCACCGTCCTCCAGCTCAATCGGCTGGAATTAAAGGAGATGATCACCCAGGAGATCGTCAAGAATCCAGTATTGGAGGAAGCCACCGAGGACGCCGGCGACGAAGTCAGTCCCGAGGAACTGCTGCCGCTATTGGAAGCGGAGCGGGTAGCCGATCCCGGAGATAGCCAGATTTTGGAAGCCGCCGTGCTCAGCGCGAGCAGCCCGGTCGATGGCAACCTCGCCGATGTGGCGATCAATGGCAGCGTCTTTGCCGATGCCGAGGAGACGGCTGCAGCCTTGGTGCAGCCGGAGACGGCGGCGCCCGAGATCGTCGAGCCGACCGCCACGGACCCGTTCGACGAAATCGATTTCGGCTCCTTCTTTGACGATTACCTGGACCCTGGATATAAGAGCCCGGCTTCGGAATCCGTCGAGAAGCCGTCGTTCGAGACTTTCCTTTCGGCTCCCGTTACCCTGGGCGATCACTTGCGATCGCAATTGAGTGTGAGCCTGATTTCCGAGGATGTTCGCAATGCGGCCGAGTCGATCATCGGCAACCTCGATGAGGACGGGTATCTTTCGGCCTCTCTGGAAGAGATCGCCTCGGTCGGCGAGCACAAGCCGGAGCACGTGGAACAGGCTTTGCGCGTGGTGCAATCGCTCGATCCGGCGGGAGTAGCGGCGCGCAACCTGAAGGAGTGCATGCTCCTGCAGATCGAGAGCATCAACGGCAAAGGCGGAGTTGCCTGGCAGATTGTCTCCAACCACCTACGGCTGCTCGAGACGCGGCAGTACAAGGAAATCGCCAAGCTGATGGGCCGCCCGCAGGAGCATATCGAGATTGCCGTCGACGTGATCCAGCACCTGAACCCGCGGCCCGGTCTGCGCTATTCCGGGGCGGGCGCCAGAGTCGTGGAACCTGATGTCTATTTCATCAAAGACGGCGACGACTACGTCATCCAGATGAACGACGAGGACGTTCCGCAGTTGCGGCTGAACGCGCAATACCGCAAGATGCTCGACCGCGACAACGGAGCGACCAAAGAGGTACGCGACTACGTCCGCGAGCGTTACACGTCGGCCATTCAGTTGATGAAGAACATCGAACAGCGCAAGCAGACCATCCTCAAGGTCTGCCAGGCGATTGTTCGCCGCCAGATGGATTTTCTGGCACAGGGTCTGGACCACCTGAAGCCGATGATGATCAAAGAGGTGGCCGAGGAAGTCGGGGTGCACCCTTCCACGGTAAGCCGCGCGGTGGCCAGCAAGTACGTGCACACGCCCCAGGGCGTATTTGAACTGCGGTATTTCTTCTCCGAAGCCGTACAGGGGCCGTCCGGGAGCGCGACGCCTCTGCTCTTGCTGAAACGCAAGGTCAAGAAGATGATTGAGGAAGAGGATCGGACCCGGCCGCTCACCGATGAGCAGATCACGGCTCTTCTCCAGGCCGAAGGTATCAATGTCACGCGGCGCACCGTGGCCAAATACCGCGAAGACATGAAAATCCCCTCGACCCACCAGCGGCGCATCCGGAACTGAGCCTTCTTCCGCGATATAAAGGAGAGGGGGCGGTGTCGGCGGACCACCCCCGGATGGAGAGGCCATGAAGATCACCTACACGGGAAGACAGGTCGAACTGGCTCCGGCCCAGTTGAAAAAGCTCGAGACGCGCTTCGCCAAAGTCGGCAAGCTGCTGGACGGCAGACGGGAATGTGAAGCTCATGTGATTCTCTCGCTGGAGCGTCACTTGCACCATGCCGAAGTCACCGTCAACTACTACGACCACCCCCTCGTGGGACTCGGCTCGAACTCGGATCTGTTCACCGCGATTCATTCAGCCATCGAAAAAATGGAGAAGCAGGCCGTCAAAGCGCGCACGAAATGGCGCGACACCAAGCGGGTGTCGAGGAAGACAGGCGAAGGGCTGGAACCGGCTCCGGCTGCTGAACGCGAACCCGAGGCGCAGGCGACCGGCCGCGTGTACCGGGTGAACCATCACCGGCAGCGCAAGCCCATGACGCTGGATGAAGCCCTGCTGGAAATGGATGCCAAGCGAGACTACCTCGTTTACCAGGACGCGGAAACCGACCGCATCGCGGTTCTGGTGCGCCGCCGTGACGGCAATTTCGACCTCGTAGAAGGATAGCGGACGAGGGATGGCGCTCAACAGCTCGCCCCCGGCTCGGCGCCGCAAGAAGCAAACCGCCCAAAAGCCTGAATTAGTCGTTATCACCGGCCTCAGCGGATCGGGCAAGGGATCCGTACTGAAAGCCCTGGAGGACCTCGGTTTCTACTCGGTAGACAATTTGCCGGTCGAGCTGATCCCCAAATTCGCCGACCTGATTCGCGATAACGCGAGCATCCGTTCGGCCGCGCTGGTGGTGGATGTGCGCGAGGGGCAGGGGCTGAAGCGCTTTCCAGACGTTTTCGCCCGTATCCGCCGTTCGGTAGATGCCAAACTCATTTTTCTCGAGGCGGACGACGATGCGATCGTGCGCCGGTTCAGCGAGACGCGCCGGCCGCACCCTTTAGGCACCGACCGGTCCATCATCAAAAGCATCCGGGCAGAGCGGCAGCAGCTTTCGGCGATCCGGTCCGCCGCCGACCTGATCATCAACACCTCCAAATTCACGGTTCACGAATTAAGGGACTTCATCGGCGAGCGATTCCGCGGCCACCGCGATGAATCGAAGATCATGATTTACGTTACGAGCTTCGGTTACCGGAACGGCGTGCCTCCCGACAGCGACCTGGTGTTCGATGTGCGCTTCCTGCCCAACCCGAACTACATTCCGCGGTTCAAAAATCTCACCGGGACCAATGCCAACGTGGCCCGGTACATCCGCTCGTTCCCGCAAACCGTGGAGTTCATCAGCCGGATCTCGGATTTGCTGATTTACCTATTGCCTCATTACATTCGCGAAGGGAAGAGCTATCTGACGATCGCGTTCGGGTGCACCGGAGGACAGCATCGCTCGGTCATGATCGCGGACGAGATTTGCGAAAACCTGGTGAAGGCGGGGTTCAAGGCGAAGGTGAATCACCGGGACATGGCGAAGGCACAAGGATAAGGGCAAACAGTGGAGGCAGGGAATTCCCTGTTTCGGGCGCCGACGCCGACCTGCGTAAATTGGAAGGATGGCCGGACCGCAGCTTCCTCCCGGTAGTCCGGGCTTTCTTTTCGATTTGGATGGCACGCTGGTGGATAGCGTCTATCAGCATGTGCTGGCGTGGCGGGAAGCGCTCGAACAGGCAGGCATTCCGTTAGCGGTATGGCGAATCCACCGCCGCATTGGGATGAGCGGCGGGCTATTCGTGCATGCACTCGCGCGAGAGACCGGGCGCAAGTTTTCCGCGCACGAGGTCGAACGCGTGCAACAGGTACATGCGGAGGCTTTCCGGCGCTACTCGACGCAGGTGCGGCCACTGCCCGGCGCCCGGGAATTGCTGGCCTACCTGGCCGAGGCGCAAGTACCGCACGCAATTGCAACCAGCGGCTATCAAGCGAGCGCCGGGCCGTCTGTGAAGTCCCTTGGTGTCGGCCCCGACGTGCCCGTGATCACGCGGGATATGGTGTCGCATGCCAAACCCGACCCCGACTTGTTCCTCGCCGCAGCCGAACGGTTGGGGTTGCCGATCGAGCACTCCGTGGTCGTCGGCGATAGCATTTGGGATCTTCTGGCCGCGCGGCGCGCCGGGGCGCTCGGCGTCGGATTGCTCTCGGGCGGCTACGGGGAGGAGGAACTGGAGCGCGCGGGAGCTTACCGCGTCTACCAGGATCCGGCCGATCTGTTGGCTCATCTCGACGAGGTAGGGGTTCGGCCGGGATAAATGCATCGCGATCCGGCGGCGCTACGGCTCAGTAACCGAGCTTGAGCATCCCCTGCTCGGCACCGTTTACCGTCCCTTTGGTGAGCCAATCCAGGGAGGCGCGAAACAGCAGCAGGTGATTCTTCTCCCACATGGCATTGTGCGACGAGCAGGCAAGGTCTACGAAGACCTTCTGGGTTGAGCCGAGGTCGGAATACAGATCGCGCACCCGATCGGGCGGTACCTGCTTATCGTGAACGCCGGAAACCATTAACGTGGGTGTCCGCATCTTTCCGACGACGGCCGTGGTCCAGCCCCAATTGGTCACTTGCGGGGCGCGCCGGACTCCACTTCCCCAAGTGGCGCCTACCGGGTCGGATTGAATCATGGCGGACCAGACCGCGTCGCTAGCGGCCGGCTCATACTGGCCGGGGCAGCCGACCTGGCGGTCCCAGTTAGCGGTGAACTCGTCATGCGATTGCGTCGTCATCGCGGCGCCCGGGGCCGGGACTTGCGCGGGGGCCTCGGCACCAGTCTTACGGTTATAGGCGGGCGCCAGCAGTACCAGCCTGCGCACCTTATCGGGGTGTTGGGCGGCATAACCGGCCGCCCGGGGACCGCCTAGCGACCATGCCACCATGTTGACGCGCTCGACGTGGCGCAGCGCAAGCACGTGATCCACGACCGATCCGATGTCGTTCCAATCGGAAGCGATGGTGGTCATCTGCTGTCCATACGAAGCCGCGCATGGCGCTGCGAGCAGCTTGGGCAGGAATTCGACTTGCTGCTCGCGCGAAAGATTGCACGGGTCGTTCATCGGAAGCGGCCGGGTAGAGCGGCCGTAGCCGGTCATGTCCATCGAGAAGACGTCGAAACCGGCTCGCGCCAGGTATCCCATCCAGCTGTAGTCCTGGTAGGGAACGTCGAAGGCGACCTCGGCGGGAGTTCCGGCGCCATGGACGAACAGCACCACGCTGTCGGCTGAGGTCCGATCGCGCAGCGCTGCACCTGCGCGCACAACCTCCCGTACATAAATCGCGGTGGTCTGGCCGGCGATGGCGGGCACCGTAGAGCGAACCGCCACGTAGTGGTCGACGCTCAGCAGCCGTTCGCCGTCATCGGCCAAAGCGATCGAAATTGCGAGAGAGCTAAAGACGAGAGCCCAGACGAGTCTGTGCATAGTACCCTCCTGAGACTGCTGAACACTTCCGATAGTTTACGCGAGTTCCGGCCCCCGCTGGCACGATGCAAATGCATTCATAAAGATAACTTATGAGAACGCGCGCTTGCATTTGAGAAACTTGTCGGGTAAACTCTTAGGAAGTTTGTCAATGGGCAACGCATCTTCAGGTCGGCGGCTTGGTTCCAATCTCTTCCACAGTATCGCTATCCCTGTAGGCATCATTATCAGCTTGATTGTAGTCATCGTACCCGGCCCCGTCTGAGGCCAGCCGGAAGCAACTTCCAAAGGCCATCAGCGGGGCGAAACAGCCGGGCTGATGGCCTTTTTTGTTAATGAGCGAATTTTTGAGGCGGAAGATATGTCAACGTTGATGAGCGGCGCACGAATGCTGCTGGAATGTCTGGGCCGGGAAGGCGTCGATGTCATGTTCGGATATCCCGGCGGCGTCACCCTTCCTTTTTACGATGTCCTTTACGACCACCCGATCCGGCACGTGCTGGTGAGGCATGAAGAGAATGCGGCGTTTGCGGCCGAGGGATACGCTCGCGCGACCGGTAAGGTAGGAGTTTGTTGCGCGACTTCCGGCCCGGGCGCTACGAATCTCACCACCGGCCTGGTGGACGCGATGATGGACTCGATTCCGATCGTGGCCCTCACCGGACAAGTCTCCACCAAGCTAATCGGCAGCGATGCGTTTCAGGAGGCGGATACGTTCGGGATCACCCGGTCCTGCACCAAGCACAATTACCTGGTGAAGAGTCTCGAAGATCTGCCGCAGATCATCCATGAGGCCTTCTACGTGGCTTCCAGCGGCAGGCCCGGCCCGGTGCTGGTGGACGTGCCAAAGGATGTCTTCCAGGCTCAGGGGCATTACCAGCACGTGACCGCCATTCATCTGCCGGGGTACAAGGTGTTCACCGAGGGCCACACGGGACAGATCCGGCGCGCCGTGCAGCTGATCAAGA
>CAYMHP010000090.1:0-10458 GCA_964390225.1 uncultured Solibacteraceae bacterium
GGTGCTTCCCATCTGGGTGGGCGATTATGAAGCCAACGCCATCGCCCTGGAAATTGAGAAAGTCTCGACTCCTCGTCCGATGACCCATGATCTTATCAAGAGCCTTCTGCTGGGGCTGAACACGGCCTTGCGGAAGGTGGTGGTCAGCGAGTTGAAGGACGACACGTTTTATGCGGTAATCTGGCTCGACCGCGACGGCGAGCTGATCAGCGTGGATTCGCGCCCCAGCGACGCGTTGGCTCTGGCGTTACGCCTCGATTGCCCGATTTACGTGGAAGAGACAGTGCTCAAATCGTCGAAGCTGGCGGCCAATGTTTCCGATAAGGCCAACAACGACGAACTGCGGCGCTGGCTCGAAGGCCTCAACGACGAGGACCTCGGCCGCTACAAGATGTGAGTCCGGAAACCGCCGGCCGCCTTGCGTCTCTGAACATCCAACTGCTAGTCGAAGCCAAGGGGCATTTTCTCTTCGGACGCGACCGCTTTGTCACGCTGGTGGAGCGCACGGAGACGGGATTTGGCTCAATAGGAAGCACCGGCATCATGACCGAAAACGGTCTGGCCTATCTCTTTCGGCGCGACGGCGCGGCTTTTTTTGCAGCCAAAGGAAAAGAGACTCTGGCGCTGGCGGCAGAGGTCGAGGCGCTCCGCCGCTTCTCGGAAGATCTGAAAACAGCGCTGTTTGCCCAGTAGCGCCGGCGGTCTTCGCCGCTGGAACACGATTGGAAAGCACCGCCGGCGCTACTATTAACGCAGCGTACCCGCGCTGCCTCCGCTTGCATGTTGATAGTCCGGGTATGGCGGCTGGTGCGGCTCCGGCGGCGGGTTTTTCTTCAGTTGCTCCATCGCAATGCTGACGGCGCGCTCGAGTTGCGGGTCGTGACCTTCGGCGACCGCTTTCGGATCAAGCTCCACCTCGACGTCCGGCGGGACGCCGGTGTTTTCCGCGATCCATTCACCCGTCGGGCTGAAGATCCGGACGTTCGGCGCGGTGATGGTTCCGCCGTCCATCAACGTGGGGAAACCGAGGACCCCGATGAGGCCGCCCCAGGTCCGTTTGCCAACCAGCGTTCCCGTCTTCGTGTAGCGGAACATCCACGGCATCATGTCGCCGCCGGAGCCCGCCATTTCGTTCACAATCATCACCTTCGGACCTTGGATCGAGCCCGCGGGGCTCTTTTGCACGGCGCCGTAACGGAAGGTGTTCCAGGAAAGCAGCGGACGGTCGAGCACTTCAATCACGTAGTCGGCGACCTGGCCGCCGCCGTTGTAGCGCTCGTCGAGGATGACGCCCTGCTTTTGCACCTGGGCGAAGAAGTACCGGTTGAAGCTCCGCAGACCAGCCTCGCCGGTATCCGGCATATAAACGTACGCCAGCTTTCCGCCGCTCAATTCATCGACTTTGCGGCGGTTGCCCTCAATCCACGCAAGGTTGCGGAGGGCCTGCTCGCTCGCAATCGGGATCACGGTAACGTTCCTGGCATTCGCGCCCGAGGGATCGGGGCCAACGCGGAGGGCGATCCTTTTGCCGGAGGTCTCCTCCAGCAACCCGGCGATGTCATCTGTGGGCGCCAGCGCATGACCGTTGATCTCGAACAAGTATTCGCCGGGCTTGATGTCGATGGCGGGGCCGCTCAGCGGCGCGCGCAATTGCGGATTCCAGCTTTCGCCGCCGTAGATCTTCTTGAACCGGTAGTGACCGTTGGCGATTTCGTAGTCGGCTCCGAGAAGGCCTCCCGGCACGGTCTTGCCGCGCGGCACGCTTCCCCCGCCACCGCGCAGGTGGCTGGAGGTGATATCCCCGAGCATCTCCTGGAAGATGTAGTTGAGGTCGTCGCGCGAGGCCAGCGTTTGCACAAAAGGTTCGTACTTTTTCTCGGCCGCGGCCGCGTCGAGGCCGTGGAGGTTCGGGTCATAGAAATAGCTGCGCTCGATGCGCCAGACCTCGCGGTACATCTGCTGCCACTCGGCTTTGGGGTCGACCTTCACTTCGAGGCTGGAGAGGCGCAAAGTGCCCTCGCCGGGCTTGAGCGGAGATGTCGCCGATGCGATGACCCATTGCGGCGGCGCACCCGGACCTTCGCCCGGCGCCGCATCCGCGCCACCGACGCGCAACAGCATCTTCTCGCCGTTGGCAGAGAGATCGAAGCTCTCCACGTGTTCGGCGAGTTTCTCTATTTTGCGTGACTTGAGATCGAACTTCGAGAGCGTCTTGGCGCCGTCCGCTCCGGCGCGTAGGGCATCCGAGATATCTTCGAGCAGATAAATGACCCCCGCCTTTCCCGATTCCAGGCCCACATAGTCACGGGCCGGAATGGGAAGCGCAACGACGCGTTGAGGGAGACCGGCGAGGTCGACACGCACCGGTTTCGGCGGCGTCTCTTCCTTCTTAGTTTCCGGCTTTGGTTCCTGCGGCTTTTCCTCATCGTTCTCGGGCAGGACCGGCGAGGACACATCCGCGGCGAGCACGGCTGCGTAAATGCTGCGGGTCACCTGGTGCTCGTCGCTGGTCATATCCAGCGGGTGCGAGCCCGGACCGAAGTTCGTGCTGGCCGTGAAATAAAGGTACTGTCCATCGCGATCGAACGCCGGGAAACGAGCATCGCTCATGCCGTCGGTGAGCTGCGTGCTTTGGCGGTTGTCGACCGAATACAAATGGAGCGCGCGCAAACGGTTGGGAAGGAATTTTCCGTAAGCAATCCACTTCGAGTCGGGAGACCAGGCCGCATCCTGGTCGAGACTCCCATATTCGTAAAAGTAGTCGCTATCGACCTTGGTAACCTGGCCGGACGAGACTTCGGCCATCCACAAGTTGAGTTGATTGTCGTTGAACAAAATGCGTTTGCTATCGGGAGACCAGCGCGGCGCGAAGTAGAATGCCGATTTGCCCTCGAGCGGAATCTTCTTTGTCTCTCCGGTCCCGTTCTGCGGTTTCACATGCAGCGCATATTCGCCCGATTCATCGGAGAAGTACGCAATGGATTGTCCGTCCGGCGACCAGCTGGGTGTGCGCTCCATGACGCCCGGGGTCCCGGTCAGATTGTGAATGTCGCCCTTTTCCGCGGGCACCGTCACGATCTCGCCATGCGCTTCGAAGACGGCGCGCACGCCCGTCGGGGAGATCCTTCCGTTGCGGGTCTCCTTTTCGACGTTTGCGAAGTGCGGCCGTACCTCGGTGATATCCGCCTGGATCTCGATGGGCACGGGATGACTCTTGCCGCTGGCCAGATCGTACATCTCAATCTGTCCAAACTGTTCGTAGACGATAGCCCCCGGGCCGGCGCTGGCCGACCGGATATCCGGTCCCGGATTCTTGATTACTTCCGTGACGTTTTTCTTTGCCGGGTCGTAGCGGAACAGGGTCATGGCGCCGTTACGATCGGACAGGAAGTAGATTTTGTCGCCCACCCACATCGGGTTGATGTCGTTGGAATTGGTGCGGGGTATCTTTTCCGTGGTGAGGTCGCCGAGGCTGGCGATCCAGAGGTAACTCGCTTCGCCGCCGCGATAGCGCCGCCACGCAACCCAACGCTCGGGGGTCCGGCCGAACTGCCCGCCGTCGAGAGGCGCGTACGCAATGCGCTGGCCGTCGCCGGAGTATGCTCCGGCGAACGCCATGGGCAGCGGGAGAGCCTGCGGGAGGCCGCCATCCTTGGACACCGTGAACAGCTGCGTGAACCGGGAAAAGCTTTCGCGGTTGGACCGAAACAGGATGCGCTGTCCATCGGGCGTCCATCCGACGGCGTAGTCGGCGCCCGGATGCTCCGTGATCCGCTTCGGCACGCCCCCTGCGGCGGGGACGGTATAGACATCCACGTTGCCGTCATACTCGCCCGAGAATGCGATGGTGTCGCCATCGGGCGAAAACACTGGAGAGCTTTCGATCCCTGTGCCGGCAGTGAGGCGCGTTGCAACGCCGCCGTCCCGGCCGACCGTCCACAGGTCGCCCGCGTACGAGAACACGATTTTAGTTCGGCTCAGGGCCGGATTGTGCAGCAGATGTGTCGTGCCGGTTGCGGCGAACATGCCAGGTGCCACGCTGAGGAGCAGAAAGGATACGAATTTCTTCATTGCGACTCTCCGGTGTCGAGTATAGCGAACCCTCACCATCGAGGGTCGGACCGCCGGGAACAGACACTGCTGCCAGGTTCCGGGTACATGGCCGATGATAGGAGGAGGAGGGGGACATCGATGAAAATCAAATCCGCGATGGCAATTCTGACGGTCTTCTCCGCGGTACTGGGGGCCCAGCCGCCAGCAGGAAACCGGCCATCGTCGGTGCGCGCTGGCGGCGAGGCCGTCGTTCAGGCCAAGCCAGACATGGCCATCCTGCAAGTCGGGGTAGTGACGGAGGCTCCGACGGCGCAGGCAGCCGCCACGCAGAACGCCACCCAGCTTCAGGCGGTTCTCGACAAACTCCGCCCAATGCTCGGTTCCACAGGCGAGATCCGCACTGCGGGTTATGCCTTAAATCCGAATTATCAATATCCGCGAACCGGCGGTAAGCCCACGATCGTTGGCTACACCGCGTCGAATACGGTGGAAGTGACCACTGCCGATCTGCCCGGTCTGGGTAAAATCATCGATGCCGCATCCCAGGGCGGGGCCAACCGCATCCAGGGCCTGCAATTCACCATCAAGGATGAGAGGCCCGTCCGCGCCAAGGCTTTGCGCGAAGCCGTCGGAAACGCGCGCGCCAACGCCGAAGCCATGGCGGCAGGTATCGGAATGAAATTAGGGCGCGTGCTGGAGTTGGAACAATCCAGTCCGCAGATCATCCGGCCGCTGGCGCGGCAGCAACTGGCTGTGGCTGAATCGGCCGCACCCACCCCCGTGGAGCCCGGTACGGTCGACGTTCGCGCCACCGTGACGCTGACCATGGAACTGCAATAACTCGGAGAGAGACGGCGTAACCGGTACGATATAATGAGCGCCAAAGTCTCCGGGAGGGGGACCGCACCATGCCAAAACAACCAACCGTCTGTGCGCTCACCGCAGTGGCGCTCGGCATTTTGTGCTTTCAGCCCCTGGCACTCTTAGCAGCGTCGTGCGACACTCTAAGTTCCCTGAACCTACCGCAAACCACGGTCACGCTGGCCGAAACTGTCCCCGCTGGGGAGTTCACGCTTCCCGGCAGGCCGAATGGCAACGGTGCCGCGGCGGATGCGTATAAGGATCTGCCCGCATTCTGCCGTGTTGCCGCTACGCTCGCGCCCACCAGCGATTCGGATATCAAGATTGAAGTCTGGCTCCCCGCCGCGAACTGGAACGGCAAGTTTCAGGCGGTCGGCAATGGAGGTTGGGCCGGCGTCATCAGCTACCGCGAAATGAGTGAAGCGCTTCGCCGAGGATTCGCGACCGCTTCTACTGACACCGGCCATGTGGGAGGCAGCGGCAAATTTGCGCTCGGCCACCCCGAGAAACTGATCGACTTCGGTTACCGCTCCGAACACGAGATGACCGTCAAGGCGAAGGCTATCGTCGCGGCCTATTACGGGAACAGCCCGAAGTATTCGTACTGGAATGGCTGCTCGACGGGCGGCCGGCAGGGCTTGCGGGAGGCGCAGACCTTCCCGGCCGATTACGACGGCATCATCGCAGGCGCGGCGGCCAATCCGCGCACTCACCTGGGGGCCGCTTCGCTGTGGATCGCCAGCGCCACCCTGAAAGACCCGGCCAGTTACATTCCCAAAGAAAAATACGCCGTAATCCACAAGGCCGTGCTTGAAGCTTGCGACGCACTCGATGGCGTGAAGGATGGCCTTCTCGAAAACCCAGCGCGCTGCCACTTTGATCCGAAAGTCCTCGAATGCAAGGGTGAAGATGGGCCGGCCTGCCTCACGGCGCCGCAGGTGGAAGCCGCCCGAAAGATCTACACGCCGGCGGCGTTCCGCAATGGCAAAGAGGTGTTTCCTGCGATGGCGCCGGGCAGCGAACTGGGGTGGAGCGTTTTGGCCGGCGGGCCGGAGCCCTTCACTCCCATTGTGGACCACTTCAAATACGTCGTCTACAAGGACCCGAACTGGGATTGGAAGACGTTCGATGTGGACCGTGACACCGCCCGCGCCGACGAGGTGGACGACAACACCATTAATGCGGTAAATCCCGACCTGAAGGCGTTCTTCGGACACAATGGAAAGCTGCTGATGTATCACGGCTGGAGCGATCCGAACGTTGCGCCGCTGGCAAGCGTGAATTACTACGAGAGCGTGGTGAAGTTCATGGGTGCCGCCAGCAAAACCGGCGATTCCATCCGCCTGTTCATGGTGCCCGGGATGGCGCACTGCGGCGGCGGCGAGGGCCCCAACCATTTCGATGCGGTTAGCGCCATCGAGCAGTGGGTCGAGAAGGGGAATGCGCCGCAGACCATGCTCGCATCGCGCATCGAGAACGGCGCAACCAGCCGCACGCGTCCTCTCTGTCCCTATCCGCAGGTCGCGGTTTACAAGGGAACCGGCAGCACGGACGATGCCAGAAATTTCGTCTGCAAGGAGGTTTCGAAGTGAGATTCCATTTGATGAGCTTGATGATCGCCGGCGCAGGCGTTCTGGCCGCGCAGCAGGCTGCTAAAGTAGGCGTGCCCGCCACCGGCGCGATCCCGCGCACCGAGGATGGGAAGCCGTCCCTGCGAGGCGTCTGGGACATTCCTTACGTCCCTGATATGTCGCGAACTGGAAGAGCGCCCGAAGGAAAAACGCCGGCGCAGATCGGCCCCGGCGCACTGCCCTTTACTGCGTGGGGAGAGCAGGACTTTAAAGCCTACAATCCGGAGAAGTTCGATTACACCGCGCATTGCCTGCCAATGGGCTGGACTCGCCAGATGAATACGCCGATGCCCATGGAAATCATGCAGGAGCCCGGCCGTATCGCCATCCTGTTCGAGGCCTGGCAGACGTTCAAAGTGATTCCCACGGACGGCCGCGATCATCCCAAGAATCCGGACCCGACCTGGATGGGAAATTCCGTGGGCCATTGGGACGGCGACACCCTGGTGATCGACACCATCGGCTTCAACGACAAGAGCCGGCTCGACACGATTGGACACCCGCACACCGACCAGTTGCACACCGTGGAACGCCTGACGCGCGTCGATCCAATGCATATCGCCTACGAGATCACAGTGACCGATCCCAAGGCCTACAAAGAACCGTTCACCAACAAGCGCATTTTCACGCTCAAGCCCGACTGGGAGTTGATGGAATACTCCTGCGAAGAGAACAACAAGGAAATCACCGAAGGTCACGTGAAATAGGCGCGCGGAGGCGCGAAGCTGCGTCGCGCGCAGCCGATCAGCGAACCGGTAGCAGAGTAATTTGGTTCGCCGAGCAGTGGCCGGCACTGCTCCCGCATCCCCGCGGCGAAAGATTCTTATCCAGGCAAACCCGGATTTCCTCCAGCTCGTTGTCGGGATAGCAGGAAACGCGGAATGCAGTTGCCGGAAAGCCCGGGTTCGCGCCGGCCACCTTCGCCTCCACGTCCGCAGGTGCCATCTGCTGGCGGCTGGAGGGCGTCAACTCATTGGGAATTTTGACGGAATCGCGAGCTTTCTTTACCGCCGCGAAATACGCATCCGCGCTCAATCCGCTGCATGTGCCGTGCGTTCGCCACTCGTGTTGAATGAGCGATTCGGTTGGGAAGTACTGCAGCATCGCCTGGACTGTGCTTTGCGCCACCGGGGTGGCGGGCCCGCAATTTTCAGGACCGCGCGTCGTCTCCGCTTGCGGCCATAGACCGTGCACCACGAACCCAACGTGCCGGCCGCTGCCGCACTCCCGAGGATCCTTGTTACCCGTCGGCTGGTCGCAAAAATCCGGCGCATAAGATAGGACCAGCATGTAATAGGAGAAAGACGCGGCCTGCTTCCGCTCTCGAGACTTTCTGCTGCGCGCTGGAACGGCAGACGTCACGATCAGCCCCAATGCGATCAGGGCCACGGCTCGCAACCACGGACGATGCATCTTTTCCTCCCGAAGTTCCCTATCGGTACAGCCGGCGGTACATGTCGGCATTGCGCAAGACGGCCTGGACGTAGTCGCGTGTCTCGGTGAAGGGAATCGATTCCACAAACTCCGCCGGCTCGCGGTAGTTCTTCCAGCTGAGCCATTCGATTACGCGATTCGGACCGGCGTTGTAAGCGGCCAGCGTCTGAGCGAGATCGCCGTTGTTCTGGTCGAGCATCGATCGCAACACGGTTGTTCCGATCTTCAGATTCGTCACGGGCTGGAACAGCGCGCCGCTCGTGAACCGCGGGACGCCCGCCCGGCGCGCAAACAGCCGCCCAGTCCCGGGGCGCACCTGCGTGAGCCCATATGCATCCGCGCGGGAAACGGCCTGTGGGTTGAATTCCGATTCCTGCCGGATCAGCCCCGCCACCACGTACGGATCGAGGTCCCGCGCTCGTGCATAGGAGACAAGCGAGCTGCGATACGGCAGCGGAAACAGCAGTTCCCAAAATTTTCGCGGCGCTTTCTCGATCGGCAGATTCAGATACTCGGGCGACATGGACTTCATGATGCGGAGCGCCTGGTGCGGCGCATCGGCGGAATCCGCCATCTCCAGGGCGAGCAGCGTACGTTGGCCGCCCGTGCGTGCGCCGAAGCGAAGCTCGGCATCCGCCAGGTCGCTCAACCCGGCGGTACGCAGCAGGCGCGATCGCTCCAGCCGCATTGACGTCTGCGCGGTCGTCTCGGCAGGCAAGGGCTCCGCCTGCGGAAGCACAAGCGTCCGGAGAAACTCCGCGGTCTTCTCGGGGACGGCCGCCGCTTGGATCTCGGGGCGCGCCAGTCGCTCCCTCGCGAGCACGGCGTAGTACGTATTCGGCAGCCCGCCAGCGATCCGCTGGTAATAACCCCGGGCGGAGCCGAAGTCCTCGGCCCGCTCGGCGCTCCGTCCTGAGAAATAGAGCGCCGCCCCCGCCGTCGCGTGGCTGGGGTAGCGTCGCGCATGTTCGCGCAAAAGCTCAGGGGCATCCTTCTGATCCCCGAGATACGCCTGGAATGTCACTTTCCAGTGAGACAGCGCGGCCGCCTGCTCCGATGGAAAATCCTGGTACACGGTCTTGTACAGCGGCACGAAGTCATCGGGCCGATTTGCCACCAAAAACCGATTGGCCGCGGATACCAGAGCCCGCAGGCGCCACGGCGAATGCGGATACGCCGAGCCCAGCCGCTTCACCGCTGCGAGCATCTGTTCATCGTCGCCGAGCTTGCGCGCGCACTCTTCCAGGTAGTACAGGCGCTCGGCATCCGCCCCCGATTCCTTCAAGTCGAGCCCGCGCAGATAGGAATATGCGGCCGACGTGTCTCCGCTCAGAAAATCGGACGCGCCAATGCGGACGCGCGCCTCATCCCGCTCGAAGCCGGTCAGCATCCCGACCAGTTGTTCATACTCGCCGCGGGCCTGGTGGTAATCGCGTGCGTCCATCAGGCGGTCGGCCCGTTGCAGCATTTGTTGCGGCAGCGCCGGCGGATAATTCTCGCCCATGCTGTCTTTCAACGCTGCGAGAGCGGCCGCGGCTCGGGCTGCCGCATCGCCCGAGATGTAGCGGTAATACACTCGTTGGTAAAAATCGACCGCGTGAGGCAACTCGCCGGCCGCCTGATAGCAATCCGCCAAAGTGATGTCGCCCTCAGGCTGCGGCAGTTCCGCATAATGGTCGCGGAGCAACCGCACGGCTGCCGCGGCGTCCGCGGTCTGGAGAGCCCGCGCTTCCAGCAGCCAAGCCCGCCCGGAGAGCGGCGAGACCGGGTCCGTCCGGTGCGCAACCGCGAGGTCTTCCGCGACTGGACCGGCATCGTTCGATTCCACGCGAGCCGCCCCCAGATAGTAGCCGACATAGTCGGAAATGCGCGGCAGCTTCGCCGTGAGCGGTTTCAACTCCGCGATGGTCTCCGGATAGTTCTTCTGCTCGTAATCCACGACCCCGAGCGCCAGCCTCGCCAGGCTGGCTTCTTTCTCCTTCGCGTGGGCAGCCGCGTAGGCCTCGATCGCCGCGCGTTTGGGCAGTGTCGGCGATTCACGATACGCCCGCACCAGGGCTGCCAGCGTCTCCGGCGTGCGCGCACTGTTATGAGTTTCCGGCACCGCGAGCAGCGGCGCCGCGGCAGGCGCAGACATAGCCAGAGCGAGGGCGAGAGCCCTACACCATGGGACCGGGATAGTTCTTCCCAAGGACTTCGGGGTCATCATTGGCCAGCGTCCGCACCAGCTCCAGGTGCAGATAATCCACCATGCTGGGGCACGAACCAAAAAACGTTTGCCGGAACGACTCGCGCGCCGCATCGATGCGTCCCTTCAACGCGCCGTAGAGATCGCGGCGCGTCCGGCCCGACTGCACGGCGTCGGTTTCGAACAGACGCATTTCCGCCACCTGCACTCGCGCGAAGCGCTGTGCGCGCAGGTGTACCTGCTGCTCTTCCGGAGAAACCTGTGGTTGCGCATAGACTCCTTGTTGTTGAC
>CAYMHP010000090.1:10468-18322 GCA_964390225.1 uncultured Solibacteraceae bacterium
CTTTTCCCAGGTCGTCGGCGCCGCCGGCTGTGCGGGCGCGACGGTCACCAGATCCGACGGGGGCGGCAACGCGCCCCACACGGCCGCCGCCAATTGCGTGAGCAACTCCAAAACCGAGCCCTGTACCGTTCCCCAGGCGTACAACAGAGCCGGAACGCGCTCACGAACCACGATTGGGTAAACGAACGCCCGGCCGTCCTCCGGGTGTGCCGCGATGCGCATCAGCGGCGATGAGACCTCCGCGGCCGAAGTCACGGCGGCAACGGGCTCGCCGCTCTGCACCGCTTCTCCCAATGCGGCCGCCGATGCGAGCGGGATTTCCAGGCCGCGGAAAGAGCGCCCGCTCTCCTCGGGCACACCGCGGATCCGCTCGCCCCGCGCCACCGACTTAATTACGTGCAGCACCGCGGCCCCGGTGGCAAAGGGACCGGTCGCATCCAGCAGCGTCGCCGAAAGCTCCGCCACATCGCTGGAGTGCCGAATGCGCCGCGTAGCCTGGTTCAACTGGTCAGCGAATTCCGCACGCGCCCGTTCGCGGACTTCCGCGGAAACCGCAGCCACGGCGCCAGGCAGGCGCTGCTCTACTTCCACCGCAACTTGCGAAGCAAGCCGTGTGTCGTAAGCCTTTTCCAATTCCAGGAGCAATTGCGATAGCCGGCTATCGAGCATCTCCCGAAACGGAGAAGTGGGCGCGGTGGGGGCCATTCCTGCTCTTATTCTAACAACCGGGAACTTCCGAACAGAACCGCACTTTACATACGCCGGATGATCGCGAAAGCCGGCCGGTCGCCGCTAGCTCCACAATTGGCCGCTCGCCAGGCGCGCGCCTTCGGCCATCGCTTCGAACTTTGCCCAGACGACGGTCGGGTGGACCTCCGGATTGTAGCTTGCCTGCGACGAGAAGCCGCAATCGGCCCCGGCGATCACGTTCTCGCGGCCCACCAGCTTCGCGAACCGGGTGATTCGCTCGGCGATCAGCTCGGGATGTTCCACGATGTTGCTGGCGTGTGTCACCACTCCGGGAATCAGCAGTTTCCCCTCGGGCAGTTTCACGCTTTCCCAGATGTGGTATTCGTGCTCGTGCCGCGCGTTGGCGTTCTCAAACGAATACGCCGCCGCACGGATCTTCAACATCGCCTCTGCCACCTCCTTGAGCGGAGCGTCATAGATCCGCGGGCCCTCGTTGATCCCGTAGCAGGTGTGGAAGCGGACGCGGTCTTCCGGAATGCCGCGCAGCGCGTGATTCAGCGATTCCACCCACATCCCGGCCGCCTTGCGCCGTGCGGCGGGGCTCAGCGATGGGCGGCTGAAGATCTCGGTAAGAAATGGATCATCGACCTGCAACAGTAAGCCGGCGTCGACGATGGCCTGGTATTCGGTGCGCATCGCTTCGCCGACGGCCGCGAAATACTCCTCTTCACTCGCGTAATATTCGTTGAACCCTACGCCGCTTGGCGCCACCGAAGGCATAAACACGTCCTCGGCCTTCACGCCGTTCAGAGCCGCCTTTAGGTTTTCGATGTCGCGCCGCACGGCATGTTCTCCGCGGTAGCGCACGGGGCCGGTACAGACTAGCGGAGCGATTGGCGCCACCGAGCCGCCCATCATCGCCTGGCTCATGTACTGCTGGTAGTATTCCGGGAAGGCATTGGTCTCCGCGGTGAAGCGGGGAAACTTCGCGCCGGGGCGCGGCTCGAAGCCCTCGAGCCTTTCACGGACATACGCAAAGAAGCCCAGCTTGCCTTGCTCGCCGTCGGTGGGGATGTCGATACCCGAATCTACTTGCTTGCGCACGATCTCGGCCACGGCGCTGCGCACGCGGTCGGAGTACGCGGCCTCATCGTGGCGGCTGCCCTCGAGCTTGGCCTTCATTAAATCGAGCAGGTCTTTGGGCCGCGGCAAACTACCGCAGTGCGTGGTCAGAATACGGGCGGTGCTGCGCTTCATGCTATGCAGCCTAGCTTAACAACGAAACGCGGCTGCCCGCCGTGTATTTCGGGTACGAAGGCCCGTCTAGTACACCGGCCCGGGCGGCAAATGCGCGTGCCCCGCGCTCTTGTACTGGCTACACATGGACTGGAGCGCAGCCTGGCCGCAGGCTGCCTGCACGGCGGAATAGATTGCCGGCAGCCGGGTATTGAACGAGGCGCGAGGGTCGCCGAGACCGTCATAGCTTGGTGACAGGATCCCCACCGGCCCCGCCGCCATGATCAATTCACCCAGTGCGGCGGACGCTGCGTAAGGGTCGTATCCCGCTGCCAGCACCATCGAATCTCCGTAGGCATCGGCGTTGGTCTCCAGATCTCCCGAAACGAAGGTCCCCTTCGTCGCAAACGCAAGGTGTCCGAGCGCGTGCCCGATGAGGAAGGCGAGCGCGCTGTCGGAGTCGCTCACCAACTCCGCAAGGCCGGTGAAAACCGTAACCTGGTTCCCCGAAACGGTTGCGAACAGATTGGCCTGGTCGGTCCGATTGTCTATCGTCAGCGTTGGCAGCGCTGACGAAAAGAATTGCAGCGATTGCCCGGCGTTTGCCAGCTTCTGGAAGATCTTCGTGATCCGCTCGTACTGCGCGGCGGGCCTGGACTGTCCCGCGGCGGGGTAGCTCGAGAATACACCGCCATCGCCGCTCAGCATCCAGGCGACGAAGTTCTGTCCGGGGGTTTGGGCGGACAGCACCACCGACTCGCGGGCCGGCAGCGACGAAAACCTGTCGCTTAACGTGAACTGCCGATGTCCGGACGGCGGCACCGTGACCAAGGTCTGGCCCAGAGACGTACCGGAGGCGTCATACACAGTGACGGTCACGGTGACCGGCGTTGACTGCACGCTGCTCGACGGATTGGCAATCGCGATACCCGTCGTCGGGGTCGCAGGCGAGCGAAAGACTTGGGCAGCGGCTGTCGCCTGCGTGGAGATCGCCTCTTGCGGAACGCCATTGGTGGAGAAGCTGAACTGCACTACGCCCTGCAGGGGCAGCGTGGATACAACCGAGGCCCACCCGACCTGTGTATTAATGGACCCGGCGGAGCTCTTGAACGTCACCGAACCCAGAGGAGGAACGGTGAAGCGGTGAATGGTCTCCGGCCCGTTTCCGAAATCCAGCGCCAGGGGGCTGCCATCGTCGCTATAGAAGAAGGCCGTCGCCGATGCGCTCAGTGTCGAGTGCGGGTTTACGAACGATAGGCTGGTGGCCCATTTCTGCGACGGCGGACCGCCGTCGGCCAGTTCCGGGAAATACGACATTACCTCCGCGCCTTGCGGATCGAGTTGAGCGGATAGCGGAAGCACGACGGCAATCCACAATCCGCAAACAAGCAACAGGCGGCGCAACTTCGGCATGAGCATCTCCAGAGAACCTCAGCCTAATATCGGCGAAGGCTCGTGGACCGAACAAGTACACCAAAGATATCGCGATGAGGGGCAACTTAAGTGGGTGCCGCATACCTTCCTTCAGGCGCGCAGGTGTTCCACTGCTGAAATCCATTACGCACACTCTCGGGCAAGTTCGCCGGCATCCTCCAGCAGTTCCAGCCGCCCGATCGCCTCAGCCACCCGGTCGCGCGCTTCCGGAGGCAAAAACTCCTGCGCGTTTTCATCGAACTTCGCCCGAAGATCGCGGTAGCTCATCGGGTTCTCGGCGGAACCGCGGTTGTACTCCTCGACTTCCTCGAAAACCCTTCCGTCGTTCAGGGTAACTTTCACCGCGCCCTTGAAGCGCCCCGGCCCCGGGTAGCCCGGATCCACGTGATACCTCACTTTTCTGGCGAGAGCCAGAATCTCTGGATTGCGACGGTTCTCTTCCCGGTAGGCGTTCTTCCCGAGTTGGCCGGTACAGAGCGCTTCGGCCAGCGTATATTGCAGGCTGACGCGTCCGTGGGCATCGGATGCCGGCGCGAACTTCTCCGCAACCGGCTCGCATACGATGTTCACAATGAAATTCGCCACCGGACAATCGACTTCACGTACCTGGCCGGGTTCGATCGCATAACGGCTCCGCAAGCGCAGAATAGCATCTATATAGGGATGGATCACGTGGGCCGCGGAAAACGGTTTGAAAGAGGAATTGCGGCTTTCCCACTCGGCGCCAAGATCGCGGTGGATGCGGCCGAAATCGCGGTGCGCGTCCGCGTCCTGCACATGCGACGCAAACAGGCCGAACCGCCCTTCGAATACCTGCGCCGGTCCTGTGGCGCCCGAGCGCGCCAGGAAGGCCGCTGCGATCCCACTCTGTGCGGCCCAGCCCGAGTGCAGAAACTTGCTCTCGGTGCCATCCACCCAGCACTGAAGAATCCCCGAGGAGAAGCTTCCCACGACACCAGCGGCGTGCGTCATCGCTGGCGCATCCAGTCCTAACAGTCGCCCAGCCAGATAGGCCACCCCGAAAGGCGCGAACAACCCTGTCGGGTGGAAGCCACGGCGGTGGAGTTCGCCGGAGCTGACGCTTCCCACGCGGCAAGAGATCTCGTTCGCCAGCGCGACGGCGGTGACGAACTCGCGTCCGGAGACCGGGCCGATCTCCGACAAAGCCAGCGCCGCGGCCACGGCGGGGCTGCTCATGTGCACGATCGATTCGTTATGCGTGTCGTCGAACTCCAGTCCCTGAGCTAGAGCGGCATTGGCGAAGGCCGCCGCGGTCACGCCCAGTCGGTCGCCGAACCCGAGCACGTGACAGGGCCCGGGAGGCGAAATGGCGGCCGCGGCTGCCCGCACCGAGCGGCCGAACCGCGTCTCCGCGCCGGCCAGAGCCAAACCGATCACATCGAGGACTCGCAGCTTGGTCGCCTCTACTACATCCGGCGGCAGATCCTCAAATTTCAGGCAGGAGGCCCAAAGGGCTAATTCGGCCGAGAGCGGCGCGTTCAAAATCGCGCTCCGAAGCTTGGCATAACCCCCTATTTTGGCCGTTCTGCGTGAAAAGCGCGAGTCCCGCCGCGGTAAAATGATCATCACCCTTCGCCCGGAGACTCAATGTCCGAGACCAAAGCTCTTGCATCCTACGTCGTCAGCAGCCGATTCGAAGACATCCCGCAGGATGTTAGCCACGAGGCCCGCCGGGCGATTCTCAACTACGTCGGCTGCGCCGTGGGAGGCAGCATCCATCCAGCCATGGACATCACCCTTCGCGCGCTCGGACCGTTTGCGGGAAAGGCGACCGCGAGCATTCTCGGACGCGCGGAACGGATCGATCCGCTGCACGCCTCGCTTCTGAACGGCATCAGCTCGCACGTTCACGACTACGACGATACGACGCCGCAGAACTACATACACCCGACCTCTCCGGTCGCTTCCGCGCTGTTTGCGTATGCCAGCGCCAACGGCATCTCCGGACACGACTTCCTGCACGCCTTCATTGTCGGGTTCGAGGTGGAGTCGCACGTCGGCAATGCCGTTTATCCGGCGCACTACGATGCCGGATGGCACATCACCGGAACCGCTGGGGTGTTCGGCGCGGCGGTGGCCATTGGCAAACTGCTCGATCTCGGCACCCAGGAGATGGTCTGGGCGACTGGCCTCGCCGCGACGCAGGCCGCGGGATTGCGCGAGATGTTCGGCTCCATGGCAAAATCGCTGCACCCCGGCCGTGCGGCCCAGAATGGATATTCCGCCGCGCTGCTGGCACAGGCGGGATTCACTGCGGGTGAGCACTCCATCGAGGGCCCGCGCGGCTTCGCCGCCGTGCAGGCGGCCCGCTACGATCTTTCGAAAATCACGGCGGGTTTAGGCGTCGATTATCAACTCCGCGCCAATACCTACAAGCCGTTCCCCTGCGGAATCGTGAACCACCCGAGCATCGATGGCGCCATCCAGCTTCATCACGAGCACCGGATCGATCCTGCGACCATCGAAGGGGTGACGCTTCGAGTTGCGCCGCTCGTGCTTGACCTCTGCAACCAGCGGCAGATCACTCGCGGCCTGCAGGGCAAGTTCTCCGTGTACCATGGAGCGGCGGTGGGTCTGGTGCGCGGCAAGGCCGGGCTTCAGGAATACACCGACGAGGCCGTCAATGACCCGCAGATCAAGCGCGTTCGCGAGTTGGTCACGGCCGAGGGCGACGCTTCACTCACCGAAGATCAGGCTCATGTGGAAGTGCAACTGGCAGGTGGAAGGAAGATCGCCCGCCTGGTAGAACAGTCCCTCGGCAACATTCGCCGGCCGATGAGCGATCGCCAGCTCGAGGAAAAATTTCGGGACCAGGCCGTGCTCGCGTTGCCCGCCGCCCAGGTGGAGAAATTGATCGAGCTTTGCTGGCGCATCGACACTCTCGAAGACGCCGGCGAACTCGCGGCCGGCGCCGTACCGGCCGGCGAACGGGGGGCGCGCGCATGAGGCCTCTGGGCCTCATCACATTGCTTGCAGCGTTTCTCTGCGCGCCTCTCCGCGCCGAAGTGAGCGAATTGCGCATCCCGACTGGCGCGGGCGGAGTCGGATTCCTGCCGCTGCTCATGATGGAGAAATATAAGCTAATCGAGAAGCATGCCAGGCAGGCGGGGATCGGAAACCTGCACATCCGCTGGATCAAGCTCGGCGGGCCCGCTGTGATGAATGACGCGCTTCTTTCCGGCTCGGCGGATTTCATTTCCGCCGGTCCACCGGCATTTCTCACCCTGTGGGACAAGACGATGAGCACCGCCAAGGTGAAGGGCGTAGCCGCCTTGGCGTCACTGCCCATGTACCTGGATACGCGGTCTGACCATCTGAAGAAGCTTGATGACCTCCGTCAGGGCGACAAAATCGCGATGACTGCCATCAAGGTCTCCATCCCCGCGCTCCTCCTGGAGATGTACGCCCGGCAGAAGTACGGCCCGGCGGAAGCCACGCGCTTCGACAAATTCACCGTCACGATGACCCATCCCGATGCCGTCGTGGCGCTGCTATCCGGTTCGAGCGCAATTGATGCTCACTTCAGTTCTCCGCTCTTTCACCAGCGCGAGCGCAAAGACCCGCGGGTTCGCACGATTCTGACTTCCACTGACATCATGGGCGGATCCACGACATTCACGATGATTTCGACCACCGCCAGGTTCCGCGACCAGAACCCCAAGATTTATCGCGCAGTGCTCGAAGCGCTGGATGAAGCCAACAAGATGATCGTGGCCGACAAGAAGGCCGCGGCGGAAGTGCTGCTGGCCTCGACCAACGATAAGGGGTTTTCCGCGCAGGAAATCGTCGACGTGCTCAACGCGCCCGATATTCGCTTCACCACCACGCCCGAAAATGTCATGAAGTACGCCGGTTTCATGCATACGATCGGAACGCTCAAGAACCGCCCCGCCTCATGGAAGGACCTGTTTTTTCCGGAGATTCACGGCGCGCCGGGAAGCTGATGAATCCTTCGCCCCTCCTCACCGTCGACGGTGTCACGCTGCGTTACCGGACGCGCGAGCACCTGGTTACCGCAACCTACCGCGTGAGCTTCCATGTGTATCGCTCCGACCGGTTCGTCATTCTCGGTCCATCCGGCTGCGGAAAATCGACTCTTCTGAAAGCGGTGGGTGGCTTTCTCAAGCCGGTGGAAGGGACCATCCGTCTCGACGGAGCGGAGATCACCGCTCCGGGGCCGGACCGGGTCTTCGTCTTCCAGGAGTTCGATCAGCTTCTGCCCTGGCGCACCGTCCAGGACAACATCGCGTTTGCCCTTACCGCCGGTCGCAAGCTGGGGCGCCGCGCCGCCGAGGAATGCGCCCGGCATTATCTGCGTAAGGTCGGGCTCGAAGGGTTTGCGCGCAGCTATCCGCACACGCTCTCGGGCGGCATGAAGCAGCGGGTCGCCATTGCCCGGGCAATGGCGATGGAGCCCCGAATCCTGCTGATGGACGAGCCGTTCGCCGCGCTCGATGCGCTCACCCGCGCCAA
>CAYMHP010000091.1:0-4429 GCA_964390225.1 uncultured Solibacteraceae bacterium
TGGGAACGGCTTTATGCGTTCCGATGTAACCGACAATCCCGCACATTTTTTCATTATAGAGGCGGGGGTCGAAGCGAACGGATATGGAGGTGGTGCCGGTACGTACTGTTAACCGAAATCAATCGAGTATCTCGACCCGGTACTCCTCGATGACCGGATTTGCAAGTACCTCATGCGCAATGGTTTCCACATCGCGGCGGGCCTGCTCGCGGGAGGTCCCTTCGGCCAGCGCGATTTCGAAGAACTTGCCTTGGCGAACATCGGCAATGGCCGGATACCCGAGGCCGTGGAGGGCGGAGCAGACGGTCTGGCCCTGGGGGTCCAGCACGCTCGGCTTCAAAGACACGAACACGCGAGCCTTCATGGATTTCCGATTATCGCACGCGGACTGTTCAGCGGCGGCTGTAGCGCCGGCGATCATGTCGCCGGCTATTTTGAACCGGCACGCGGCGGCTGCGACCGCCGGCGTTACCTATTCTCGTTTCGCCGGGAATGCCGATCTTCCGCGTGCAAGGTGTCGCGCGTTATCGAATGTCATTCTGTCCGGATGGCATTGGACGTGCCAATATGGACTTAGATGACTTTGACCCCGCCCCTCCGACGCGGCATCGGCGTCTTTGACTCCGGCGTCGGCGGACTCACCGTTTTACAGGCCCTGCGCCGCCAAATGCCCCATCGCGATTTCGTCTACCTAGGCGATACCGCGCGCGTCCCGTACGGCCGCAAACCCCCTGAAATGGTGGTAGGTTTCGCCGCCGAAATCGCCGACTTCCTGTGCGGCTTCGGAGTCGAAGGCCTGGTGGTTGCGTGCAACACCGCATCGGCCGTGGCGTTGCCGCACCTCGCGGATCATTGTCCGGTTCCGGTCTGGGGTGTCATTGATCCGGGTGTGGAGGCCGCGACACGCGTGTCGCGTACTGGACGCGTCGGCGTCATCGGCACCAAGGGCACAATCGGCAGCGGCGCCTACCAGCGCCGCCTGGAAGCCCGCGGACTGCGGGCGTGGGCGCAAGCGTGTCCGATGCTGGTGCACGTAGTGGAGGAGGGGCTGGCGGAATCGCCGGAGGCGGAACTGCTGGTTCGTCAATACCTCAGCGGCCGGCCGGAGATCGATACCTTGATCCTGGGCTGCACGCATTATCCGCTGCTGCGCGGCGTGCTGCAGCGCGCCGTGGGATCGGGCGTGCAACTGGTCGACAGCGCCGAAGTCACGGCCGAGACGGTCAGCACCGCATATGAACCTCCGCCGCGCTGCCCGGCGGCAGGGCGCGTGGTGCACTTCGTCACCGGCGACCCCGTCGCGTTCGAGCATACGGCGGCGGTGATTGGCGGCGTCAGCGGAGAAACTATCCCGCTTTCCGTTACCGAATTGGCGGCAGCGACGGCCCGCGGCTAAGCTGCTGCGGCTTGACAACCGCCAAGCTGCGGCGTATAAGAATATCGGAGCCAATAGTCTTGTGCGCGGGCGCCTGCCGCGGGTTGCGGGCGCGGCATCGCCGGCCTCGACGGAAGCGAGGTGGGGTATGAAGCGTCTGAGTCTGATTGCTCTTCTGCTCGTCACGGCGGCAACCGCGATGGGGTCGAGGACGGGCACCGTAACCTTCTACAAAGACGTACTGCCGATTCTGCAGGATCACTGTCAAAGTTGCCATCGTCCGGGCCAGTTGGGGCCGATTTCGTTCCTGACTTACAAGGAGACGAAACCCTGGGCCGAGGCGATCAAGCATGTGGCGCAGTCGAGACAGATGCCCCCATGGTTTACTAATGCCTCCTTTCCGGCGACCGAGCGGCATCGGGCTCTGAGGTTGCGCGAAATCGATACGCTCGTGCGGTGGGTCGAAGGTGGGGCGATGGAGGGCGATCCGCAGGATGCGCCGCCTCCCGTTTACTTCGAGCAAGGCCGATCCTGGTTTCGTTTCGACTACAACACCATGGCGGCAGCACGGGACTAGGCGCCAGGCGGCCTGATACAATTCTCCTCATGTTCAAAGGCCTGGAGCATACGGCGATCGCTTCCCCCAACCCCGAGAAGCTGGCGCAGTGGTATGTGGACCATCTCGAGTTCAAGATCAATCACGTCTACGACGGGAACTACTTCGTGAAAGCGCAGAACGGAACCATTATTGAAATCATTCCGTCGGAAGGGCCTCGCGCCGAACAGAAGATGAAGGATCCGGGCATCCGGCACATGGCCATCATGGTGGACGATTTCGACGCCGCGCACGAGCGACTGAAACAGGCGGGTGTTCACTTCCTGACGGGCGAATTGAATCTGCGCGGAAACCGCCTGGTTCACTTCACGGATGCCGATGGCAACCAGCTTCACCTGATTCACCGGCCGACGCCGCTGCCGTAGAATTGCGGGGATTCTCTTTAAGGTGCGACCCCCGCCCTCACAGGACGGGGCTGAACGACGCCGCGATACCTCGTTTTCAGCCCACGGCGGTAACGCCGGGGTTACAACACTTTCCAGAACCGCACGGCGACTTTGTCGGGGAAGCGTTCCCCAGAGCCGATCACGATCGATCGCGTCAGCCAGGCGCATTCCGTGGAGCCACCCTCAAAAGTGGCCACGGTGCGGAAATAATAGGAGCGGGGGTCCACCAACTCACCCGCATTCAACTTGTGCAGCACGTCGGGCGGTCCATGACGAAAGCCGCGATTGCTCGCATAGAGCAGGCTGCCTGCATCGGTCTCGAGCGTATAGCGCGCCTCCAGTTCGGCCGAGCCATCGGCATAGAGGATCTGCCAATCGGCCCCGCCCGGCAGAACGCGGCCGCGGATGGCAGGGCCTTCGAAGCGGCCTCCGGCGATCGGGATGACCCGGCGGCGGCCCTGAGGCGTCAGGCCCAGATCCATCACAGGGCCGATCTGTACGACGGCCTCGAATGCGAATTGCAGCTCCGGAGCCGGCGGAAGCGCGGGCGGCATCAGTTCAAAAGGCGGCCCTGCCTGAGGTAGGCCGGTGTATCGAGGTCCTCGAGATCGAGTAGGGGCTCGGCCTCGGCGACTAATTCGGGTTCGGCCTCCGGCTCGAGTTCGGGTTCCGCCTGGAAGACGGGCTCGGGCTCACGCACCGGCAGGCGCGCGGGTTCCGGCTCGGCCTCCGGCGCCCACTCGCGGATCTGCGGCTCCGGAGCGCGTCGCACTTCCACTACCGGAACGTGGTCCGGGCGGAAACCGGTTGCAATCACGGTGATCTTGACCGCATCCTCCATGGCCTCGTTCAGAATCACGCCGAAGTTGATTTGCACGTCGTCGCATTCGGCGGCTTCGCGAATGATCGAGCAGGCCTCGTTGACTTCGTGCAGGCCGAGGCGGCTCGACCCGGTGATGTTGATCAGAATGCCACGCGAGCCCGCCATGCGCGTGTCTTCGAGAAGCGGGCAACTGATGGCCTGCCGGGCGGCTTGAACGGCGGCACTCTCGCCGCGGGCGACGGCCGTTCCGAACATTGCGTAACCCATGCCCACCATGGTGGACTTGATATCCGAAAAATCGCGATTGATGAGTCCGGGTGTGACGATGATGTCGCTGATTCCCTGCACTGCCTGGCGCAGCAGATCGTCGGCCAATTTGAACGCGTCGAAGAAACTGGTGCCGCGCGGCACGAGCGAGAGCAGCCGGTCGTTGGGAATAGTGATGACGGTGTCGACGGTAGAGGCGAGTTTCGAGAGGCCGTCATCGGCCAGGCGCATGCGCCGCCGCCCTTCGAAGGCGAAGGGCTTCGTGACCACGGCCACGGTGAGCGCATCCAGTTCCTTGGCCAGGGAAGCGATCACCGGGGCGGCGCCGGTGCCGGTGCCGCCGCCGAGTCCGGCGGTGACGAACACCATGTCCGCGCCCTGCAGCACCTCGACGATGGTATCGGTGTTTTCGAGCGCTGCCTGCCGGCCAATCTCGGCATTCGAGCCCGCGCCCAGGCCATTGGTCATCTTGGCGCCGAGTTGCAGCTTGTTGGGAACGTTGCAGGCGGACAGGGCCTGCAGGTCGGTGTTCATGGCATAGAACTCGACGCCGTCCAGCCCTTCCTGAACCATGCGCGCAACGGCGTTGCAGCCCCCGCCGCCCACCCCTACCACTTTGATGCGAGCGCCGCTGGGCGCGTCGTCTTCAATCTCGTATTTCAAATCGTCGATATCCGAATCCATGCTTGCCACCTCGTCCGCCGCCGCGGGTTGCCTGCGGGGCCCGCCCCCGGCCCCGCTGTTCCCACTTGAGATGCCGGCGAGGGCACCGGCCGCGGACCGAGAGGTCCGCTACCTCATTACCGCAACATTCTCCCGAGCCACCCGGCCGATTCCCGCTGTTGCTCGGTCTGTTCCTTTAATTTCGCGGAATACATGGCCAGGCCCGCGGCCGTGGTCCATTCCGGGTCGCGCATCTCCTCCGGCCACACCCCCATCTCGCCCCGGAAGTGCTCCAGGTC
>CAYMHP010000091.1:4439-18231 GCA_964390225.1 uncultured Solibacteraceae bacterium
CTCCTCCGGCCAGCCCTCGATACCGACGGCCAACCCGAAGCGGGCCTGGCACTGCAACACACGCTCCGCGACATCGCATAGGTCGGGCAGTTTGGCGCCCCCTCCCGTCAGAAAAACGCCGCCCAGCAGGGCGCGGTCCATGCCTACGCGCGACAACTCCGCGCGCACGAACTGGAACAACTCGGCCGAGCGCGCTTCCAGAATCTGGTTGAGAAACCTGCGCTGCACGTGGCGATGCTCGCGATTTTCCGGCGTCGGAACTTCCACCAGGACGTTCTCCGAGCAACTGTCGGACACCGCGCAGCCGTACTCCAGCTTCACCAGTTCGGCATCTTCGAAACTAAGGCAGAGGCCTTGCGCCAAATCGCGCGTGAAGTGGTCGCCACAAACTCGAATGGCCGACGCCAGGTGCATCGCTTCGCCGTAGTACACGACCAGTTCCGTGGATTCCGCGCCGATATCGACGACGGCGATCCCCTCGCGACGGTCGTCCGGAAGCACGGCGGCGTAGGAAGCGGCAAGCCCTTCGAAGACCGTCTCCTCCACCGCAAGGTGCGCCTGGTTGACTGCGCCGATCAGTCCGTTGTGCTCCTGGACCGACGCGGTGATCAGATGGACGTTGATCTCCAGGCGCGACGCCAGCATCTTGCGCGGGTCGCGGTGGCCGGGATGATCGTCCACGACGAAGTCCTGCGGGCACAACTGCAGCACCATGCGGTCTTCCTGCAACTGAACCCGCGAGGCCCGGTCAACTACCCGGTTGACATCGCGCTGTTCGATTTCGCGGACATAGCCGAGTTCCAACACCCCGCGGCCGTTCGCGCCGCGCACGGTTTGCCCGCCGACTCCCAGGACTGCGGATTCCACCGACACTCCGGAACGGGCCTCGGCCTCGCGCAGAGCCGATAACATCGAATCGGCCACGGCCCGCTGATCGGCGATGCGGCCCTTGTGCCAGCCTTGCGATTCGGCGACACCAGAACCCACGTAGCGAAGCCGGTCCTGCTCGAGGCGAACGATCACCAGCCGCGTCATGCGGCTGCCCGCATCCAGTCCCACTCCGTAGATCGGCTTCCCTGCCATCCCTATTCCTTTGCCGTGATGCGGTCGTCCAGCCGCAGATCAAAAACCCGTACTTCCGGCGAGCGCTTCTGAATCTCCGGGTAGTGATTCAAGAAATTCTGGTAACGCCGCCCGAAGTTCACGTCTCCGATGAGAAGGTCGACCGTCCGCTTGCCCATTTGCGCCACGATGCGGATGTTGTCGAGATCGGTCGCGTCCACTTCTGAAACATCCTTGAGCAGGTAACCCATGTCCTGCTGCACGCGGCGAAATGCATGCACGCGTTCGACGCGCTGATCGAGAGGCTCATCCTCGCGGATCCCACTTAGCACCGGAAAGGTGAACTGCGCCTGGGGCGGCGGCTCCAGCAGGACGCCATCCGAGTCGATCAACAAAACACCGGAGCGGAAGAACACGAACGCGATCGGCTTTCGCTCGCGAATGCGCACCACCAGCCGGTCCGGCCAGATGCGCGAAATCGAAGCTTCTTCAACCCAATCGATGGCCAGCAGCCGCCGGCGCCGCTCCCCAATAGGAGTCGAGAAAATGCTGCGGTTGAAGTCGCCGGCAAAGACATGTAGCACCTTGGCGCGCGACGCGAACCGCAGGCCTTCGATGGTCAAGGCGTTCTGGCGGTCGCGCGATAGCTCGAACTGCGGATCGGTGGTGACAAACCGGCGTACCTTCAACGCCGCCATCGCCGCCGAGGCCGTCACCACCAGCAAGGCAGCGAGGCCTAGCAGGAAACGCCAGTTAAAGCGCTTGGGGGCCGGTTTAGGTTCGCGTGCCATGCTATGCCTTCGCCCTCAGCCGGTCCAATACTTTCTCCCCGGCCTGCCAGACGCTGCCCGCGCCCAGCGTCAGCACCAGGTCGCCCTCCTGCGCGGCACCGAGTAGCGCCTCGACTCCGCCGTCGATCCCTCCGGCATATTGCACGTTGCGGTGTCCGAACTGGCGGATCCGTTCCACCAAGGCTTCGGCCGTGACGCCCTCGATGGGCGGCTCCGACGCGGCATAGATGTCGAGCACGAAGACGCTGTCGGCCTGGTGAAAGGCCCGGCCGAATTCGTCCATCAGGTGGAACGTGCGGGTGAAGCGATGCGGCTGAAACAGGACGTGGACGCGGCGGAAGCCGCACAGCCGCGCGCCGTCGAGCGTGGCGCGAATCTCGGTGGGGTGATGGCCGTAATCGTCGACCACGGTGATACCGCGTTCCTTGCCGCGCACCTGGAAGCGCCGGTCCACGCCGCTAAACGTGGCCAGAGCCTCGCGGATGACGTCGGGCTTCACCTCGAGTTCCATCGCCACCGCGACCGCGGCCATGGCGTTCAACACGTTATGCTGGCCGGGAATCCGTAAGTGGAAGCGTCCCAGGTCGGTGGTGCGGTGGCGGAGGCGGAAGTCGCTCGCGAAGTGCCCGCAGCCGACCTCGCTGGCTTCGACGTCGGCCTGGGCAGTGGTTCCGTAGGTCACGGTGCGACGCTTGATGTCGGGGAGAATGCCCAAAACATTGGGGTCGTCCAGGCAGACAACGACAGCCCCATAGAACGGCACTTTGTTCACGAATTCGATGAACGCCGCACGGATCGCATCGAGCGAAGAGTAGTGGTCCAGGTGCTCGCGATCGATGTTCGTCACGACGGCAATGATTGGCGCCAGCTTCAGAAACGAACCATCGCTTTCATCGGATTCGACGACCAGGAAGTCGCTGTGGCCGACCCGGGCGTTGGAGCCGCCCATCGTGCCGACGCGCCCGCCGACCACGACGGTGGGGTCGAGGCCGGCGTAGTTCAGAATCGTCGCAGTCATCGACGTGGTGGTCGTCTTGCCGTGGCTGCCGGCCACCGCGATCCCGTACTTCAGCCGCATCAGCTCGGCCAGCAGCTCGCCGCGAGGGATAACCGGAATCTGCAGACGGCGCGCCTCCTGCACCTCGGGATTCTGCTCATCCACCGCGGAACTCACCACTAATGCGCGGGCCCCGGCGACATTGGACGCGGCGTGGCCCTCGAATATCTGCGCGCCCATCCCACGGAGCCGCTCCGTGATCGGCGAAAGCCTCAAATCCGACCCGCTGATTTGATAGCCGAGATTGAGCAGCACTTCAGCGATGCCGCTCATGCCGATTCCGCCGATGCCTGTGAAATGGAGATGTTGGGGCCGAAAAAACATTTCCTTATTGTATTGTTTAGGCTGGAATCGCTGCTGTCAATTGAAATCGTAGATTAGCCGCGCGCCACCTGTTCCAGAATGTCCGCTGCGCGGCTGGCCGCTCCCGGCCGCGCAAATCTTTTGGCCGCGTCGCTCATTTTTTCGAGCGTGCCCGCGGCCGCGGCAACCTCTCTCACCACCGAAACAAATTTTTCGCCGGTCAGTTCGGCATCGCGTACCAGGCGCGCCGCTCCAGCGCGCTCCATCGCCTCCGCGTTGCGCGTCTGGTGATCGTCGGCGGCAAAAGGAAACGGAACGAGGATCGACGGCTTGGCGGCCGCCGCCAGTTCCGAGACAGCGCCCGCGCCCGAGCGGCAGACCACCAGGTCCGCCGCGGCAAACGCCGCCGGCATGTCGCGAATGAACGGCGTCACTTCTCCTTCCAAGCCCGATTTTGAAAAAGCATCGCGCAATTCTTCAAACCCCGCTGTCCCCGATTGATGGACGATCCGCACGGGCAGCCCGGCCTCCCGAAACAGCGGCCAGCTTTCGCGGCCGGCCTTATTCAACGTCCGCGAACCCTGGCTTCCACCGGTGACCAGCAGATTGAGCACCGCGCCCTGTGGCTTGGGGGCAATCCGGAAGAATTCCTCGCGCACGGGAAGCCCCGTGACCTCGGTCCGCCCCTCCGGAAAAAAGCGCGCCGTCTCGGGAAACGAGAGCAGCGCCCGCACGACGAACCTGGCGATCACGCGGTTGGTGAACCCGGGCACCGCGTTCGGCTCCATCACCACGACCGGCACCCGCGTGACAAGCGCCGCCATCACCGGAGGCCCTGCCACGTACCCGCCCATGCTGAATACCGCCGCGGCCGACCGAGCCAGCCCCATGCAGCGGAGAGTGGTAAATGGCAGCCGCGCCGACGTCGCCAGTTTCTGGCGCAGGCCGACCCGGTTCAACCCGCCTACTTCGATTCGCTTCAGTTCGAATCCTTCGGCCGGAACCAGCTTCGATTCCATTCCGCGGCCGGTCCCGACAAAGAACGGCTCATGCCCGCGGCGCCGCAGCTCGCGCGCCACCGCTAATGCCGGAATGACATGACCTCCCGTTCCTCCTCCCGCCATGAGGAACACCTTACCCGGCATGTTCGGAGACGTTCATGAGTATTCCCAACGAGGCGAGTGTGCTCAACAGCGAACTGCCTCCGGAGCTGATCATGGGCAGAGGAATTCCCTTGGTAGGCATCATCCCCAGCACCACACTCATGTTGATCAGCGCCTGAATCACTACCACGGTAGTGACCCCCAGGGCGAGATACCGTCCGAAATCGTCGTCGCGCAGGAGCACGGAGGTCCGCAACCCGCGCCAGAAGATCACGAAGAACCCGGCCAACAGGCCCACCGAGCCGATCAGGCCCATTTCCTCTCCCGCCACTGCATAAATGAAGTCGGTATGCGCTTCCGGCAGGTACAGGAGCTTCTGCTTGCCGTTCATGAGGCCCATTCCCACAGGCCCGCCCGCGCCGACCGCGATCTTCGATTGCTCGAGCTGATAATTGGTGTCGCGCGTGGTGAGCGACTTTTCCAGGCGGGCTTTGACCCGGCCCTGTGGATCGAATTTGGCGACGATGCGGAACTCGGGGTCGAAGAACTTGACCACGCGGGCGAGGCGATACGGCTCAGCCACGATGAACAGAAGGACCCCGATGGCCGCCACCGCCGCCGCGATCGCGCAGTATCGCCATTCCAGGCCGGCCACAAAAAACACCACCGCGGCCGTCCCGCCCAGCACTACTGCCGTGCCCAAATCGGCGACGATCACGGCCAGAATCACCAGTCCCACTGCTAGCGCGGCCGGAATCAGCGTATACCGAGGGTTATTGATGGCGCGAGCTCGCCAGGTAACAAAGAATGCGAGGAAGATCACCAGCGCCGGCTTGGCCAGTTCCGAGGGCTGCAAACCGACGATTGGCCCCAGGCGCAGCCAGCGATGGTGCTCCGCATCCAGCACGTACACCAGCCCAAGCATCAACAGCGCGGTACCGATGGCGCCGAAAGCGACCGCGGGGTTCCGGAATTTCCGGTAATCCGTTCTCTTGAATGTCATCATGACCACTACGGCGGCCGCTGCCCAAGCCAACTGCCGGATGACGAAGTGCCAGGTCGAGCCGTAGCGGAGTTGCGCCATAATCGACGAGGCACTATAGAGAATCAACACTCCGAACGAAACCAGCACCAGCACGGTAGTAAAGAGAATCCAGTCGGTCTTGAGTCTTTGCGCCATCTCACTCTCTCGGTTGCAGTTGATTTACAATCTGCTTGAAAACTTCGCCGCGATGCTCGTAGCTGCGAAACTGGTCGAAGCTGGCGCATGCCGGGGCGAGCAGCACCGTATCGCCTGGAGACGCGTTTTCGTAGGCGTAGGCAATTGCGCGGTCGAGAGTCTGCGCCTGGACCAACGGCACCGCTTTCAGCAGCTGTTCCGCGATTTTCACTGACGCCGCGCCAATCAGCAACGCCGCGCGGGCCTTTTCGGCCAGCGGCTGCCGCAGCAGAGAGTAGTCGAGACCTTTGTCCTTGCCGCCGAGAATTACCCAAAGCCCGCCGGGAAAGGCGTCAAGAGCCTTCAGAGTCGCGTCGACGCTGGTGGCCTTCGAATCGTTATAGAAATCAATACCGCTGAGGCTCCGCACGAACTCCAGCCGGTGCTCCACCGCGTGAAACGTGCGCACGGCGGCTGCGATGGACTCGCGAGCCACGCCGGCGCGGGCCGCCGCAATGGATGCCGCCAGCACGTTTTCAAGGTTATGACGGCCGCGGATGGGGACCTCGCCCGCGTCCATCAGCGGCTTGCCATGAAGGATCAGCTTGTCCCCGGAAAGGATTGCGTCCGGGGTTACGCTGTTATGACTGCTGAACCATTCCACCTGCGCCGGCGTCTTTTGAGCGTATCCGGCGCAGACCGGGTCGTCCGCATTCAGCACGGCCAGGTCGTCTGCCCGCATGGTTTCGAAGAGCCGTCCCTTGGCCGCGGCATAGTTTTCGAAGGTGTGGTGGCGGTCCAGGTGATTCTGCGTCACGTTGAGCGCCAGCCCGATGTGCGCGCGGAACTCGCAAATCGTTTCCAGTTGAAAGCTGGAGAGCTCAAGCACGTTCCAGCCATCCGGGCGGCTGCTGTCGATCATAGCGGTGAGCGGCGTCCCGATGTTGCCGCCCACCTGCACCGGGAGCCCTGCTTCCCGCAGGATGTGGCCGACTAGGCTGGTGGTAGTTGTCTTCCCGTTCGAACCCGTAATCCCGATGGTTCTCCCTTTCAGAAAGGGCGCGGCCAGTTCCACCTCGCCGATAACCCGCACGCCGCGCCGGCGCGCCGCTTCCAGTGGCGGCAGGTCGAACGGCACATCCGGGGAGAGCACGATGAGGTCGACGCCTTCGAAGACCTCCGGCGTTTGCTGCGCAAAAGGGATCTGGAGGCGCTCGAGCACCGGACGGGCCTCCGGAAGCTCATCCAGCGGCTTCAAGTCCGTGGCGCGCGCCAGCGCCCCCTCGCGCGCCAGCAGACCGGCCGAGGCGATTCCGGATTTCTTCATTCCCACTACCAGCGCTTTGGCCCCGTTCAATTGCATGTCATCTCAGCTTCAGAGTTGTGAGAGCGAAGAGCGCCAGGATGAGGCCGGAAATCCAGAAGCGGGCGATCACCTTCGATTCCGTCCATCCGATCTGCTCAAAATGATGGTGCAGCGGCGCCATCTTGAAGATCCGCTTGCCCCGCAATTTGAAACTGCCCACCTGAAGCACCACGGAGAGAGCCTCGAGAATGAAGATGCCGCCGATGAACAGCAGCAGCACCTCTTGTTTGATGAGAACCGCCACCACGGCCAAAGCGCCGCCGAGCCCCAACGATCCGACGTCTCCCATGAAGATCTCCGCCGGGTGCGCGTTGTACCAGAGGAAACCCAGGCTCGCGCCCGTCATCGACCCACAAAAGACGGTCAGCTCTGACGTGCGTGGATTGCGGGCAATCTGCAGGTACTCCGCGAGTTCCGCGTGGCTGCCAATGTAGGTCAAGATGGTGAGGGCTCCCGCCGCGATCACCATCAGCCCGATCGCCAGGCCATCCAAACCGTCGGTCAGGTTCACCGCATTCGATATAAACACGACAATCAACGCCAGAAGAATGCAAAAGGGCAGGACCCCCAGCACGTAGGTCCACGGATTGTGCAAAAGCGATTCTATGAGCAGGGACGGTTGGAATTGCTTCGCGAACGGGATGTTCATGGCCGTCGAGTACTGGCCATAGGCGCGCATCACCAGCAGCACCGATGCCAATATAAACGCCAGCGCGAACTGATAAAGGAGCTTGCGCTTCCCGGAAAGCCCGAGGTTCCGCTGATTGGTGATTTTGGCGTAATCGTCCATGAAGCCGATCCAGCCGTAGCCGATGAGAGCGGCAATCGCGATCCAGACGTAGGGAAAGCGCAGGTCGGCCCATAACAAAGTCGGAATGATGATGGAAATAATGATCAGAACGCCGCCCATGGTGGGCGTCCCAGCCTTCTTCTGGTGCGACTTCGGCCCTTCCTCGCGAATGTATTGGCCGATCTGAAACTGGCGCAGACGATTGATCAGCCACGGCCCCAACGCGATACAGAGGAACAGCGCGGTCAGGCTGGCAAACGCAGTCCGGAAGGTGGTGTACCGGAACACGCGGAAGGGGCTGACGTAGCGTTGCAGTTGCTCGTAAAGAAGAAAGTAAAGCATGGGACCCTAATTCAATAAGCGTTCCAGCGCCCGTTCCACCTGCACGCCCCGCGAGCCTTTGAACAACACCACGTCGCCGGGTCTCGCAATCGTGCGGACAAACTCGCCCGCCTCTTTGGCGTCCTCGAAAAAATGCGCGGCGCTCTCCGGTAAACCGGCGCCGACCGCCGCGTCGATCATTGCGCGGGCTTCTCCGCGCACTCCGATCAAAAAATCGATTTCTTGCTCAGCCGCATACCTGCCGACTTCGCGGTGCAACTGGCGGGACGCCCCGCCGAGTTCGAGCATCTCCCCGAGCACCGCAATGCGCCGCTTCCCCGGAGTCCCGTGCAATACGTCGATCATGGAGCGCGCCGCCTCGGGATTCGAGTTGTAGCAATCGTTCCAGATGACCATTCCATCCCGCTCGATGCGCTCGCCGCGCATCTTTCCGGCTGCAAACGTGCCGACGGCGGGTATCAGCTTCTCGGGCTGGATGCCAAACACGCGGGCGGCCGCGATCGCGGCCAGCAGGTTCATCACGGCATGGCGTCCCGTGAGGCCAGTTTGAAACTCCACCCCGGCGGCCCGGAATCTCATGCCGGCTTCCGTATACTCGAGGCCCTCTGCCCTGATCTCGGCGCAATCTGAGAAACCGAAGGTCACCGATTGGCCGGGATGAATTTCGCTGAAGCGGCGCACGCGGGGATCGTCGCCATTGAGCACCGCCACACCATCTGCTGCTAGCCCTTCGATGAGTTCCCGCTTGGCCGCCGCCACGCCTTCAATGGAATCGAACGCCTCGACGTGGGCGTAGCCCACGTTCGTTACCACGCCGACATCGGGCCTCGCTATCTCGCATAGGGCACGAATCTCGCCGGCGTGATTCATTCCCATCTCCAGAACCGCTACCCGGCAATCGTCCGGCAATCGAAGGATCGAGAGCGGGACGCCGACGTGATTGTTCAAATTCCCAACCGTCTTGCCGACCGCCAACTCGGTGCCCAGCAGGTGCGCGATCGCGTCTTTGGTCGTGGTTTTGCCCGCGCTGCCCGTGACCCCCGCGAGCACCGCCGGCTGATTCGCCACGACCCCGATGACGCGCCCGCCCCATTCGTCGCGCGCCCACGCAGCCAGGTGCTGCAGAGCCTGGAGTGTGTCTGTCACGATCAATTCGTTGGCGGCCCCGGTGGGGTGCTCCACCACGACGGCTGCGGCGCCTTTCTCCACTGCCGCCGTTACGAACTGGTGACCATCGAAATTCGGGCCGCGCAGAGCAAAGAACACATCTCCGGGATTCTGTGTCCGGGTATCCACGCTCCACCCTGCAACTTTGGCCGGCGGCGAAGCGCCCCGCGCTCGCATGACCTTGGCGATCTGTTGTAAGTCCAGCGTCATGACTCCGCCCGCTTTTGGTACCCGTAGCTCTTAAGCACTTCTCGCGCCACCGCCCGGTCGTCGAACGGAATGGTCCGGTCCTTTAGAACCTGGTAGGGTTCGTGGCCCTTCCCGGCGAGAATTACGATATCGCCCTCGTGCGCCTGTTGAATCGCCCGGCCGATGGCAGTCGCCCGGTCGGGCTCCACGATGTGCGGCACGTCGACCCGGCGGATTCCCACCAGGGCATCGTTCATGATCGCCAGCGGGTCTTCCGAACGCGGATTGTCGCTGGTGAGCACGACCAAATCGCTGGCCTCGGCCGCGGCCTGGCCCATCAGCGGGCGTTTGCTGCGGTCGCGGTCGCCGCCGCAGCCGAACAGCGTAATCACCCGTTTCGGATTCAGCCCGCGCGCCACCGCAATGACATTGCGCAAGGCGTCATCGGTGTGCGCGTAATCCACCACGACTACGAACGGCTGGCCTTCATCGACGCGCTCAAAGCGGCCCGGCACGGCCTGCAGATCGGCAATCCCGCGCGCCACCGTCTCCGGCGGAATGCCATAAGAGAGCGCCGCGCCGCATGCCGCGAGGATGTTATATACGTTGATCTTGCCGATCAGCGGCGACAGGACTTCGAAGCGCAGCTTTTCCAACTGAACCTCAAAGCGCAGGCCGTTAAACCCCGAAGATACGTTGCGCGCGCGCAGCGTGGCGTCCTGGCCCAATCCATACCAGTAGACCTCCGTGGCCGCCTGGAACTTCATCCCCCGGGCCGTCTCATCGTCCCGATTGACGACGGCCACCGCGGGGGCGGGCCCGCCGGCCCCCTGGAACAGCATCTGCTTGGCCGCGAAGTAGTCTTCCATCGTTCCGTGGAAATCCAGGTGGTCGCGCGTGAGGTTGGTAAACACGGCCGTATGAAATTTCAGCCCGTAAACGCGTCCAAGCGCCAGCGCGTGCGAGGAAACTTCCATCGTCACGTGTGTACCGCCCAAGCTTTCGAGCTCGGCAAACAGGCGTAGCAGGTCGAGCGATTCTGGCGTCGTATTTACAGCCGGAAGCACCCGCCCCGCCAGGTGATACTCGATGGTACCGACCAGGGCAGTCACGTGACCAGCGGCGCGCAGCACCGAATCGACTAAGTAAGAGGTTGTGGTTTTCCCGTTGGTGCCGGTAATGCCGGTTAGCCCGAGCCGTTCATCGGGCTTGCCGTAGAAATTCCTCGCTGCCAGGGCGAGAGCGTGACGGCCGTGCTCCACCTGGATCCAGGGGCCGGCCATTCCCGCCGGCGCTTCCGACTCGCTCACCACCGCGGCCGCGCCTCGCGCGAGCGCGTCCTGCGCGAATTGCCGCCCGTCCGTGCGGCTCCCCGGAAATGCGAAAAACAAGGACCTCTTCCCTACCCGCCTGGAATCGTATTCGATTCCGCTCACTTCCATGGCGGCAAGCTCTCGGGAAATTGGCTGTTTCAGCGCTATGCCCGAGAGTATCTCGCCTAGTTTCATCTCACAAATCGAACCCGAATCCGCTCTCCCTGGTGCAACACCGAACCGGGCGGAGGGTTTTGCACCTGGGCAACTCCGCTTCCATCGGGAAGCACGTTTAAACCTTTGGCCGCGGCTTCGGCCAGAACCGCGCGCATCGTCATGCCTCGAAAATTCGGCACTCGCGGACCCGCCTCAGCGCTTGCAATTGCCGTTTCCTCGCTGTCGTCGCCGTCTTCTAGAATATTGGGCTGGTCTGAGCCGAGATCGGCGATGCTCAGATCGTTCTCATCCTCCGCTTTGGCAACCAGCGTCTTGGGCGGCTCGGGCTCCGGCAGGTCTCGCGGAACATCCATCACGCGAAGCGCTTCCGTGGCCACGCTATGAAACACCGGCGCGGCCGCCTGCCCGCCGAAGCCCGCCGTTCCGTGCGTCCCATTCAGTGTCACTACTACCACGATAGCCGGATTCTGAATGGGCGCAAAACCTAGGAAAGAACCGTTGTAAGTGTTGTGAGAATAGCGCTTTGTCACCACGTCGTAAATCTGCGCCGAGCCGGTCTTTCCGCCCACCGAGTAGCCTTCCAGCCGGGCTTTGGGATAACCGGTGCCGCCGGGCATCACCACGCCTTCCATCATCTGGCGCATGGTGATTGCAGTCTCGGGCCGGACCACTCGCACCGGCGCCGCGGCCGGCACGGTTTGTCCACCCTTCTTCAGCACCAGATGCGGTTTCACCAGCAGGCCTCCGTTGGCGACGACCGACGCCGCCTGGGCGAGTTGCACGGTGGTGACGCTGACCTCCTGACCCATCGAGATCGACGCGATGGATGTCTTTCCCCAGCGCGCCAGCTTTCTCAATTTTCCGCTCGATTCCGCGGGCAATTCTATGCCGGTCTTTTGTCCAAAACCGAACCTTCGAACGTAGTCGTACAGTTTGACCTGCCCGACCCGCATGCCCACTTCGATCGCCCCGATATTGCTCGACTTGGCCAACACGGTGGCCATGGGGATGAGGCCCAGGCCGGTGTGCGAGTCGTGAATCACCCGGCCGGGCAGCCTCAACACCCCGCCGTGGCAATCGATCAGACTCTCCGGGCGCAGGTTGGTGGTCTCCAACGCCGCCGAGAGCGTCATTACTTTAAACACGGAACCCGGCTCGAACGGCACCGAGATGGCGTGATTCTGCCGGCTGGCAGCCTGTCCGGTTTGCGGCGGAACGTTCGGGTCATAGGTAGGATAGCTGGCCAGCGCGAGGACCTCGCCCGTATGGGGATCCATCACCACGACGCTTCCGCTCGAGGCGTGGTGCGACTCGACGGCGGCGGCGATCTCGCGTTCCGCGACGAACTGCAGCCGCTCATCGATAGTCAAGGTAATCGGCGTCCCGGCGTGCGCCTCGGTATCGAGTTGCGAATCGATGCCGCGGCGCTTGACGTCGGTGAGGAGCCGCACCTGGCCCGGTTGCCCGCGCAGATCCGCATCCAGAGCCTTTTCGATTCCGCCATTGCCCCGCTCTTCGAAATCCACGCCGCCGAGCACATGCGCAGCCAGGGGCCCTTTCGGATAGTGGCGCTGGCTCTCGCTTTCGATTTCGATCCACTCCAGGTGGAGATTGCGCAGGCTCTGCGCTTCCTCGTAAGTAATCTTGCGTTTTACCCAGAGAAATCCGCGGTGCGTGTCGTAGGCCCACTTCATCTTTCCGAACAGCGTCGAGCGGTCCATATGCAGCACGAGAGAGAGAATCTCCGACGCGACCCCAAGATCCGGAACCTTCAGAGGGTTGATGTAGACGGATTCGGTGGGTACGCTCATCGCCAGCGGCTGGCCGTTGCGGTCGAAGATACTTCCGCGAGGCGCGGGAATCTCGACCCGCAGTTCCTGGCGGGAACGCGCCATGCGCGCGTAATCGCCGTGGTGTACCACCTGCAACGAGACGAGTTTTCCGAAAATAGCGAGGCCCCAGAGGAGGATGATGGAGGCAAGGATCGTCAGCCGGCGCTCAACCATAAAGAGGAATAGGACACTCAAAGAGCAGAAGTGATTCGGCGGGGCGTGTCGGCCGGGCGATTCTAACGACCGGACCCTACCGCGCCGGATTACTTTTGATCTTTTCTTCCTTCACCATCGCCACATCCCCGTCCTTACCTTCCAGGTGAACGAGCTGCCCTGATGAGGGAGTGACGAGATTCTGCCGTTTTGCGAGCTTCTCCAAACGGTCGGGGCTCAACAGTTCGGCTTCCTGGAGTTCCAAAACACGGCGCTCGTTGAGCAGGCGCCGCTCCTCGGCGCGCAACGATTCGAGCTTGTAGCCGGCCAGGGTGGTGGCCACGCTTGGCGCCAACACGCTGGTTAAGAGCAGAAGGGCGAGGCATGCGGCGCCGATGGCCGACCAGCACGCACCGCGCGCCTTGGGGTCCGCTTCGCGCACCAGGCGCGAGTTGTCGATCTTTTTGCAGTAGAAGAAAACATCTTCGTGCGGCAGCGCCCGTAACCGGTACGGGCTGCGTTGCGCGCGCGCCGGCGCTTGCCTGCGCGCGGCTTCGGCTTGCGCCGGCGCTTCCATCCTTTTTAAAAATGCTGGCAGCGTCGCCATCTTCTCTCCCTTGCTGGACTCAACGCATCTCCACCGCGCGCAACTTGGCGCTGCGCGAAGCGGGGTTGCGGGAAACTTCCTCCTCAGTCGGTGGAATAGGGTGCTTGGTCAGAACCGTCGCGCGCCCTTCCCTCCCCAGTGCACGAAATCTTTCCTTGACCTGCCGGTCATCGATCGACATGAAACTGATTACCACCATGCGGCCTCCGGAGGACAGCAGCTCCGGACCGATGCGCAACAGCCGGTCCACCTCCGCGGGTTCGTCGTTGACCGCCATACGCAATGCCATAAACGTCTTGGTGGCGGGATGCAAACGACCCGTCCGTGGCACGGCCCGCTCCACCACATCGGCCAGATGTAGTGTGCTCCGTATGGGCCGTG
>CAYMHP010000092.1:0-18192 GCA_964390225.1 uncultured Solibacteraceae bacterium
GCCGAGGGTCATAATAGCGTGCATTTCGATGCTTCGCATTTTTTGACTCTACGGGGAAGTGAATCGTCGGCAAAGCCGGTTCCCAGAGGCGCTCGGCCACTATCGAGAGGCACTTGAATTCTGGGCTCTTTCGGGGTACTTCTTCGGATTTCAAGCTGTCCTTTTCAATATTGGAAATCTCTATTTCGCGTGGGCGCAGCAGTGGGAGAGTGCCGGCGCACGCACGCAGGCAGCATTGACCTATCGGCGCGCAACAGTCTGGGTCGGGCAGTGCATCGAGCTGTGCAACGTTATGGGTATTGGCTTTGATATGAGTGAGGCCGAGGCCGTGCAGGCGTCTCTCTATCGCCGTTTGGGGCAGTGGAAAAGAGCCGAAGAGCTAGCTCGAGAAGCGATTTCCATAGCGGAGAATGCGAATAACGAAAAGTCCTTAATACTTGGGTATCGATCGCTTGCCGGCGTCTTCCTCGCTCAGAACTTTCAAGACAAAGCTTTGGAGGTTATTGAGGAATGCCTGAGACGCGTACGTCCTGAATCCGCGAAGCTACTCGGGGAACACTTGCTTGCTCTTTATCACAATCGCGGACAGGACTGAGTCGGTCAATGAACGCTTGGCGACGTAGGCCCGCGGGAACCGTCGGCACTGCCACTGTCGAACCGTGCTTTTACGATCTTCTTGGCCGCGCGTTGCGGGCACAATGCTTTCCTGTCCTACATCAGCGACCTGCGCCAGTTCGGTCTTGCACAGATGGTCGCTCTGGGACATACGCTACACGTCTGGTTCCGAAGAGATCACGCGCATGTGGCGCTTCACCAGGAATAACGGAATTACCGGAGGCTTTCACAAACAAGATGGAGACCATCAGCAGACAGGCTTGTTGCTTCCACAACTTCGAAAACTATCGCCAACGAGTGCAGGTGCTCTGTGCTTGAACTATTCTTCGGATCGGGCTTGCCCCCGTTTTTTGGCGTAGAGCCGGGGGAAAACACATCTACACTTTTGACTACATTCGATTCCCTTGAAGTTTGGAAATCGATTGTAAATGATTGAAAAGGCTGGTCGGGCCGCCGGGATTTGAACCCGGGACCTCTTGCACCCCAAGCAAGCGCGCTAGCCAGGCTGCGCCACGGCCCGAAGTCTCTATTGTACGCTAGCTCAGCAGGGCAAGCGCGCCCTCCAGCTCGGCTGCGGCATGGGCGTCGCCGGCCCTGCGCGCCGCCTCCATCCCGGTGCGGTATACTCGGCCGGCCTCTTCGTAACGCCGCAGTTTCTCCAGCGTCTGGCCTGCGTGAAAATAGGCGGCAACGTAATCCGGGTGGGTCGCGATCAGAGACTCGAATTCCCGCATCGCCGCTTCCAAATCTCCCGCATTGCGGTACTCCATCGCCAAACCGTAACGCAAAAAGGTGTCGTTTGGGTTCTGCGCAACGAGGTTCTTGAGGGTCTCCAGACGGTTCGTCGACATGCTTGTGCTACTATACCTCCGAAGTGTCCTGCCCCTATTTCTACCCGGTAGACTCGCGCAAAGGAGACGATAGCCCACGCACCGCTTTGCTTCCGCTCGGCGGGCTATGGAATGGGCTCTGCCGCGCCGTGCCGGATGAGCTTTGGAAGCCCGAAGCGAACCACGTGCGGTGCCTTCTGGGATATGCACGCGGTGAGTGCCCTCGCTTCCCCGTGGCGGATCCCGGGGCCGACGCTGTCCGCTTCAACATCGCGCGCGACGATGGCGCATCGTTGCGGCTTTCCTTCGTGCTCGAGCGGAACCATCAGCCATGGGAGCACGGACGGCTCGAATACTCGCTGGCCGGATCCGATTTTATCGGCGCGCTGCCTGGCGAAACCGTACGCCGGCAGGCCGAAGCGTACGTCCAAACGTACCTGCGCCGCAAGAACGAATCCCGCCCCCGCTGAGCGGCAGGCAGAAATCGATGCACGAAGGCAAACCCGTACGCGATTCGATCTCCGAATACTCGGAATTGGCACTACCGAACGACGCCAACGGATTGGGGAATGTCCTCGGCGGAAAAGTCATGCACCTGGTCGATCTCGCTGGCGCGCTTGCCGCCATCCGTCATGCGCGCCGCCCGGCGGTGACGCTGTCGGTCGACAGTCTTCGATTCCTTCATCCCGTCCACATCGGGGAACTGATCGTGCTGCGCTCCTCGGTAAACCGCGTCTTCCACACTTCTATGGAGGTGGGAGTGAAGGTCACGACGGAGAACCTGATGACCGGAGCCTGCCTGCACACGTGCTCCGCCTATTTAACATTCGTGGCGCTGGATGAAAATCGGAGACCGACGCCGATTGCACCGGTGATTGCGGAAACTGAAGAGGAGAAACGTCGCTACCGGGAAGCCGGCGAACGGCGCGAATACCGCCTTGGGATGCGGAACCGGGTGAAGGCTACCGATCGAGAGCGCTAGCCCTCTTTATACATGTACTTGATGCTCGGCTTGTAGAGGAGAATGTTGGGCTCGCCGTTCCGGTTCACCTTGAGGCAGCACTTGTCGTACCACTCGATGGTCCCGTGAAGCGTCTCGCCATCCCGCAATACGAACACCATGGGCGTTTTCGCCTGCATTTGCTTTACGTAATAGAAATTCTCGGCATTGGTTTGATCCGGGGGTACTGGCTTCTTCTGCTGTTGCTGCCCGCGGCGCGGAGGCGTAATCTGTTCCTTAATCTCGTTGAGAGACGGACGAATGAGTTTACGATTGACAGCTTCCACGGAATGCCATCCTTTGAAAAACTAGTGATTGGGCCGTCGCTGGTGAGCGGGGCAGTTTAGTTGGATCAAATTGTCCGACTTGAACCCATAAATAGCACAACCCAACAGCCGCCGCAACGTTGCGGTCAGCCGCCGAACCAGCCGTGGGTGATGGCGCGCAAGCGTTTCTTGAAACGCACGGCCAGGCTTTCGGAGGGCTGCGGGTCGGTTGGAACCGATGGCAGGGGGGCTTGGGCGATCTGCGTTTCCGGCGCGGTGGGCATCTCACAGGAGTGCTCCCCGGCAAACCGGACAACATTGGTGATGAATGCGTAATCGCGGCGGTAGCGGTGCCCGTCGCTCTTTTCAACACAGATCGAGAATCCGGGGTACTTCACGGTGGAAGCCGCTTTCCCGCTGGCCGAGGAGAGTTCAATTTCTCTTAGAACAACGGGGGCGTAGCCCTGGATTTTGCGTTCGATGTAGGCGGTTTCGTAACGGTGCCGCCGCAGACTCCAGATGAACACCCGGAAACTGTCGAAATCGTAGGGATAGATGCCGTCCCCGACGGTGGTCCAGAGCCAGTTGTGCTTGACCTGGTCTTCATCCCGCACTTCGCCCAGCGAGAAATACGAAACGATGCGGCGGCCCTCCGCATACTGCGCCACTTCATCGGGAATCGCCATAACCAAGCGGCGGGTCAGGACCCATCCGGATTCGCCGGATCTGTTCCGGACCAAGCTCCAGTCGTCAAGTGGAACCGGTTTTTCCTCCTTTGGCTCTTCGATCGGGGTCTCGTCCACCGGTAGGTCTGTCTTGGAGAGTTCCAGCCAGTCGGGAGGAGGGCTGGGAGGTTTCGGGACCGCCAGCGGTGGGTACTTCGGTTGCCTCGCTTGCTTTTTCGGTCCTGCTGCCTTTTCCTTCTTCGGCGCCGGCGGGATGAGCGGCGTTCGCGCGACTTCCGCGCGGGGCGCCGTCACGTGCATCAGCACGTCCAATTTCTCGTTTTCCTTCACCTGCAAGAAACTGGGAGATTGCCGCGACGGCTGCGTGTGGACATTTAGCTCGCCGAACGCGGTGGCTTGGCCTTGCACCGGCATCGTCGCGGCCCGCTTGGCCAAGTCCTTGAGCCGCTGCATATCTTCGGAGGCGAGTAATTGCCGCTCGTCTGTCCAGCCGATTGCTCCCGAAGGGGTGCGGACACGAAAGAAACGGCGCCGGCGCTGCAGAAGTTGCAGCCGGTCCCCGTGTTTCACGGTGGCCACCACCGACGATTGGAGTGGTATATCGCTCCGAATCTTCAGGATGGCAGGCCCAACGTACGCCTCACCGATGGCCGTCGCGGTCTCCCGCTGCGTATTGCAGGCGCAGAAACACGCGCCCAACACCACGGCCACGTTCAGCTTCGTTAGAAAACGTCCCACCACGCCTACTCCTGATTCTAGCAATCGTCCGAATCGATACCCAACTGAGATTGCGATTGCGGCGCGTCTATCCCTTCTCTTCGGCGAGCGAACGTTTTCCTTCGACCGCGAATGCGCGGATGCCACGGAGCGCGAGCAGTCTCCCGCCCCCCGGCGGCCTCATCCTTCGGGCCAATGAGCGCGTAAATGACCCGGGTTCGTGGGCGCTACTACACAGACGCGAAGGCGGAGACGCTACGCGAGCAGGCGTTGTACAAGATGCGGCGCACCTCGGGCTCGTAGAACGGCTGTGCCAGGAGGTCGTAGGCGCCCAGATTCAGTGCCTCCGACCAGAACCGGGCATCCGCTTGCGGATCGGTGACGATGACTTCGAGTTCGCGGGGCTGTGCTCGCACCAGGTGCAGAACATCCAGCCAGTTTCCATCCGGCAGGGCGGCTTCAGTGAGGACTATGTCGTAGTCTTCTTTTTGAAGCTGAGCGTGCGCCTGCTGCAGCGATCCCACATGGTCTAAAACCAGAGGCAGAGCGTGCAGCATTTGCGAGAGGCGGCGGGCATCCTCTTGATGCCCGGAGATGTATAAAATCCGGGATCTCATTATGCGCGCTCCTGGTCGGCTAGTCTTTATTAATTTTAGATCTGATTGACGGAAACGGCAATCACAGTCCAGTGAAATTTTCGTGAAACTACAGACTCTTCTCAGGTCTCATAACTGCAACATAACCAAGGTTACGGTAGAGCTGGTTGTGATCGAGTCCAAAGCCGACGACAAACCGATCGGGGATCTCAAAGCAACGGTAGTCGACCCGGACCTGGACGATCCGGCGCGAGTTCCGGTCAAGAAACGTACAGACCGCCAGCGAGTTCGCCCCCCGTCCCGCCAGGGTTCGCAGAAGGTAACGCAGGGTGAATCCTGTATCGACGATGTCCTCCACTAACAGGACATCCTCTCCTTCGATGCTATCGTCCAAATCCTTGGCGATACGAACCACGCCAGGAGCGCCGCTTTTATTCGAAAAACTCGAGATACCGAGAAAATCGATCTTAACCGGCACTTCCAGGTGTCGCGCCAACGCCGTCATGAAGAAAACGGAGCCCTTGAGGATGCCAATCAGCTTAACCGTGCGCCCCTCGTAGTGCCGCGAGATCTCTGCGGCGACCGCGCGGATGCGGTCTTGGATCTGCTCCTCCGTGAACAGGATTCGCTCGACGCCGGGGACGGGGAGCGTGCTCATGCGCCGACCGGCCGCTCCGCCAACCCGTACTTAAAGATCAGATTTTCGAAGTCCTTTTGATAGAAAACCTGTATGTTTAGACCGGGGTACAGTTCGCGCAAGAGCCGCACTTTTCGATTTTTCTTAGTGACTAGCGACTGCTTCATGGTGGTTAGTTCGAGATACAAATCAAATTCCGGCAGGAAAAAATCGGGGGTAAACGATTCCTGCACGTTGCCGCTGGTGTCCCACTGGACCGGGAAGCTCCGCGGTTCGTACTCCCAGGCGATCCGGTAAAAATCGAGGAGGTTGGCGAACATTTCTTCGCTATGGTGCGCGAACATCTTCTTGCGCAGTGTGATCTTGTCCGGAGGCACGATTCCGTATCGGGCGAGGCGCAGCCGCATCTGGAACTGAAGCTGGGCTTCGGCGGCCGGAGAGAGAAAGCCCTTCTCCTTTAGTGCGAGCGATTGCACCGCGGTCTCAACCAGTTCGGCCATTTGCTCGGTGGTCAACGACTCGGCACTGAACACAATGTCGAATAACTCAGCAGTTGCCTTGGTCTTACCGAACTTGGCTTTCCGGGCGGAACGGTCGGCGGCCTCCAACTCGAGCAGCAACTGGCGCGCCGCCGGGCGTTCCAGGTTGTGATCGAGCATCAGATTTCCGATACGCACGTTCTCCGGCGCCACCACATGGACCCGGAGCGTCCCGGGGAAGTTCCTGGCCTGTACCTCGCCGCCGGCGGCGCAGTAAACCATATGATGTTCGGTGGCGAGCCGGGCCAAAATCGAAGTGATCAGGCTGGGGTAGGCTTTGTCGGGAATCGCCGTTCCCGCGCCGAACTCCTCATCGGTAAGCGCCCGGATGCGGGCCTGGGTGAGCAGCTCAAAACCAAGCCGCTGGGCCGTCAGCCGCGCCACCTCTTCGAAACGGCACCCAGGATGACCTGAGACCGCAATCAACGCCATGGCACAAGCTCATGATATCGCGGACTCACCACGTTAGCCGAAGACAAGATCGGCGGCGCTACTGGTTAGGGCTGGCCGGAGGCGGACTGGTTTGGCTCCCAGAGTGTTTCGGTTTCGCCGGTGGCGTGACTTGCCCAGCGGCTCCAGACGAAGAGTGCGTCGCTCAAGCGGTTCAGGTAACGAACCGCCTCCGGCGGGATGCGCTCCTGCCGGCCAAGCGCGACGACGGCACGCTCGGCTCTCCGGCAAACGGTGCGCGCTACGTGCAACTCGGCGTTCAAACGGCCACCGCCCGGCAGCACGAACGACCGGAGGGCTGGCAGTTCGGCGTTCATCTGGTCCATCTCCGCTTCCAGCGCCGCTACCTCCCGGTCGGTCACACGCGCCTGCCGGGGATGGACATCCTCAGGCAGCGTAGCGAGGATCGAGCCGAGATTAAAGAGTTCGTGCTGGACACGCAGAAGCATTCCCTTTAACTGCGCAAGGCGAGGATACGTTACGGCGAGTTCCCCGGCGGTAGCTCGCGCGATGCCCAAAAACGCATTCAACTCATCGACCATCCCATACGCCTCGATGCGCGGTCCGTCTTTGGGAACTCGCTGGCCTCCCGCAAGCGCGGTCTCACCCGTATCGCCGCGGCGCGTGTACACGCGATTGATGGCCAGTCGTGGATCATCAAAGGGTTCGCGGCTCATGTTTTGGCCTCCCCGTGTGTTCTGTGCTTGATATATGTATTCTGCGATAGGATGTCTGAAATGAAAACCGCGGTCAATCTGGTAGCAGCCGGGATGCTGCTGGCCGGCTGCGAGGGTGTTTTATTCGCGCAGTGGCCGTCCTACCCGACATCCGGAGCTCCCAGAACGCCCGACGGGAAGCCCAAGCTGGACGGGCCGGCGCCGAGGACTCCCGACGGCAAGCCCGATCTCTCCGGCATCTGGGAATTCCAAAACGCGGGAGGACCTACCAGGCCTTCTTCGGCCGCCGCCGAGGGGACCGGCCTCGGGCCCCGCTCCTTCGCCTTCAGCCAGTTCTTCAACATCGGCACGACCATCAAGGGCGGTCTGCCGTTTCGCCCTTTGGCCGCCGAAGTTCGGGCACGCCGCGCGGCCGAGAACAATAAGGACAACCCCGACGCGCACTGCCTCCCGCTGGGCCTGATGCAGTTGCACACGCATCCGCAGCCCCGGAAGATCATTCAAGCGCCTCAACTGATTGTCATCTTATACGAGGCACAGGCAGGTATCCGGCAGATTTTCATGGATGGCCGTCCATTGCCACCGAAGGACGTGGAACCGTGGTGGTATGGCTACTCGATCGGACGGTGGGAGGGAGACACGCTCGTCGTAGAGACAACCGGATTTCGCGATGACGTGTGGCTCGATGTGGAGGGCAGTCCGCTGACTAATGCGGGAAAAATGATCGAGCGATTCCGGAGGCCCAATTACGGCAATCTGGAAATCGAAGTTACGGTTGACGATCCGACGGCGTATACGAAGCCGTGGACCGTCAACATACACCAGAAGATCATGCCCGACACCGATCTGATCGAGTTCATCTGCCAGGAAAACGATAAGAGCGGCCCGCACCTGGTAGGCAAGTAAGCGTAAGCGAGCGACTGGGCAGTCCTAGTCTCACATCGGCCCGGTTACGGCGGTGAGGGCGCGCAATTTTTTCTGCAGACGCGGGAACTTTTTGGCCGCGCTACCGTCTTAATCCCAAAAGGAGGGCCCCATGAATTCCAGAGTCGCCGCCGCCTTGCTTTTTGGTGTCTATCTGGCAGGCTCGGCTTGGTCGCATCACAACATGACAGCTTTGTTCGACCTGAACGACCGCGTCACTTTGACCGGCACGTTTACCAAGCTGGACTGGCGCAACCCTCACATTTACCTTGCGGTCGAGGTAAAGAATGCCAGTGGCCAGATGGAGACGTGGGATATCGAGGGGCCGTCCCCCAGTTTCTTCCGGACGCGCGATGTCAGCAAGACGGATTTCGAAAGTGCGCTCGGCAAGACCGTCACTGCGGAGGCCAGCCGCGCCCGCGACCACTCCCTATCGGGGCTCATCCGAACCATTACTCTACCCGGCGGTAAGGTGGTTTCCGCCTGTCCGCAAAACTGCTGATCTGAACCTGGCGCGCAGGTGAGCATCCCTGCCGCCCAAAGAACTTTTCCTAACTATACGCGGCCGGCGACTACTACCATTTGCCGCCGCCAGCCCGCGTGAAAACGGAGGAGTATGAAGATTTCCTGGAAAACCGCAATCCCTGCAATACCGGTTCTTCTCTCGTCTGCCCTACTTCTGGCGCAGAGTTCCGAACCGCAGGATGAAAAAGCGAAAGCAAGGGCTGAGCGGAAAGCGCAAGACATCGCTCGCGCCTTCCAACAAAACGCGCGGACATTCACTCTCTTCAGCCGTGAAGGGACTCCGTTGAAGACGGTGGGAGCGCGCGGAATGTATGGCAACGTTGCACTCTCGCCGGACGCAACTCGCGTCGCTTATGTCAAAGCGGACCTGAACAAAGAAACAAATGATCTCTGGGTAATGGACTTGGCCACAGGAAGCGAAGTACAGATGACCAGCGGTCAAGCGCGGGAGGGGGCGAACTCGCCGGTCTGGTCTCCGGACGGGAGCCAACTCGCGTATACCGCGCTACGCGGTGGCACGTTCGCGGTGTATCGCCGGCGAGCAAACGGCGAAGGAGCGGAAGAACTTCTCTACCGGCTTCCGGGCATTGCTTTTCCGACGGACTGGTCGGCCGATGGCAAATACCTAAGCCTCTCCTGGGGCGATCTGGGAGGTAGCACGCTTTCTGCCCTTCCGCTCGATGGAACGGGGGAGCGGAAACCGGTTGAGGTCTTTCGCAGCCCGAAGCAGTTGCAGGGTGGGCGGATTTCTCCCGACGGCCGCCTGATTGCGTACGTGTCAAACGAGTCCGGCAAAAACGAGGTGTACGTTCGCCCCTTCGCTCCCGGAGAAGGTGCGGCCGCTGTTTCCGGAGGGCCGTGGCAGATCTCCGAACAGGGGGGCCTGGGTATGACCTCATGGCGCAAGGACGGCAAGGAATTCTACTTCATGGCCGCGGACCGCAGCATCATGGTTGTTACGGTAAATACTCTTCCGGCGGTGGAGTTTGGCAAGCCAAAGGTTCTATTTCACCCTGCGGACGCGATCGCAGCCACTCCGGGAATAGCGACAATCAGCACCGATGGCGAACGAGTGGTGATCGCCGTGCCGCCGCCTCAACTGCGCCAGCTTACGATCTTCGATCGCACGGGGAAAGTTGTGAGGACGGTTGGAGAACCCAGTCAATTCGTGATGCAACCTCACTTCTCGCCCGATGGGACAAAGCTCGCGTATATGAAGCAGGATGCCAAGACCTCGGATGTGGACATATGGACCTACGATCTAGAGGCCGGCAAGGAGTACGCGGTAACCAGAGACAACTGGCCGGAGAACGCGCCCATTTGGTCGCCGGATGGAAAACGCGTGTTCTATGCGTCCACGCGCGACCGCTATGCCGGCATATACAGAAAAAACTGGGACGGCACAGGCGAGGAAGAAATGTTGTTCCGCTACACGCCCGGCGCGGGAATGGTGCTGACGGATTCGTCTCCAGATGGAAAATTCCTGACGTTCTACACGGGCGTACTGGTTCTGGTCCCGCTCACGGGCGGCGACGCGCTGGCCCGCAAGTCCATCGATTGGTTGCGCGACGAATATGACAACCTGGGCGGCAGGTTCTCGCCGGACGGCCGCTATATCGCGTATGTATCGAATGTAGAAGACCCGATGGCCCTGGATGTCTTCGTGCGGCCGTTCGACGCGAGCAGACCCGATTCCCCGCCGCCCGGCGAACCGGTCCAGGTCACGAAGAAGGGCGTCGCCTCGGGAATGGTCAGTTGGCGCGGCGATGGAAAGGAACTCTATTACATGACTCGCGATTGGGAGGTGATGGCCGTCGATGTAACGACCACTCCCGCATTTCAGGCGGGAACTCCCAAGCTGTTATTCAAGCTGCCTGTTCAGCCGGTGGGCAATCCATCGCAGTGGAGAAACGTAAGCCGCGATGGACAGCGGTTCGTGTTTTCGATGCCCGCGCGGTAGAGAACCTGCGCCGGCCGTATGTCTGCCGCATATATAATGTAGAAACGCTCAAGCAATTGACTTTTGGCATCCTCGCCTCACTTCTCGCGACAGCCGCAGCTCTGGCTGCGGATTGCGCTGATACCCGCGATCTGCATTTAATCAACGGCAGATTCCACACGATGGACAAGAAGAACACCATCGTGTCGGAAGTCACCGTTCAGAACGGCAGGTTCGTCGGCATCGGCAAGATCGGGAACGTGAAACTGGGCCCGTGCACCAAAACGATTAATCTCGGAGGACGCACGGCGGTGCCGGGTCTGATCGACAATCACAACCATATCGTCCTGCTAGGCATGCGGCCGGGACACGATGTCCGCATCGAAACGGCCGGATCAATCGAGGAAGTGCAGAGCATTCTCAGAGGGAAGGCGAAGACGGTCCCTGCCGGAGAGTGGATCACCACGCTCGGGGATTTCAATATCAAGCAATTCGTGGAAAAGCGTCTCCCCAAGCTGGCCGAGTTGGACGAGGCTCTGCCTGCGAATCCGTACATCATGAACGGCGGTGGCGGCACCGCCACCAACAGCCGCGGCAAAGCGTTTTTTGAAAGCAAGGGAATCGCGGTCAGTCCCGAAGGCGTCATTGCCAACGGACCACCATTTCTGGCGGCGCTCAACGCACTGCGCGCCATCCAGACATTCGAAGACATGAAGCGCGGAACCTTGGACGCAATGGCGTATCTCGACGGCTTTGGCTTGACCACCAGCGCCGACATGGGCGCATTCGCGCTTCCCGGCTCGCCCGACATGCAGGATGCGGCGGTAGCCGACACGGTGGAGAGCCTGAACCCCTGGACTATGTACGATGCCTTCCTGGCGCTGCAGCGGGAGGGGAAGCTGACGCACCGGCTTCGCATCTTCTTTCTCTCACAGGACACGCGGCCGGATGTTCCGATTCTCAAACAGCGTCTTCTGAATACGTTCCCCGATTTCGGCAGCGATATGCTGAAGCTCTCCGGCATCGGAGAATTCGCAACCGCCTGGCGTTTTCAAGGCGGGGCTACCCCCGCCAACTACGAAGCCGCGCTGCAACTGGTCGCGAAGCAGGGATGGGCCTTCCAGCAGCACACGTTGTCATTGAATGAAGACATGTTCACGACGAGCACCTTCGAGAAGGTGAACGCGGTAACACCCATTGCCAATCTGCACTGGTCGATCGCTCACGTGCCGAAAATCGACGTGGCGACGCTGCAGCGTCTCAAGGCGATCGGCGCCGGGGTCGCGGTGCACGGCTGGCTGTACCTTTCGGGATCTCCCGGCAATGGCGGGCCTCCATTCCGCACGATTGTGGACAGCGGGATCCATGTAGGCGCCGGGTCGGATGCCGCCGCGGTTTCGGTATTCGACCCGTGGCTCGAGATCTATTACATGACAACGGGAAAGAATTCGGCCGGCGAGCTGATCAATCCCGGGCAGCAACTCACGCGCGAAGAAGCCATCCGGCTGTACACCGCCGAGAATGGCTGGTACACGCACGAAGAGGATAAGCTGGGGACCATCGAAGCCGGCAAGCTGGCGGATATAGCCGTGTTGAGTGGCGATTACTTCGATTCCGCCAAGGTCCCCGACGAGGCGCTCAAGAAGCTGCGGTCCGTCCTGACGATCGTGGACGGCAAAGTCGTGTTTGACGCAATGCGCTAGTTCGCGTCAGCGCGTTGCATCGTAAACCACCTTACCGCCGACCACGGTCAGCACCGACTTCAGCCGGCGGATGTCTTCATCCGAAACTTTCTTGGGATCGAAGTAGTCGTCGCTGAGCACCACGACATCGCCGTACTTTTCGGGCTCGATCGTTCCCAGCTTGTCTTCTTCATGCAAGAACCAGCCGTTATTCGCGGTGTATAGCTGGAGCGCCTCGCTCCGCGTGATCTGTTGCTTGTCGTTGACGAGTACGCCGGCCGCATTCTTTCCGGTCACCATGTAATAGATCATGAGCCACGGATCGAGCGTGGAGATCTGCGCGGAATCGGAGCCGGCGCCGACGTGAATACCGCTATCGAGAATCATGCGGAGGGGCGGCCCCCCGCCCTGGGCATTCAAATACGTGAACGGATGAACGGCAATACCTGCGCCGATCGCCTTCAGGCGATTGACTGTCGGTTGATCGATGCGGGGCGCGTGCGCGATGGACCAGTGCAAATCCGCGATTGGGGTGATTGCGTTTATCTTTTCGATTGTGCTCACGGTCAGCTGATCCTCGGCCGGCGAGAGGCTGTGCTGCTGGAACGGCCATCCTTTCCTGGCTATGAGTTCGAGCGCGGCGCCGTAGTTCGGAGGCGGTGTCACCTTGCCGAAAAGCGGCCACTCGGTGGCAAATTCGCCGATCCCAGACAGCTTCAGCATCGGATCGCCAAAGTAGAGGAAAGCATTGCGCAGGCGATCGGCCAACAGAGGAATATTCTGCTGCGTATCCATGCTCAGGAAGAAAACTCTGAGACGCATGGACATTTTGCCTTCGCGATGGAGCGCCGTGAAGGCGTCGTACATGTGGAAGGGATCGGCGCTGGCCAGTGTGTCGAAGGTAAACGAATCTTGAATATCAGGCAGACCGGGAATCACGAAGGCGCCCATGTCGGCGCTGGTAGTGACGCCCACGCTGGCTGCGTATGCCATCGCATCGAGCGTGCCGCGCTTTTGATCTTCGAAGGTCTGGCCCGCGCGGAGCGCATCCAACGCCGCAACCGAGGGCGCGTTTGCGGCGATCATGCCCTTGTCATCGACGGCGATGCCCTTCGCGGCAAAGAACGCTTTGGCGCGGTTATTGACGGCCGCGGGACCGGTGAAGGCCTGGTAGACGATGACCGGATGATCGGGCGCCGCAGCACCCAACTCGGCCGAGGTAGGCAGACGTTTTTCCGCGAATTGCGCCGGGTTCCAACCACCCATCGCCGTGATGAACTGGCCCGCGGGCACGTGCTTCGAGCGAGCGTTGATCATCGCCTGCACATCCGCGATCGACCGCGCGGTCTCGAGGCGCGTATCGTACCCTGGCCGCAGCCCAAGCAGGACGATGTGATTGTGATTATCCACGAGGCCCGGCACCGCCGTCCGTCCATGGAGGTCGATCGATTTCGTGCACGGATCGAGCCTGGCGTTGCGTCTGGGGCCGACGGATACAACCCGCCCCTGCTGAATGGTTACTTCGCTGACGATGGAGTTTTGCTTGTCCATCGTATGTATTCTGCCGTTGGTCAGCCGCACGCTGGCGGAATCCGCGCAGGCATCGCGCTGCGCCCACGCCGCCCCCGTTTGTAGAAGGGAGGCAAGCGCAGCCGCGGTGAAGACGAGTTGGTATCGCATCCGTTTAGAAGAGAATCTTGAGTCCGAACTGGATTTGCCGTCCCGCGTTGGTGGTGCTGGTGATCTGGCCGGCGCTCGGGTTGGGAATTCCCGTGCCATTGGGGCCTTGAACGAAGAGACCGCTGGCAGGCGCCGCGAAATTCGGATGATTCAGCACGTTGAAAAACTCGGCCCGGAACTGAAACGCGAACTGCTCCGAGATGCTGGGGATTTTGGTGTTCTTCGAGAGAGAGGTGTCGAGATCGGAGAAGTTGGGACCGATCAGGGTGTTTCTTCCCAGATTCCCCAGCACACCGACAGCCGGCAGCACAAAGCACGAAGTGTTGAAGTAATGTTTTACCTTGTCTCCGCCAGAGGCAATCGGATTGTTCGTGCAGCCCGGCGCCACGTCGGGCCGATTCGCGCCGCCGCCGCTGTAGGCTTGCGCAAATCCATCCGTAATATTTACCGGATATCCCGTGTGATACGTGACGATGCCGCTCAATTGCCATCCGCCCAGCAGCTTGGATTTTCCAAACGGCAGAATATAGGTGCTGTTCACGGTAACAGTGTGGCGGTTGTAATATGCGCACCACGCCGTGTCGTAGGCGGCGTTGAAGGGGTTGGCCAAGGTCGTCCCGCCGTCCACCAGGTAGCTGCCGGAACCATTGTCCGTGCATTCGGAATACGTGTACGCGAGTTGCGCCTGCCAGTTCGCGCGCAAGCGGCGATTGACGCTGAACTGGGCGGAATTGTACTTGGAGAATCCGGTGGCGTATCCGATCTGCAGCGCGCCGTATGCGGGATTCACAAACGGATTCATGACGACTCTTCCACCAATCAGTTGCGAAAACTGCAATTGTCCGTTGGGTAGAACGTTTGGCACGGGAGGGTTCGCGTCGGTTTCCTGTATCTGGTGGACGCCGTGCGAGCCGACATAGGCGATAGAGACAACCGTGTCGGGGAGGATTTCGTGCTGCAAACTGAGGTTCCACTGCTCCACATAGGGAGTGCTATGGAGATAGTAGTCCAGACCGAATGACTGTGTCGGTTGAGTGGGGGAGACGGCCGAGAAGATCGCCGGGAAAGTCGGATTGAACTGCGTTCCGGTCTTGAACGGCGGGTTATTGTAGTACTCGGCGGCATAATCACGCGGTCCGATGAGGTTGTGGAAGATGCCGAAGCCGCCGCGAATCGATGTCTTGTGGTTTCCGAATATGTCCCAGGCAAAGCCGATTCTGGGATCGAAGTTGTGGAGTGACGGATTAGACGCATAAATGTGCGGCACCGCGACATAATCTCCGAACGGCGCATGGATGATGGAGTGCAGCTTATTGCCGACCTCGACACCGTTCGTCGTGGGTTCGTAGCGCAACCCGAGATTTAGCGTGAACGAGCGGGAAACCTTCCAATCATCCTGCAGGTAGAGTGCGAAATCCCATTCGCGGAAGCCGCGGAACGCATCGGATTGCGGATTGCCGCTGGCGTCGGGCAGGATTCCATTGAAGGAGAATGCCGTACCCTGCAGGAACAGGGCGAGGCTTTGGAAACTCCAGCTTCCATCGCCGGGAACCGGGGACCACACGTTGGATTGCACGCGTTTCGCCTCGCCGCCGAATTTCAAGGTGTGCGCTCCGTGATTCCAATAGACATCGTCGCCCAGCGCGAACTTGTTTTGCAGGAAGTGCCACGGGCCCGGGGCGGCAGTTCCGAAGCCAGTCAGCCCGGTAATGGACATCCCGCCATCGACCAGGCCCTTTCCCGGAAAGTACTGAAACAGTGAATAGGAATTGACCCCGGTATTGCTGTCCTGAAAGGGCCGCGAGAAGGCAAACCGCGCAGAGGTAATCACATTGCTGGAGACGATGTGTTTCTCTTCGATAGTGGCGAACTGATTGCGGTTTCTGCTGATCGAGGGCCAAATGGTCGGCAGAGCTCCGCCGGTCGGCTCATAGAGTCGCGCGAAGTCGCCGAGATATCGGGCAAAGAACGAGTCTTTGGAGGACACGGTCCAGTCATAGCGGGCGATGACGTAGTTCTCCGATCCGGTTTGCACCGGGTTTAGGGTCTCCTGTCCGATGCCGCCGCCAATCAATGTGGTCGGGCGGGGGAGGCGATCGTAGAAAGCCAGGTACGGCTGGACCGCCTTCGGAATGGTGGCGGCACATGCCGGATCGGGGAACACGATGGCCGTGTTGTTTACACATTGCAGCACGCCCGAGACTGGTATGTATCCGTTGTGCGCGTTGGCATCCGGGAGGGAAATGATTTTGGTCTCGCCCAGGGCCTGGCGGAGTCCTTCGTAGTTCGTAAAGAAGAACATCTTGTCTTTCTTGATCGGCCCACCGAGCGTGCCACCAAACTGTCCGCGCCGGAAGGGAGCGGGACTGGCCTTATCGAAGAAGTTGCGGGCATCGAACGCGCTATTGCGCAAGAATCCATAACCGGAACCGTGAAGGCTATTGGTGCCGGATTTGGTCACTTCGTTGAGAACGGATCCGTTGCCGCCGAACTGAGCGCTGTAGGTGTTGGTCAGAATTTGAAACTCGCCGACGGCGTCGATTCCCATTGCGGTATTCAGCGACCCGGCGCCGGCGCCATGCGCGAAATAGTTCTGCACGTCGGTATCGTCGAGCAGTTCGGCCTGGCCGTTCGGCCGGGCTCCCGCTACGGAGTAAGTGAAGCCACCTCCATAGAACGGCCCCTGAAAGATTCCGGTGAAATTACTGACGCCGGGCGCCAGAAGCACGAGTTGCTCGATGTTGCGACCATTGAGCGGTAACTCGCGGACCTGCGTCTGTGACATGAGTGTCGAGAGCTGGGCGCTGGTCGTATTCACGCTGGAGATCTCGCCTTCAACCGAAATCGTCTGGTTGGATTGGCCGAGAGGCATTGAGAAATCGACAATACTCTCGGCGCCGACCGTAAGTTCCACGCCGGTATGCACGACCGTCTGAAAGCCCGGTTTTTCGGCCTGCACGCGATATTGGCCGACCGGCAGCTCCGCAATCCGGTAGCGGCCCTGCGAATCGCTGGTGCTCGATTGAGCGGCTCCGGTGTTTACATTTGTTGCCCGCACGACGGCTTCTGGAAGGACGGCAGCGGACGGATCGGAGACGGTTCCCGAAATGGTCGCAGTAGTGCGCTGGGCCATCAGCGGTCCAGCTATCAATGCCACGACGGCTGCGGCAGCCGGAAAAACGAAGCGAGAACGCGAATGAACAGGCATCCCACGACCTCCCTCAATGTACGGTGACCTCTACTCGCAGACTGGAGTGGGTCGAGTCTATCACCGGCATTTGCGCAGTGTCAACGACTTCTGCGGCAACGCAGGCTCGCGGAATGGGAAATTGCGGCAGCGATCACTCGGACATTAATGCGAAGGTCCAGACCGAACCGCCGGTCGGCACCTTCCGCGATGCGTAGCGGGTTGCCAGGATGCCGCCGAGTCCCGATGCGATGCTTACATATTGGCGGCCTTTATGCGTGTACGTGATCGCCGTCGAATTGATGCTCGAGCCGGTCTGGAACTGCCAAAGCGTTTTGCCCGTGGCCTCGTCAAGCGCAATAAACTCGCCCGTCAACTTACCGGTGAATAACAGGCCTCCGCCGGTTGCGAGCATGCCAGCCGAACTGGGCAGATCTGTCAAGGGGACCTCCCATTTCTTCTCGCCAGTGAAGGGATCGAGCGCCGCGAAGTAGCCGAGCACATCTCCGGGATTGAACGTCGGAAACCTGCTGACGACCCCCGTCGAGTCCTTACCCAGGATCGCCGGCTTCGGAGGCGCGAGCTTCTGTATGCGCTGGACATTCCAGGTGCTCGCGTAAATCAGACCGGTCTTTGGATCAAACGCGATCGGCACGGCGTTGGTGCCGCGGGAAGGCCAGATTTCGACTTCTTCGCCCGCCAGGAAGCGCTTGTAGATATCCGTCAGCACGGGCCGGCCCGTGGCCTGATCGACGTGCGTCGCCCAATTCACTTTCACAAAGGGATGCGCCGCGATTAATTTGCAGTTCGTCCGGTCCAGCATATACAGGAAGCCGTTCTTGTTGGTCTGAATCATGACTTTCCGAATCTGTCCGCCGAGCGGGATGTCGGCGAGAACATTTTCGTCGGTCGCATCCACGTCATACACATCGTTTGGCGTGTACTGGTAATAGCAAAATACTTCGCCCGTTTTGGGGCGAATCGCGAGCACGCTGTTGGTGAACAGGCTGTCCAAGCCCTCGCGAGATCTGGGGTCGTAAGGCTCGGCGTTCCCCGTTCCCCAATAAACCAGATCGAGCTGGGGATCGTAGGAACCGGAGCGCCAGGTAGGTCCTCCGCCCTGCGACCAGGCATTGGTGTTCTTCGGCCACGTCTCCGAACCGGGTTCACCTGGCGCTGGAATCGTGTATCTGCGCCACAGTTTCTTCCCGGTATCGGGATCCCAGCCGTCGAGGAAGCCTC
>CAYMHP010000093.1:0-18185 GCA_964390225.1 uncultured Solibacteraceae bacterium
AGCCGCGGCCAGTGCTCATTGTGGCGTTCCCCGCAGTAATGCCAGTTCACTCCGACGGTTGCGGATCTCGGATGCTGCGGACGTATCCGTAAGACCGGGAACAGCCAGCACGCCGCCATAGAAGCTATCCAGGTTGTCGAGGATATATTTCTTGCCTGGCCCGAGCGCAGCCGCCTGTGCAAACTCTTCCGCGACCGCCGGCCATTTGCCGGTTTGGTAGATGTCGCCGCTGGAAACATCCAAGCGGTAGACCAGTTCCAGATTGCGTGCGTCGGCGTTATATGGCACGAGGGCCACGGCTTCGCGGGCTAACTGATAGCCGCGCTGGCGTAGAGAAGACTCCCGCTGAAACATCATCGCCAGCATCGATTTCGCCATAGCGACTGCGAGACCTGTATCGCGGCTGCCGCCGGCTTCGGCGAATTTTTCGAGCGACGGCTGGGCGCGGGCTCTGATTCGCGCCGGCTCTGCCGCCTTGGCGAACTCCAGGTAGCCTATGGCGCCGTCCACGAACTGCAGCTCGGGCAAAACCTGAAGCAATTGCTGGCTGCGGAGAGTATCGGTGGCGTAGAGCCATCCCGAGGGGCCGCCGCTCATTCCACGAACGTGCATCCAACCGTCAGCACTTACTTCGACAACCTGATATGGGTAGGCGGCGAGCGGATCCATCGGGAGCTCGAAACCCGGTGACGTCAGACTCGGCTGGGTGTGTACGATGGCCGATCGCCGAAAAGTCGACCCGATCAGATCGAGAAGCCCCGCAGTAATCGCACGTACCGGGAAGGTCAGCGACGCTGAAGGCAGGCGGGCGGAGAAAATGCCGTGTCCGCCGCCCGATGACTCCATGAGGATCTCCCCTCCGCGCTTCAGGAGCCTGGCATAGCTGCACAAATAGATCTGGTTGCCTTCTTTGTAGATCTGGCCCCAAACGAGAATCGCCGCTGCACCTGGACCCAGCTGCTGCATCGCACCGGGGGCCTGTCCCAGTATTTTCGCGGCGACCGCTGCCGACTGGCAATCCTCCGCGCGCCCAGGAGTCGGCACCATACGGACGGTCCCGACGCTTGGGTACTTGAGCGCCGAGAATAAGATCGTCTGCTGCAACAGGAGGGTCAGTTGCGCGGACGCACGCTCCAGCTCTGGGCTGGTCGCTTCCTTATTCACGTATGGCAGAACCACGACATTTACCTGCGCATCGCGAAAGACGAAGGGGTGGCTGCAGTCGGCGTTGGGCTCGCCTGCGTGCAGGCGTAGTGCGGCAGCGACCGCGACGAGTGCATAAAGCTGTAGTCTCATTGCACTGCTCCCGGGCACATCGGTTTCGTGCCGGCCAGGCTCAGAGCGCTCTTGACCGACCTGTCCGTGTGCGCCTGTGTGAAGGTGTCGGCCACCTTCTGATCCAGGTAGCGCGTAAGCGCGTTTCGCACGGGAGGCTCGACGCCGGTGGGCGGTAGACCGAGCAACGAGCGCGCCCGGCAGAAGCAAAGGAACGCCTGGTCGTACTCATGCTCCTTGAGCGACTTGACTCCCGCGGCGATGGAGACGTACGCCTTGAGATCGGAGAACGCTCCGAACATTTTCACGAGTTCGTCCGGATCTCCCCGGACACGCTGCTGGTAGTCTGTCGAGAAGCCTCCCACCGGCACGACGGATCGATCGTAGTAGCTGATCGGGACCAGCGTGAAATTCAATTGTGCCCTCTGGACGGACACTCCGCTGCGCGCTTCGATCCGTCCCCATATCTCTACCAGCACCCTGTGACCGTTGAGCGAATCGACGACGGTCGGATTGAAATCGGTGACGTCCTGCGGCGTGCGGTCGCGACACGGAACCACGACCAATTGCGGCGTCGTATCGAGCTGGATGTCGCCCAGATCCAGTTGCACCTTCTGCCGCAAGCGGGTGAGCAACAAAGTAGAAAAGTCGGTTTTGGAACCCCGCACGCTGACGTTATCCAACACGATCTTATAGCCGTCGACGGACATCGCCGGACATTCGCGCATCTGCGCCGGCGCCACTACGGCTGCAAGGCTCAGAAGAAGAAGTATGCGGTCGAGAAGCATTGGGTTGACCTCATTGCTGCAATCTGCCCTGATCCAGCAGTTTTAACGTTTTCTCCAATGCGGCTTTCAACTCGTCGACGGTCTCTCTGGTCACCGCCGGGTTGCCGGCAAGGGATGCCTGGAATGCGCTGTATCCTTCCGGTGATGCCGTCGCCGCACTCAGCCGGGACTGGTAGCGAGTCAACACCGGCCGTGCCGCTTGACAATTGGCGATCCCCAATATTCGGATTGCTGCCCGGTGCGTGAACCAGTTGTATGCCGCGGTCCGGTTCTCTAAAACCCCGGCGAGCGCTGGGCACGCGTTCTTCGGATCCGCGAGGGTTGCTGTGCGCAGCCCGATCTCCCCTGCCGTCTGGCGGTTCGGCGCCTCGCTCTCAATCTCGTTGAGCAGAGGGTGTATGGAATAGGAGCCGAATGCGGCGAGTGCCACCGCCACGCTCTTAGCTTCTTCCAGATCGGTCTTTGGGTCGCTCAGCTTGCCCAGCAGCTCCTGCATTTCTTTCACATAGCTGAACTGTAATTGGCTCTTCTGGAGTGCCTGGTTGACGGAGCCGGTGAGGAAATACCCGATCGCGGCCAGCACAATTCCGGTAATCAGCGGCGAAAGTGCCTGCAGTTTGTCCCAGTGGTCTTTCGGCTTTTGACCCTTGGATTTCCCAGCCGCTTCTCCACCCCGTGACACGGCCGCTTCGTCTTCGGCGCTTCCAGTCAGCTCCAGTTGGTCGTCGGCGCCCATTTTCTACCCCCCGCGTCAGACTCCCGAATTCTCTCGCGCAATTGAATGAATCACGCGCAAAAAAGCTGGCTCTTCTAGTGTGAAATCAGTCTATCAGAGGTTTCACTCGGACGCGCCATTGCTGTGATTTCATATCTGGCTAAATCGCGTGCCAGATGCGGCGAATCTCCTGCCGCGCTCTCGCACTGTCAGGCCGCGCTAACCAGAACTGCGCCATCGCTGGCGCGGCTGAAAATGGGCCGGTTTGGTGCCGCCCCGTTTTGAGCCGCGGGCAGTTCAGGGCGTGCTTACTTCGCGGCCGGGAAACCCACGCGGCGGAGCAGATCGGCGAAGCGCGGATCGGTGCGGATCGAGTCGTACCAGGGGTCTACCTTCAGGTAGGCCAGGCCGGTGGAGCGGTCCTGATACGCCTTTTGCAGCCAGTCGAAACCCTGGTCCTTTTCTCCGAGCGCAATGTGAATCGCGGCAATCGCGAGCGGCTGCACGTAGGTCTGCTCGGACCGTTGCTTGAGCTGATAGAGAATCTTCCGCGCCTCCGCCGGCTGCCGGGTGGCGGCATACACCTGTCCCAAAGCGGCAAGCTCGTTGGTGTCGCCTTCAGAGAGCTCGAGCGCCGAGCGCATCTCGCGCACAGCTTCGGGATACATATTTTGCTGTTCGTAGGCGCGGGCCAGGTAAACGTGGGCGGGAACGAAGGTAGAGTCCATCGCCAGCGTCTTTTGACATTGGTCCATTGCCTGTGCGTACTGACGCGCGTAGTAGAAGCGGTAGCCCAGCGCGATGTTGATGACAGGGGAGAGCGGGTTCAGCTCGTACGCGCGGTTCATCTGCACCAGCGACTCATCGAATCGGCCAGTAACCATCAGAAAGTCGCCATACCAGGCGTGCGCGGTCGGGTAGCTCGGGTTCAATTCGATGGCGCGTTGAAACTCGCGCTCGGCGCCGGCCCAATCCCAATTGTGGAAGCGCGCCCAGGCAAGCGAGGTATGCGCTTCGGCGAGGCTGTCCTCCAGTTGGATGGCCTTCTGCGCGGCGCTCTCCACCTTGGGAAGGACCTCGCGCGCCGGCAGGACGTTGAAGTCGGCCAGCAGCGCGTACGCATCCGCTTGGCCCGCATAGGCGAGCGCGTATTGCGGGTCTTTCTGAATCGCCTGCTGGAACAAATCGATGCTTCCCTGCATACCCTCCAGACTGCGTTTGTTCCATTGGTATCGCCCCTGGAGATAAAGCTGGTAGGCCGCGGTGTCTCCGGTGTTCTGCCGCGCCATCCGCTGCATATCCTGCCCGGTGAGCTGGAGCTGTAGCTTCTGCGTGATTTCACGCGAGATCTGTTCCTGGATGGATGGCAGCTCCGCGGCCGTCGGGTTATACTGGCTGCCCCAGATCTGGCGATCGCCGTTGACGTCGATCAACTCGGCGTTGATGGCGAAGCGGTCGCCGCGCTGAATCAGCCGGCCCGCAAGCACAGCGCGGACGGACAATTCGCGGCCGGCGGCCTCCGGGCTGATGTCTCTCTTCCGGAAATGTTCCACCGAGCTGAACGAACGCACAGACAATTTGGGCATCTGCGAAAGGTTATTGATAATCCCTTCGGCAATGCCGTCGCTCAGATATTCGGTATTCGGGTCTCCGCTGATATTGACGAACGGCAGGACCGCGATGGAATCCATCGGTTGCGCGCGGAAATGCAGGTAGGCCGCGAGGATCGCGAGAGCCGCGGCAATCCCACCGATCGCGAGCAAGGCGCGACGCGGCCACCCGGCCTGGGACGCGGCCACGTCTGATGAGGGTGGCGCAGGAGCCGGGGCCGAGGAGGCCGAATTAACGCGCCCGCTTGCACTGGCCGGCAGATCTCGATAGGCGGGAGTGATCACCGAGGGCACTTCGGCCGACGGAGGCAGCACACGAGTCGGATCCGAATCGCGGCGGAGGCGTTTCAGATCGCCGCGGATCTCGGCCGCGCTTTGATAGCGCAGATCGCGGTTCTTCTCGAGCGCTTTCAAGATGATGCGCTCCAGTTCGGCTGGCAGGTCGGGCCGGAGGCGTCCCGGCGGAACCGGAGCGTTGTTCAGAATGGAGACAAACGTGAGCGCGGTTGTATTGCCCGCGAACGGAGAGGCGCCGGTCGCCATCTCATACAAAACCACGCCGAACGAGAATAGATCGCTGCGGATGTCCAGCTCTTCGCCTCTTGCCTGCTCGGGCGACATGTACGCCACCGTGCCGAGCGTGGAGCCTGGGTTGGTCGAAAACTGGTCGATGGCCGCTGTTTCGGACTGCGAATCGGCATCGCCGCCCTCACTCCGCCGCTCGCCACCCGTGACCTTCGCCAGGCCGAAGTCCATCACTTTGAGGTGTCCCTTGCTGGTGAGGAAAATGTTGCCGGGCTTGATGTCGCGGTGGAGGATTCCGCGCGAGTGCGCCGCATCCAGCGCGTCCGCGGCTTGGATGGCCGCGTCCATCAATTCGGTTAACGGCAGCCCTTGATTGCCGATCCGCTGCGCCAGGGTCTGGCCCTCCAGGAATTCCATCACGAGAAACGGATGGCCCTCGGCTTCGCCGATATCGTGGAGGGTGCAGATGTTCGGATGGTTCAACGAGGAGACGGCTCGCGCCTCGCGTTGAAATCGCTCTACCGCCGCGCGATCGATCGCCAGGCCGTCGGGAAGCACTTTCACCGCAACGGGCCGGCCCAGCCGGATATCTTCGGCCTTGTAGACCACGCCCATCCCGCCTCTTCCGACGACAGAAAGAATACGGTAGTGCGAAATGGTGCGGCCGATCATCGAACTGTCTAACGAGCGAACTCTGTGTTCGGGGACAGGTCCAATTATCGCAAAGGATAGTTCTTCTCGCCCGGCAGCAGGCCGTTGATCCGGAGTACCTTGAGGCCCTTCGGCACCTGGTCGGCATCGACGAAAGCTACGGCTCCCGGGATCGCGGACGCCAGTTCCGCCGCCATTTCGTTGGAATAGACGATACGGGGCCCGCTGGCGGCCTCGGCGCGGAAGACCTTGGCGATCCAATACTGCCGGAACTGCGCCTCGGACATTTGATAGATCGTCTTCAGCACCACCTCGCGTTCGCGCGCGCCCGGCGCACGGACCAGCAGGGTGACGCGGAGATTCGAGGACCAGAACTGCCGGTCGCCCAGCAACAGCCGCCGTAGTTCCGCAAACGTGAGGTTGTCCACCGGCACATCCGGCCGCACGACGATAGCTACGTCGCCTGTTGCAGCCGCGCGCAACCGGTACAGGACGGAGCACACGGATGCCGCCCGCAGGATCGCGCGTCTCGAAATCATCATACGAGAGATCCGCATGGGCTCAGAACGTAAAGCTCGTCTGCGTGAAGATTCCGTGGATCGACGGTAGGTCGCGGCGTGTGTAGTCGCGGTATTCCAGCTTGAATGCTGCGAAGCTGGTAATGTCATACCGCAATCCCGCCGTGGAAGAGTGGAATACGGGGACCACGTTGCGGAAGATCGCATCGGCGCGCGGCACATGAATGTACTCGAACCGGTAATACGGCTTCAATGTCCGGAGCGATCCCGGCAGGCGATACGCCGTTTGCACATAAAATGCCTGGCTATTGCTGTTGAACGAGCTGTTCACCGCACGATGGTTCACGTTGGCGAACTCGGCAATGAACTCGGGCGTTTCCTTCTGCCAGATGATGTGCCCGGACTGAATCCACTCGCGAGCGATAGGGCCGGCGATCGGGTTGATCTCATCGCGGTACACGGAGCCGCCCACGCGGAGTCCGTACGGGAGATTCGGCTTCACGAAGAGATTCACCAGCCAGGCGCGGTTGTTGTTGATGTCGCCGAAATCGCCAGGCCGGCTAATGACTTGTCCGCGGCCGTTTCCGAGCCCGACGTTGTAGTTGAGGTTCAGCCCGCCGGCGGGCACTTCGCCTTCCACCAGCGTTCCGACGAAGTGTACGGGAATGAAACTGCCGCCGAACTGCGTCATCTCGGGCCGGCTAATGGTGGTCTGCAGCCACTGTCCGTGATGGAAGGCGGTGTTCCAGTAGTTGATGGGGGTGTGGTAGCGTCCGAACGACATTTTGAAGTAGTCGTTCACGTCATAGCGGATAATGATGCGCTCGACTTCGGGGTTAAAGCCGGGCGCGGGCGTGGGTCCGGTGCCGGCGTCGGCGCGCGCCGTGAGGCTCAGTTCCGAGAAGACCGTCACCTTCGGAGAGAGCGCGGAGCTTAAGTGCAGAATGAACTGGCCCTCCTCGAATCCGCTGTGCTGCTGCAGGAGAGTTTGTGCCCCGAAGCCTCCGTTCGGTCCGCGCAGGTTGGTCGCCGCGAAATCGATATCGCTGAAGCCGGAAATTTTGAGCGACGGGTACACCGGCTGCGCGGTCTCTTCGACCGCCGGCCCCGGCGCCTGGTCGTGGTCGTGGAGAGCGGCCGTTGGGGGAGCCTGCGTGGCCGCCGCTGCCGGAAGCGAACTCACGGTAGCAGGGGCCGGGGCGCGCACGGCGGCCTTTTCACTCTCCAGGTCGGCCACTCTCTTTTCCAGGCTGTCGATGCGCGCCTGCAGTTTCTCGATCAGTGCCCGGGTGGCGGGATCCATGCTTTGCGTGCGCGCCGTGGAAACCAGCAGAATCAGCCCGGCAAATAGTAGTCTGCACGTCATCAAAATGCCCTCAATCGCAAGTGTTCCGTGAGCTCGGTAAAACAGGCCAGGGTGCGGATGCTTATCCGCGGTGATAAAAGAGCGTAGCACACAAAAAGCGGCGGGCCGACCTGTTTCCACTTCGGCGTTACCCCAATCGCAGCCAACCCCCAACCGCGCCAATGATCGCGCGGCCCTGGCGCCGAATCCGTCGGTCGATAGCACGAATCGCGGCTTGACTGCCGCGACCGAAATTTCCAATTCATCCGCCGCACCGCGAGCGCTGCGAATGGGGAAGGGAAGTAGTACAATCCCGTTCCGGAGGGTTCTCATGAGACAAGCACCCCGCACGATCGTCCTCGCACTCACGGCTTGGGGGCTGATGGGCGCGACAGCTTACGGAGCAGCAGCCACGGAGCCGCTGAATGATCTTCCGAACCCGTATCGGACCGTGCGCGACTGGGCGCATCCTCCCGACGGTGCGCCGTGGGCGGCCGTGACTGCTGTCGAAGCAGCGCCCGATGGCAGCATCTACGTCATCCATCGGTGCCACGAGAACTCGTGCGCGGGAAGGACCGAAGCGCCTATTCTCAAATTCGATTCCTCGGGCAAACTCCTCAAGAGCTGGGGCTCGGGGATGTTCGTGTTTCCGCACGGGGCCACTGTCGATGCGCAAGGCAACCTGTGGGTGACCGACGCGCAGATCAAAGACGGTAAGGGTTATCAGGTGTTCAAATTCAGCCCGGACGGAAAGCTCCTCATGACCTTGGGCAAAGCCGGAGTTGCGAGCGCCGAACCCGGACTGTTCGATGAGCCGACGGATGTCGCCGTCGCGCGCACTGGCGACATCTTCGTGACAGAAGGGCACGTCGGTGGAACCCCCGGCAACGATCGTGTCTCGAAGTTCTCGAAAGACGGCAAGTTCCTCAAGGCGTGGGGCAAGAAGGGATCCGGCCCTGGTGAGTTCGACGCGCCGCACACGATCGCGATCGATTCGCAGGGACGACTGTTCGTCGGCGACCGCAACAATAACCGTATCGAGATCTTCGATCAGGACGGCAAGTTTCTCGACGAATGGCGACAGTTCGGCCGGCCCAGCGGAATCTTCATCGACAAGGACGACACCATCTACGTGGCCGATTCAGAGTCGTGGGGGCCGGATGAGCCGGGCTGGAAAAAGGGAATCCGCATCGGTAGCGCCAGGGACGGCAAAGTGACCGCCTTCATCGAAGATATGGAATCGACGACCACCGAGCACAGTGGCGCCGAAGGCGTCGGCGTGGATGCGCAAGGCAATGTCTACGGCGCTGTGGTGCGGCGCAAAATGCTGGAGAAGCACAGCAAGAAGTAACGGCGGGCAGTCTTGCCGCCGGTGAATCTGCCCCGCGGAAAGCCGTTGACAAGATCGACGGCGCTACGCCGGATCGGAGCGCCCGGTAATTCCTCAGCCCCGATCGCGGAGCCCGTAGCGCCGGCGGTCTTGCCGCCGGTTTGCCTTAGTTCTTGAACTCCCCGAAATTACCACTCAACCGGCTTGCCGGGTTCGAGCGGCCACACCTCCGTGCCTGATCCGCTGACCAACTGCGCCAGATCGGCGGGACGGCCGGTGAGCGGTGGGAACGTCCCGAAGTGCATCGGGATCACTTTCTTCGGCCGCAGCAGCTTGCAGGCGACGGCGGCTTCGCGGGGGCTCATCGTGAACAGGTCCCCGATCGGCAGGAACGCCAGCTCGGGCCGGTAGAGCTGCTCGATCAACTGCATGTCCATAAATACGTTGGTGTCGCCGGCGAAGTAAACGCTGCGGCCGTCCGGCAACCGCAGCACGTAGCCGGCGGCCTCGCCGCCGTAAATTATTTTCCCCTCGTCGAGAATTCCGCAACTGTGAACGGCGTGCGTCATTGTGAGCGTGACGTCGCCGAGTTTTTGCGAGCCGCCCTTGTTCATCGGCTGGGTCTTTTCGACGCCCTTCGATTCCAGCCAGGTGCAGGTCTCATAGATGCCAGCGACTTCCGGCGAGAATTTCTTGGCCAGCGGCACCGCGTCGTGAATGTGATCGAAGTGTCCGTGGGTGATGCACATCGTGTCTATGCGGGTGATTTCATAACCCTGCGGATACGCCGGATTTCCCTCGGTCCAGGCGTCCATCAGAATGACTTGCCCGGATGCGAGCCGCAGTTGGAACGTGCCGTGACCCAGCCAGGTGATTTCCATATCGCGATTATATGCATGCCGCCTGCCTCAGCACCGCGCAAAGGGTGTGTGAGACAGAGTTGACACCGTTTTTATTCTCACGCCTCGTCTTCTCCGGCCGAGCCAGCTGATTTACAAATTGAAGGCGCTTTCCCGGCCGCCGTACGCTGACTTGACTCCTAATGCCTGAATAACGCCACCGAAGCCGGCGAAAATGCTCCTCAAAAGCGCGAGGCAAGGCTACCACAAAAGCTCCGCCATTCTGCAAAAATCAAGGCAATAAAAGCGGGTTTCCCCTAAATAGTGCTTGACAGCACGGAGCACGTATGGAAATATGCCAGTGTCACTCAAAAAGTAAGGAGGGAGAATGTCCCCCGCTCCCCACTTAAGGTCCGGCTCCGCTCCGTACGAACGCCGGCACCACCAGCGGTTTCCGATCGCCGCGCGCGCGCAGTTCGTGCTCGCGGGAGTTCAAGCCCAAGCCGTCACCTCCAACATCAGTAGTGGCGGCGTCCTGCTCAAAAGCGAGATGATTTTGCCGGTTGGGAAGCAGATTCAACTGTTTATCGACTGGCCAGCGCTGCTAGACCAGCGCTGTCCGTTGCGGCTCACTGTAGTTGGAAAAGTTCTCAGGAGCAATGAATCCGGCACCGCGGTCGGAATAATCCGATACGATTACCGGATTCGACCGAAAACCCCTACGCCGTTCCACGCTTGAACGCTAGTTGGCATGCCGCAACCGCGCACTCCCACCGTTCTCATGCTGGACAGCGAACTCGGGTACATGGTCGCGCTTGCGGAGGAACTGAGGAAACGCGACGTGGCCGCATTCCCTGCGCGCACGGTGCGAGACGCGCAGGCGCTGCTCACGAAATTCCGACTTCGTCCCGATGTTATGGTCGTGAATTGCGCGTGCGCGGGAGCATCCAGCTTCGTCCGCTCCCTGTCCAAGAGCGCGGCCGGCGTGCAAATCGTCGCGATCACCTCCGGCCGGCGGAACTGCCGCGAATGCGGCCAGGTGCTAGCCGCAATGTTTCGTCATCCGGAGGATCGTCAACTGGATGGTGTCGAGCGCTGCGCCGGAGTCATTCAAGTGCTCGTGAAGCAATTGCGGCGGCACGCACGCCGCGCCAGCCAAGAGGGAAAGCTGTAGCGTGTGCGGGCTTCAGCCTGCCTGCGCAGGGCGAGTCCTGCGGCGCGTGACTAGTCGATCGCCGGTCCGAAGTATCCCTGCGCGAGAGCGGGTTCGGCTTCCAGCGCCTTGCTCCAGCAACTGCGCGCCTCTTCCGCCTTCCCGGTCGATTCCAGAATTCGGCCCAGGTTGAGCAGCGCTTCGGGCATATCGGGGCGCTGGCCCAGCGCGTCGCGGTAGAGCCGGGCGGCCTTGTCGAGCTGCCCGCCCTTCTCGTACATCAAGCCGGAGTTGTAGAGCACCTCGGGAGAACGCTCGCCGAGATCGACGAGGCGGACGTGGTATTCCAGCGCGGTGTCGAAATCCGATGCCTGCAGCGCGAGCGCCGCCAGACCGCGCAGCGCGTCGAGAGACTTCGGATCATTGTCGAGCATCTTCTCGTAAAGCCGCTCGGCATTGGTGCGCTCGCCAAGGCCGCTGTAGGCCAGGGCCAGGTTGGCCTGCGCTTCGGGCCACTGCGGCCGGTACTTCAGGCAGCTTTCGAATGCGTCGGCGGCGCCCTTGTAATCCTGCCGCTGCAGTCGCAAATAGCCCAGCCGGAAGCGGGCCTCTTCTTCCTTGGGGGCGCGCTCGAGAAGTTGCTTATATGATTTTTCTGCTTCCTCGATCTGGCCGGAGCGCTCCAGCAGCAGGGCCATATTCCACAGCGGGGCTAAGGAATCGCTGCCCGCCTGGAGCGCGCGTTCGTAAGATTTGCGGGCTGCCGGCGTGTCGCCGAGTTGCTCGTGGACGATTCCCAGGTTCGTATGAGCTTCGGCCGACTGTGGCTTCAGCTTGAGCGCTTCTTCGTATGCTTCCACGGCCTGTTCGGCGCGGCCGGCCCGCTGGTGCGCCAGTCCGAGGTTGAACCAGCCTTCAAAATGTCCGGGAACCGCGGAGACCAGCAGGGTGCAGAACTTGGCGGTGAGGGCATGCTCCTGCGCCGCGGCCGACCAGGCGGCCAGACCTTCCAGAGCCACCGTGGAATCGGGGCGCATGTCCAGCAGGCGCTCCGAATATTCGCGCACCATGTCGAAGTCTTCCTTCGCCATTCCGATCAGGATGAGGTTCGATAATGACTCTTCCGATTCCGGGTTCTTCTCGAGAATGCGCTCATAGATCTGCGCGGCCTCATCGCCGTGTCCCAGCGTCTGCATGGCGACGGCTTTGCCGAACAGCGCGTCTTCGTGGTCGGCGGACAGTTCCAGGCAGCGCTCGAACGAGAACAGGGCCGATTTGGCGTCTTCCAGGCGCAAGTGCGAGATGCCGGAGCCGAGGTGGGCGTCGAGGTTGGAGGGTTCGAGCGAGCAGGCCTTCTGGAACGCTTCCAGCGCCTGGTCCCAATTGCCCATGCGCTCCAGGCAAACAGCCAGATTGAACCAGCCCATCGCGTACTGCGGTTTTAAACGCACCAGCGCGCGATAACTCTTCTCGGCTTGCGGGAACTCTTCGATCTCGAATTGGATGTGGCCCATGGCGCGGTACAACTCGGCCGAGGCCGGCCCGGCGGCGGCGGCGCTCTGCAACTGCTTGAGCGCTTCTTCGCGCTTGCCTGTAAGGTGAAGTGTGACGGCCCGCGCGAGGTGTCCGGCGGCGCCTTTGTCGTTCGCTTCCGACGCAGAAATTCCGATGGCTTGCGTGCTCATTGAATGCTCCCTGCGGGACGGCCCGGAGCCGCCCCTGAATTCGACCCGTCTATAGCTGAAACTCTCAACCAATAAATCCGTGCCCGGTCGCCGCGCGGGGCGGTGAACCCAACGCCGCCCGTGGGGACGCGCCCATCGGTCCAGCGGGCGACTACTTCGCCGTCAATGGAGATGACGAAGTCGTTTCGCTTGGCGCGCGTTCTTACCGTGAACGCCGCATTGGGCCGCAGCTTGGTCCCCAGCGGCACGATGGCGGGAGGTTCCTCCGCGCCTCCGATGACTGCGCAACGCCTCAGCTCGTATTTGCCGGACTCGGCGAGCGCGATCGTCACCTTCAGGTAGTTGCTGAGATTGGAGGCGCGGAATACGAAAGTGACTCCACGGTTCTCAATGCGCGCGAAGAATTCAAATTCGTAGTCGCCCATGCTCGCCGTGGGACGGAATAGAGCCAGGCCGGCCGCGCGCGCTCCGGCGGCATCCAGTTTCCAATCGGCGGTGTCGCCAATCCAGTCTTCGAGGCCGGCGTTGAAGTTCTCTTCCAACGGTGCGACCACCGGCTTAAGGCGCTCGGCGGGAGCCGAGGGCAGCGAGCCATGCAGCGTGATGGAGGGGTAATCGAAAGACGAGTCGCCCGGCACGAAGCGCACTTCCGCTAGGCGGTTGCCGTCACAGCCGGTCGTCGGGCCAAAATCCACCAGATAGGAATTAAGCCCGGCAAGGGTCATCTTCCGATGTCCGTTGGTATGCAGGCCAAGTGAGTGAGCCGCTGTCGGGTCCCAGTGAATCCGGCAATCGCTCGCCGGCGGGCGCGTGACGCTGTCGAGAATCGGGTGTCCAGCGGGAACAGCGCCGGGGCGGCCGATTCCCGCCGCCGCGGTCTGCGGGCGGAATCTCTGCAGGCGCGGCTCCTTTTCTAGCCGAGGGATCTTACAAAGCGTCGTTTCCGCGTCGATGTTGCGTGATTTCAGGCGCGCTAATTTGGGCCGCTGAACGCCTTCCAGTCCGCACCGCGCGTGCATCGCCGATTCAGCGTCGGGTTGTTGCGGCGCGCGCTTTCGGAACCGCTTGCCGGGAACGGCGCGCTGTTCCGGTGTCGCCGGCTGGAGGGCGCTGGTGATATCGAAATGGCGCGTTCTTTCCAACAGGCGGGAACCCGGCATGTCGATAGCGAAACGATGCGGGGGGCGCAGCGGGGTGCGTGTGACGTGTAACTCGGCGCCGCACTCGCGCGGAACTCCGGCGCCGGGGGGCCCGCACGCCGGCAGGAGCGCGGCGCCCGCCGCGCGGACGCTCGTCCTTACTTTCGAGATACCGCGTGGTGCGAGGACGGGCCGGGGATTCGCCGGTGCAGCGAAGGGCAGGGCTGCCGGCGTCATGACCCGCGGTACTGCATGCTCGGAACGGCGTGTCAGATCGGAGAGTGGATTAGAAAAGCTTTGCAGTCCTTCGGCCGGTGGTCTCGGCTGGAACAGCGCCGGTGAGAAGGTAGGGAACTCCGCGGACGCCCGATGAAGCGCGAATCGCGCGGCGGTCAACGAGCCGCGCCGGTCGGTTACTCCCGGGGCGGCCAGTTGCGCGATGGGGATCTGCCGCGGGTTTTCGCGCCGGCGCATGAGCGTCGCCACCTGGTTGGCTTCCTCCAGCCGGTCCATGCCGCGGCGCAATCGGAACTGGTTGCGGTGTTCGCGCGAGCAGAAATCACCGTCACTGCCGACTCGCATCCGGCCGAGCGGTTTCCCGCAAAGCTGACAGCTCTTGACACTCATTCCCGCGCATAATTATAAGGATTTCGCCCCTGTAATGGAAACAGTAAATAGCGGGTATATCCCACTGCTCCCGATGGTTATTAATCGTATACCTGCCTATGTAACAAGCATTTGCTATAAAGTAGAAAACTTCAACAATTTCTTTGAGTGAATATCCAAAGTAAACGTAAATCGGGTGAGTATTTCGCGTAAAATGCTACCTGAAAACCGGCATAGGATGTGCCGGTGGAGGAAACCATGAACGAATCTGCCGCTCGCGCAGAACGTGTGAATGCGCCTGCTTCGCCTGCCTCGTACTACGTTTGGGAGGTCGCGCAAAAGCCTGTCGGGGTCCGTATCAACCTGGAACTGGTGGACCGGCTGGAGCACGACGTGGTGGAAAGCTTCCGGTCGCTCAACTCGCGCGGGTCGGAAATCGGTGGACTGTTGGTGGGAACTGTGCAGAACGGCAATCCCGCGCGTGTTTTGATCGAGAGCTATGAACTGATCTCGTGCGATTACACGCGGGGCCCGCTCTACCGGCTGGGGGAGGCCGACGCGGAGCGGTTCGCGACCGCCATCAAGCAGCGCAACGGGGCGAACGGGCAACGTGTCGTTGGTTTCTTCCGCAGCCATACGCGTAAGGGTCTGGGGCTGGATGCCGAGGATCTCGCATTTTTCACTGCTCACTTCCACGATCCTCAGCAGGTGGCGCTCCTCATTCGTCCGTATGCTAGTAAGGCGAGCACGGCCGGGCTGTTCATTTGGGAAAACGACTCTGTGCACGGCGACGCCAGTTACCAGGAATTCCCATTCCGCCGGTCGGAATTGCAGAGCAACGCGAGGCCAGAGCCGGCTCGTGCGCCCGAACCAGCGGCCTCCGCGCCACAGCCCGCGGCGGCTCCCACGGAAACGCCTGCGGTGAAACCGGCGCCCCGCGCGCAAATCGTGCCCATTGCCTCGCGGCGCGAAATCAGCGTACCCCCGCCCCCGCAGCAGGAGCCTGAGGCCAAAACCAAGACCGAAACTCCGGCCCAGGCGGAAGCGCCGGCGCGGCCTGCCGATAAACAGGAAAAGCAGGAAAAATCGGAGAAGCAGGAAAAACCGGACCGCGCGGAGAAGCTGGACTCGCGTGTGCAGGAGGAAGTACGCGAGCCGCGCGAACGGCCGGAAGCACGCCAGAAGCCCGAGATGCGCGAGAAGCCGGACACGCGCGAGAAATTGGAGAAGCCAGCCGAAAGCGCCGCGACCGCTGAAATCGTAGTGCCGCCCCTCCAAAAACTGGGCGGCGGCAAAATGATCTGGATTGCGGGAGCTGCGGCCGTGATCGTGCTGCTCCTGAGTGCCGCGTTGATGTACCCCCGCATGAACAAACCGCGCCGCGCCGCGGCGATTCCCGGACAAGACACTTCGGCGTTGGCCCTACGGGTGGAACGCTCCTCCGGGGAACTGTTGCTGAGCTGGAATCGCGATTCCGAAGTCATCAAGAGCGCAGCCAAGGCCGTGCTCGCCATTTCCGACGGCGACCAGCATGAAAACGTGACGCTCGATCTGGGGCAACTGCGCAACGGCAGCATCGTTTACTCGCCTTCCAGCTCCGACGTCGTCTTCCAGCTCTCCGTCACGGGACAAAATTCTTCGCAGGTGCAAAGCGAATCGCTGCGGGTGCTGCGGACACGTCCTTCGCCAATGCCAGAGAATCCAACGGCATCGCAGGAAAAGCTGGCGGCGGCAACCCGCGTGAACAACACGGCGCCGGTCTCGAATTCGCCGCTGTTGGCGACGCCGGTTGCGCCTCCCGAGGTAACGCCCGCGCCCGCAGTCGAGGAACCGAAGCCGGTACCCGCGGCTCCGCAGGTGAAACCGTTCCGTGCGGACTCGCTTTCCACGCGCCTGCGGCCCGCTCTCCCGTCGGATTTGCCGGAGGCTCCGGGCCTCTCTACCACCAGTCCGGCGGCCGTGCCGCTACCCGGCGTGAATCTGCTCTCGCTTCCGCAGCCTGTGCCGGTTCCGGGGTCGGCCTCGCAGGCAGGCTCTAGTGGGGCGACGAAGCAGGGGAGCCAAATAAAGCAGGGGGGCCAAATCCAGCAGGCCGAGCTGATCTATCACAAGAATCCGGAGTACCCGCTGGTAGCCCGGCAGGCGCACGTTCAGGGCGTTGTAGTGGTTTCCGCGATGATCGGCACCGATGGAAAGGTGAAGTCTGCGAATGCGGTCTCCGGGCCGGCGCTGCTTCAGAAAGCGGCGGTGGAGGCGGTCAAGCAGTGGATCTATAAGCCAACGACCTTGAACGGCGCTCCCGTGGAAGGCGAAACCCGCGTGGAGATTCGGTTCACCAACGACCGTCAGTAGCCTACACGATGCGCCCGCGCCTTACCGGCCGGGCTGAGGCGGTTCACGGAGCGGGCTCGGATTTTAGCCGTGGCGGGCCATCTCGGCGCGAAGGCCTTCTTCGCCACGGGCCATGGCCCAGCGGTGATTCGCGGCGAACATCGGCTTCAGCAAAAAGGAAAGATACCGGATCAGCGGCTTCTCCGCCGCGACTACCCACTCGAATCGAAGCACCACAAAATCGCCGTCCTGTGCGATTATCCAGATGCCGGTTCCATTGAGGTCTCCGGTGGCCTTGACCGCGATTCGGTGTGGGCGCACCGCCTCGGTCGTCTGCGAGTGCCAACGCAGCTTGTAAGGGAGCCATCCCCTGGTGAGCAGACGGTACCCGTCACCGGAAGGCTCGATTTCGAGATACACGGCCGACCACCATTCGACATACCGGGGGACATTCCAAATAGTGTCGAACGCGTCTTCGATTCTTCCCCGCACGCGCCAATGACTGACGAACCGATAATCGTTTACGGCCATTCTTGCCCGCCCTGAAATTCCGAGTTGATCACTCGCCGAACTTGGCGCCGCGGCGCTCGCGCCCCAATCCGGTCGCTATAGCGGCCAGAATGAAGACGGTCGCGGCGGTGGCCGCCATGGCAACCGAATAGCTCGTACGGCCCGCGAAGACGGCTTCAATATAAGCAACGGAACTCGCCAGCAGCACGCCGCACTGATATCCGAAGCCGGGAAGGAACCCGCGGACGGAATCAGGTGACAACTCCGAAAGATGCGCGGGGATCACGCCCCAAGCGCCCTGCACCATGAACTGCATCAGGAACGCGCCGGCGATCAGGATGCTCATTGACGGCGCGAACGCCCAGATTGGGATAACCAGGATCGCCGCCATCAGCGCGGTGATCATGGCGCGCCGCCGCCCGATCTTGTCCGAAAACAACCCGAACAGCGTGCCGCCCACGATCGCTCCGATCGCGGAGATGGCGGTCATCACCGACCTTTCCTTTGCGGAGAAATTCCATTGACGTTGCAAGAATGTCGGATACATGTCCTGTGTGCCATGGGAAACGAAGTTCATGGTCGTCATGAGAATGACCAGGTACAGGAACAGTTTCCAGTTCGAAAGAATGGCGCGGCCGAGATGGCTCCACGTGGTGTGACGGGTCTTCCGCCACACTTCGGATTCGCGCACGCGGAAGCGCACGAATAGCGCCAGCAACGCGGGAAGGCCGCCGATGAAAAAAAGAGGACGCCAGCCGATACGGTCGAACAGTAATAAAAAGCAGATGGCCGCGATCAGATTTCCGGCCGCGTACCCCTGCTGCAGAACGCCCGACAAGAGGCCGCGCAGACGCGGCGGAACTTTTTCCATGGCGAGCGACGCGCCCACGCCCCATTCCCCACCCATGCCGATTCCGAAAAGTGCACGGAGGATCATGAACGTCGTGTAATTCGGCGCTAAGCCGGAAAGGACCTCAACCACGGAATAGAAGACCAGGTCGAGCATGAGCGGCAGCCGCCGCCCATAACGGTCGGCCAGCAGCCCGAAAATGAACGCGCCCACCGGCCGGAACGCAAGAGTGATGGTGAGCGACAGCGCCATCGCGGCGTCCGATTTGTGAAATTCCCTGCCAATGGCCGACAGGCAGAACACCACGAGGAAATA
>CAYMHP010000094.1:0-18170 GCA_964390225.1 uncultured Solibacteraceae bacterium
GGATCGATTTCAGAGAGCGCCTCGGCCGCCACTTCGCTATCGAGGGTTTCGAAGATGGCCTCGCGCTCGGCCGGCGCCAGTTCTTCCACGATGTCGGCAAGATCGGCCGGGTGCATCGTCTCCAATTTGCGATAGGTGATGTTCAGGCGCAACCGCCGCAGCGGATCCGGCTCGACGACATTGCAAAACTCCCAGCGAATCGAATTCGGAGGAATCGGCTGCTGCAGCCGGCGGATCCAGCGCGGTGGCAGTACCCCTTGAAACACGCGCCGGAAAATGCTGCGGATCCCAATGTCCACTTCCACTACGGTGAGCGTGTCGCGCGCGCCGTCGTGGCGCAGTTCCAGCGTGAGGTCGTTTACGCGAACCACTTTGCGGCCGGTGACGTCGATGATCTGCTGGTCGAGAAGATCCCGGGCGATCCGCAGCATGTACTCGTCGTCGTGGTATGGAGTAAGGTGCTCGTCGCTGAGGAAAATGCCTTGATCCAGCCCGATGGAACGGATCTGGTCGTAGCGCACCGTCAGCCAGGCATCTTCGCCGCCAACCAGAAAACGGTCGATGCGGGAGGCGTTGACCAGCGGCACGAGGGCGGCGTCTTTGACACGTCCGAGGCGGCGTCCTTTGACGTCGTACACCGGCATGGACGATAGTTCTGTGAAGAACAGGAATTGATCCATCATCGAAAGCGCCCGGCGCCCTAAGGTAGCCCGCATGCGTACCGGGAACTGCTTGCGACTTGGACCTGCTCGTACGCTCTACACGGCCTTGCTCGACGCCACTCCCAATATGGCGCATCTGCGCGCAAACCCGCAAGCAAAAAATCGGTAGCGCCGGCGATCTTGTCGCCGGTCAGCCCTTGATTCGGTTGCGCGCCGGCGGCACGGAAATTAGTCGACGGTGAACGCGTACGGCATGATACGGAGCAGGCCTCCGTTCATCCACGCATGGAAGGGAATTCTGTGAAGCAGCGGCCTCAGCTTGGCCTCGACCATATCGTCCTGCGAGCGGCGCATGAGCAGGTCGAGCAAGGTGCGTCGGGGCGGGTAAGTCACCACGGAGACTCGTTCGCCGGCCGGAATGTTCGCTCGTTTCTTTACCAATTCCACGGCCGTATCCAGCCCACCCAACTGGTCCACCAGGCCGCGCATTTTCGCCTGCGAACCCAGCCAGACGCGGCCCTGCGCGACCGGTTCGATCTCACCAAATCCCCGGTGCCGGGCGTTAGCGACCTTGGTCACGAAATCGCGGTAGCTCGCATCGATGCCATCGCGAAGCTTCTGGCGCTCGTCGGGGGTCAGCGAGGTGTAGTCCGAGTCGATATCCGCGTACTTGCCGCGCTGCACCCCGTCCTTGGTGACGCCGAGTTTGTCGTAGAGACCGTGCAGATTCGGCTTGCCGAACACCACGCCGATTGAACCGGTCTCCGTGCCCGGATACGCCACGATCGGATCGCCGGTCATCGCCATGTAGTAGCCGCCCGAAGCGGCCACATCCGACATCGAGATGACCATCGGCTTCTTTTTGCTCAGCAGGTTCATCTGGCGCCAGATTTCATCCGAAGCCGTGACCTCTCCTCCCGGAGAATCAATGCGGATAATGACGCCGCGGATGCTCGAATCGTTCCCGACCTGCTCCAGCAGCTTGTCGAACGCGGTGGAGGTGAGATTGTTCTCGTTGGTTGCGGAGTTGTCCGGGTCGCCCCTGGTGATGTCGCCCTCGCCGACCACCAGCGCTACGCGGTTCCGGCCCTCCGATGCGGGCGGCACCCGCGCGTAGGTCTCGGCGCGGACTCTCTTCAGATCGCCCACCTTCAGGCGGCTCTTGAGTTCGCCCCACATCTGGTCTTCAAATCGCAATTCGTCCACCAGGCCGGCCTTCTGCGCCTCCGTCGCCAAAAAAGTGCCCTGATCGATAATCGAGCGCACTTCCGCCTCGGACTTCTTCCTGCCGGCGGCGATCCGCGCCACGAGATTGCCGTACAGGTCGTCCACCACCGAAGTGATGACTTCGCGCGTCTCCGGGCTCATGTTGCTGCGAGTAAACATGTCGCCGAAATCTTTGTACTTGCCGGCGTGCTCCACGTCTACGCTGACTCCCACTTTGTCGAGCGTGTTCTTGAAGTACATGATTTCCGCGCGCAGGCCCTTCAGGTAGAACGGGTCTTCGGGTCCCAGGTAGATGCGGTCGGCCGCGGTGGCGACGTAATACTCGTGCGCCCCCGGCGCGTGCAGGTAGGCATACACGGGCTTGCCGGACTTACGGAACTGTTCGATATCGGCGCGGAACTCTTCAATCTTCCCCCACCCGGCCGTGAGTCCCTCGGGTTCCAGCGCGACCGCCTTGATGTGCGGATCGGAGGCGGCATTGCGCAGGACGCTCCAGACATTCGCTACTGTCAGCGTGGGCCCCTGGCTCAAAAACGGGATCTCCACCGGAGTTTTTTCCGGAACCTCCCCGTTCAGGCGAAGCACCAGGACGGAGTTGTCCGCGATTTCGGGCGGCCTCTCACGGAAACGTAAGAGCGCGAAAAAGAGAATCCCGATGGTGAGAAAAACAAGCAGGACCCCCGTAACCAGGCCGATCAGAAACTTGACCATAGTAATTCCGAAGTTAGCACGGGCAGGACCGGCGATCTTCGCCGCGGCCCCGCCCGAAGGTCCGCACCAGCACCGGTTTCAGCCGGCCCGCTCTGATTCAGTCGGCGCAGTCACCGCTCCAGTCTCGACAGGCTTCGGACCGGCCCGACCCACGCCGTTATCGGCGCGGCTGAAGGCGCCTTGTTCAGATGGGAAGCCGCGCAGTCATGCTGCGGTTCCAGCGTCGACGGGCTAGATCGTCCAGACCTCAACACCATTGCAGTAGAACGACACCAGGCCGTCTTCGCTGATTTTCAGCGCCAGGCCGAAGCGGGAAGCGTGCACGGCAGCCGTGGTGCGGCCCCCCTCCAGGGCGGCGACAGGCTCTTCGCTGTTCTGCAGAATCGCCCCAAAGGCCAACAACCGCCCATTGCGGTCCGTTACAATCGCGCCGTCCACCCGGGCGATACTTTGCAGGACACTCAGCTCGAGGTCCAGCACACTCTTACCGCACAGTAGATAATGCAACTGCGCCTTACCGGAACTTCCCGACGGTGAGCGGTCGAGTAGATCCTGGGGAGCCACCAGGGCTCGCGCTGACTCCGGACGGTCCAGCATCACGAACAGCCCGCCGCGCCGCTGCTCCGCCAGGTTCAGGGCCGCCGTGAAGAGGCGCTCGGCCCGCCGGGGATCCCCGACCGCCTCATGGAACTGATGATACTTCTCAGTGATATCGGTCAAATGCCAGCGGCCTTCCAGGAAATGGAACACCTGCACGCCGTTGGCGAAGACTTTGATTTCCCCGTTCGGCGTCAAGACCAGGCAAATGTGTCCGCCATAGAGCGTCGCCAGGCTGTGCGCCCGGTATCGGTCCGGGCTGGGCGCCGGCAGGGTTTGATCGCGGAAGGCCGCGCAGAACTGGCTGACATCCACCAGGTCCGCCAGCATACCCTCGCGATTTACCAGGCAGACCGTCTTCAACCCGTCGCAGAGCCGGTTGAAAGTCTTGATCGATAGCAGCGATCGGTTATAAGGAAGTGCCCAGCGCGGCGACTCCGGGCGGTTGTGGTGTGGGTCCTCTCCGGAGCCCATCAGGATGGCGCCTGTCGAGACCCGAAGGTTTTCGTAGGTAATCAGCGAACTCTCGCGCAAGACTTCAATGGCATCGCCGACCACGTCCCGTTCGGCCGGCAATCCCTCCTCGTTCAGGTAAGGGAAGTGATCGAGGAAGGCGGACACGTAGCGGTCTTCCGGCAACCCTTCGAACAGATGCGAGGTCGAGGCGGCCGACGCGGGGAAGAATATGCTCCGGTATCGAGCCGAAAGGACGCCACCGATGGCTCCCAACAGACGCAGTTGATCTTCGGTGAAGGGGCGCGCGTGCTGCTCCAGATGATATCGGTTGCCCATCCACTCCAGGTCGAGACCTCCGTCCGTACGGCTATTGAAGTTCAGGGACGGCAATGCATCGGGGATCTCGCTCTCCGGGCGAAATTCGGCGTCCGGGAAGAAGTAGCGAACTCCTCTCTCGAAAAACCCGCGGTAAAGCGCGTGGGCGACATCAACCGTTTGAGCCATCGCTCCCCTTACGCATCGCGTGCAAATCGATTCCGAGCGCCTGGCATTTCTTATAAAGATGGCTGCGCTCGAGCCCGAGCGCTTTCGCGGTGTCGGTCATGCGCTGGTTGTGCCGCTTCAGCTCGCCTAGAATCATCTCGCGCTCGAAGGCATCCATACGCTGCGCAAGCGTGCCCTGGAAGGAAGGCATCTCCGCCGCATGCCCATTCCCGGCGGCAATCCCCGGCAGGGCCAGGTGCACGGCCGCAGCGTCTACCTGCCCATCGGCCAGCAACAAAAGCCGCTCCACCACGTTCCGCAGTTCCCGAATGTTGCCTGGCCAGGAATAGCGCTGCAATTCTCGGACCGCTTCGGGCGCAAAGGCCTGGGGCTTCCATCCGTTTTGGGCCGCCACTTGCGCGGCGAAGTGCTCCACCAGCGCCGGGATATCTTCCGGCCGCTCGCGCAACGGCGGCAGCACCACCGGATAGACATACACCCGGTGGAACAGGTCCTGGCGGAACGCGCCCTTCTTTACCAGTTCTTCCAGGTTGCGATGCGTGGCTACGATCACCCGGACGTCGACCGGGATGGGACGGTCGCCGCCCACGCGCTCGACCTGGCTCTCTTCGAGAACCCGCAGCAACTTGGCCTGCATTATTACCGGCATGTCGCCGATCTCGTCCAGGAACAGTGTCCCGTGGTTGGCCTGCTCGAATTTGCCGACGTGCCGCGATGCCGCCCCGGTGAAGGAGCCTTTTTCATGCCCAAACAGTTCCGACTCGATCAGCTCGCCCGGCACGGAGGCGCAATTCAGGGTGACGAATGGGCCGGCGCGCCGCGGGCTGCGCTCGTGGAGTGCGCGCGCGATCAGCTCTTTGCCGGTGCCCGTTTCGCCCAGGATGCACACGCGTGCCTCGCTCGCCGCGACGCGCTCCACCTGTTTCATCAGTGCGCGCATCCGTTCGCCCGTATGGACGATCTCGTGCTTCCCGACGCGCTGCCGAAGCTCCTGGTTTTCGTCTTCGAGCTTCTTCAGCTTGAGCACGTTATCCACGGTCAGCAGGAGCTTGTCGGTCGAGAGCGGCTTCTCGAGGAAATCGATTGCGCCCAGGCGCGTCGCGCGCACGGCCATGTCAATATTTGCCTGGCCCGAGATCATGACCACAGGCAACGACACGCCGAGCTTGCGCAGGTCTTCCAGCAGCGACAGCCCGTCTTTTCCGGGCATCACTACGTCCGACAGCATCATTTCAAAGACATGGGACTTCAGAAGCTCGAGCGCGCGCGCTGCGCTATCGGCCAAAGTGACCTCGTGGCCGGCCATCCGGAAGGCACGCGCCAGAGAAGCCAGCGTGCTCGCATCATCGTCGACGATCAGCAGGTGCGCCAAATTTGAGGTTACCGTAACAAAGTGCGGAAAAGTTCAACCCCGCGCCGCGCGCTCAAATTGGCAAATTGCTTTCGGATCAGCTGCGCGACGCACTTGTTGACGACCGATAGCCGTGGGCTCTGGCTCAGTTAGCGCTGCTTTAGCGCTGCTCTGTGAAATACGATACAGTCAAAAAAGCTCATGTACTATGCGCCCTACGCTCCTGCTCCTCCTCGTTATTACCACCTTGCCGGGCACGCTGCCGGCTCAATTGAATCCGCTCCCATATAGGCCGATTACTGAGCAGTACAGCAGTTCTCGGGACCGGATCATCATGATCACAACGAACCCGGATCAGTTGCACATATACGATCCGGCTACTCAGGCAGATTTGCCGGTCAACTTGCCGAAAGTCCCCAATGCTCTCGCGGTCAGCCCGGATGGGAATTACGCGGCCGTGGGACACGACAGTCTCGTTTCCTATGTAAGCCTCGCGAGCGCTTCCGTGCTCAAGACTGTCGTCGTGTCCGCCGTGGTGAAGAACATCGTGCTCGGCACGAATTATGCATGGGTATTTCCGGGACTCATTACGATAAACCTAAACTCGGGAACCGTAGTGTCGTCTTCTTCCACCTCGGCTGTCTTCTACTCGTATTACGGGACTAACGGAGTGCTGAATGCGTCTGGAACCGCGGTCTACGTTTCCGCTGATGGCTCATCGCCCAACGATATGGCGAGAATTGACGTGTCTGCGGGGCCGCCGGGTGCGTCCAAAAGTTGGCCCTATCACGGAGACTATGCGGATTGCTCACCGTACTGGCTTTCCGCGGATGGTACCAGGATCTACACGGGTTGCGGGACGGTTGTCCATTCTTCAAACGATCCGAACCTGGACATGTATTATGCCGGCACGCTGCCAGTAGCTTCGTTTCCCTTGGCCGGGCTGGCCGAGGCGCCTAACTTAAAGCTGGTGGCCGCGATTCCTTCCACTTATGCCTTTAATCCAAACCCGCCGACTAATCTTGATACGCAGGTGCAACTCTTTTCCAGCGACTATCTAAATCCGGCTGGGACTCTCACCCTATCGCCGTTTGTGACTCCCGTGGGCTCTTTCGCTTCGCACGGCAAGGCCGTCTTCTTTAATAAAGACGGTTCCCGGTTGTATGTGGTGGTCCAGGCGGATGCCACGGCCAACACGGCAAATAACTTCGCTGTGCAGACCATCAATCTCGCGAGTCCTCCCGTCTGCGCGCCGACATTTAAATCGGCGAATGCCTCGGTGCCCGCAAGCGGTTCCCTCGGGTCGGTTGCCATTACTGCCGCTCCCGACTGCATCTACACGGCGATGAGCAACGCCGATTGGATCCAGCTGACAAACGGGTCTTACGGATCGGGCAACGGTACGCTCAACTGGATCGCCCGCCCGAACTCTTCATCGCAATCGCGTATTGGAACGATTTCCGTCGGAGCGGAGACCTTTGCGATTTCCCAGGCCGGCGCGACCGCGAACCCTGCCCCGCTCATCGGACTCAGCTTCAACGTCGTCGACGCGGACTACAGCACGGCGCTGGACCGAATTGTGGCGATTTCTGCGAATCCCAACGAACTCCACATTTACGATCCGGCGGCGCAAGCCGATCAGATTGTGCCGCTCGTGAGCGCGCCCTTCTCTGTTTCGATTGCGCCCGACGGGATGCGCGCCGCCGTCGGTCATGACGGGTGGATCTCGTACGTGGATCTGCGGACCGCTTCCGTTGCCCACGTCTTTCCAATTGTGACGGATGTTCATCACGTTCTCCTGGCGGGAAACGGCTATATCTATGCTTTCCCTCAGCGCGCATGGTCTGACATGTATTCGGTTGCCATCTCGACCGGAACGGTTACCGCGACTTCGGCCATCTACAATGGACGCATCCCGCGCCTCGAGCCCAACGGAAAGTACTTCTACCTGGGGGACGTTTCCTGGCTATCCAAGTGGGACATTACTCAAGGTGTCGCCAAACTTTACACCAGTGCACCGGGTCAAAGCGCCTGTGCGAACTACTGGCTTTACCAGGACGGATCGCAGCTAGTCTCGGGCTGCGGAAAGACTTATGCTGTCTCGGACACGAAAGGCCAGGACTTGCAGCCGACGGGAACGCTTTCCAATGCGAGCTCACTCACGTGGGCAGCGAACTCCACCGTTCTGCAATCCACGGCGGTAATTCCGGCAAGTGGTATCACGGCCTCCTCCGCCGCGGATACTCAAATTCAGTTCTATGGAACGGCATACCTGGGCTATGCCGGGTCTCTATTGCTTCCGCAGTTCAGCGTAGGCGATTCGAGCTACGCGGCTCATGGCCAGTTTGCGTTCTGGAGTTCCGATTCGTCCAAGCTCCACGTCATCGTGAAAGCGGATTCGACGGCGAAACTTGCCTCCAGCAATGCCGTATACACGATATCGCCATCTCAACCCGCAGCCGGGTGCTCGGTAACTCTTGGTGCGCCCGCCTTCACCGCGCCGGCCGCGGCGGGGTTTGGCAGCGTAAGTGTGACGTCAGACTCGACGTGCAGTTGGGCCGCTTCGTCCGATTCTCCCTGGCTGACCATTGCTGCGGGCATCGTTGGAGGCGGCTCCGGCACGGTCTCATGGTCCATGGCAAGCAATCCCGGCACTGACAACCGGAACGCAATCATCACGATCGCAGGGCAAGCCGTCCGTGTCATGCAACTCGGTACAGGAGTCGTGCCGCTCACCGTGAACCCGGCGGCGCTGTCGTTCTCCTTCCGTTGGGGCTCGACGACACAGCCGGATTCGCAAACCGTGAAGATTACCGGCGCGACGCCCAACTTCACGGCTTCCGCAAACGCTCAATGGCTTAGCGTTGCGCCATCAGCGGGCTTTCTGCCGGGAACTGTAACTGTTAGCGTAAACCCGGCGGGCCTGTCGGTTGGCACGTACGTTAGCGGCGTGACTATCACGACTTCCGACCAGCAGACGCAAACGATCGCGATCACGCTGACCGTGGTCGCGCATTTGTCCGTTTCTCCGTCATCGCTGTCGCTCCAGTACACGCTTGGGGGCCCGGCTCCCACGGGAACTCTGAACATTTCCTCTGGCGCGAAATCCGGCTACACTCTGTCCCGCGGCGCCGGCAGCTGGCTGATTGTTAATCCGGCAACAGGCACCTTGCCGGCGACGGCTCAGGTGACAGTAGTACCCTCAGGTTTGAGCGCTGGAAGCTATAACTCCTCGCTCCTGATTTCCGCCGGGGGAGAAACGCTGACCGTGCCAGTTACCCTGACCGTGGGTTCCGTCCCGGTGACTATCACCGCCATCGGAAGCGCCGCGAACTTTTCCGCGGGCGCCGTCTCTCCCGGGGAAATGGTCGTGATTGGCGGTACCGGACTTGGTCCGAGCCAGCTGACGATGTTCGCACTCACCCCTTTAGGCGCACTGCCGACAGCCATTGGCGGGACACAGGTATTCTTCGATGGCCGCGCCGCCCCTCTCATCTACACGTCCTCGACTGCGATTGCTGCGATGGTTCCCTACGCAGTGGCAGGCCAGATCACGACCAATGTTCAGGTAGTCTCTAGCGGATCGAGGTCTGCCGTTTTTGCGCAGGCGGTTGCGCCCACCGCTCCCAACTTATTCACGACAACCTATGGAGTTCAGGGGCAACTCGTCGCGTTCAATTTCGATTACTCACAAAACCTGGCAACCAATCCGGCAGTGCTCGGATCGGTGGTGATTCTCTGGGCCACCGGCGAAGGCGTCACCAGTCCGCCGGGTGTGGACGGTACTATGGTCGGCTCGAAGCTGACGCAGCCCTTGGCTAACGTGCGCGTGACGATTGGGGAACGGCCTGCGGACGTGATCTACGCGGGCGGGTCGCCAGGATCCGTAGAGGGCCTACTGCAACTGAACGTCCGTATTCCCTCGGATGTTACACCCGGGGCTCAGGTGCCGGTATCGTTGCAGATCGGGTCGGCCACTAGTCCGGCTGGAGGCACCATCGCCGTCCGATAAATCTGCACTACGCCAAATTTGACGTTACCCCAAGTCCATTCGGAAGGTCGTTCCTTGACCGGGTTGGCTTTCCACCGAGATGCGGCCGGAATGATCGCTGATCACCGATTGGACGATCGCGAGACCGAGGCCGGTGCCGTGGGTCTTGGTGGTGTAGTAAGGCGTAAACAGCCGGTCACATTCCTCCGGCGTGAGGCCGTGGCCGGTATCGGAGATCTCCAGGCGAATGCCGCCGTTACGCGCCATGGTGCGGACCGTGAGCGTGCCTCCGCCCGGCATGGCGTCGATCGCATTCAGGATCAGGTTATGCAACACGCGCCGCATCTGCTCGGGGTCGGCTGGGATGCGAGGCAGTTGCGGATCGAGCTGCGTCTCCGCGGTGACGCGAGCCTGCGCGAGTTGCGCGGCAAACAACTTCAGCGACTCGCGGACCACCTCGTTGAAGTTCAACGGCTGCATCTCGGGCGCCGGCATTTTTGCGAAGTCGCTGAATCGCCCGATAATCTGCTTCAGATTCGCCAGTTCGGCCGTCAGCGTGGCGGTGCCTTCCCGGAAAACCTCGTCAAACTGCTCCGGGTGATGCTCGCGCGCCCGTTGTATGTTTTCAATCGTAATCTGCAGCGGGAATAGCGGATTCTTTAGCTCGTGCGCGAGCCGGCGCGCCAGTTCGCGCCAGGCGGCCACGCGTTCGGCCTGCACGAGACGCTCGCGTTGCGCGACCAGTTGCCCGGTCATCCGGTTGAAGGCGCGCGCGAGTTGTCCGATCTCGTCGTCGGCGCCTGTTTCGACGGTTGCGTTCCAGTTGCCTGCCGCGACCTTCCCAGCGCTCTCCGCGAGAGCTTTAACCGGGCGCGTCACGCGCGCCGTCGCCCACCACGCCAGCGCGACGCCGAGCAGGATTCCGCCAATCGCCAGCACCAGGCCGGTGTACCGGAGGAAAGCCTCCAACTCGACCAACTCGCGCCGGGAACTGCCGATCAGTAGAATTCCGAGCAGGTTGTGTTGATAACCGGTCAGCGGCAGCGCATGGAACGTTTCGGCGGCGGAGCCCGCTCCCACGATCCGCGTTTCTTCTCGCCGGTCGCCGCGAACCTTCTCGATGAGCGGCAGCAGATCTCCGGCCGAGACCTGGCCCGATGGGCCGATCAACTGCGCCGGAGAGAACTGCGCCTCCAGGTTGCGGTAGAGGAGCACCCGGGTTCCGGCGGGCAGCACGAGGCTGGCGACAAAGTCGCGATCGAGACGCTGGCCGCCAACCACGTAAATCTTCCGATCACCCACCCGCGCTTCTTGCACGGCCACCAGCCCCAGGGTGGCGCCGTCGGCCAGTTCCTCGCGCTTCAGAAACGCCCCTTGGCCTTGCCAGCCAGACGTTTCGCTGATCCAGTCCTCCTTGTAACCGAAGCGGGCGGGCCACTGCGCCGAGGAAATGATCGTGCCGTCCGCCGCCAGCAGCTCCAGCAGATCCAGGCCGTGCGCCGCGGCAAGCCCGGCCGCCTCGCCGTAGTAGGGAGAGTAATCTGGCGCCAGGGCAATCGCGAGAGTTGCGTCTGAGGTGGCAATGCCGCTCACCGCGCGCCCAATCTCGTCGCCGCGGCGCGCGAACTCCCGGCGGAACTGCGCCACCAACGCGTCGGCCCGCTGGCTCTCCAGGCGTTCGAAGGCATCCCCTGTGGTGCTCGAGACCAGCCACTCGACGGATCCGACGGAAGCCACGACCGCGACCGTCACCGTCACGAGCAGTCGCGTGCGGAAGGTCACGGGCGTTGCCCCTCCAGCCACAGATCCTGGAAGCGCCACTCGCCCAATGGACTAATGGCGGGGCCGCCCTTGACTCGCGGATTCACCCCGTAAATGTCCGGCAAGTGAAACAGCGGGATGACGCGGAAGCCTTGCAGCAGCCCGCGTTCGGCGGCAAGCATCTCCTCGGGAGAGGCGCCGCTGTTCGACGGAGCCGCTAATCCGAGTGCCATGGCGACCCCGGCAAGGGCGCGTGCGGCATCGGAAGATTCGACCCGAATTTCCACGAGCCTGACTTCCGGGTTGGGACTTTGCGGAGCGATCGCCAGCGAGATGCCGGCATCGCGGGCGTTCAGCGCGATCCGCTCGGCGATAGCGCGCAGTCCCGGGTCGGTGAAGCCGAGAGAAAAAGTGCGCAACTGCGCCGGCACCGATCCGCTGAGCGCGCGCGCCCTCGCCGCATCCGCGCCGGTCGGAAACAGGAACGCATATCCGGAAATCCATTGGGGCAGCAGCGCGCCGGCGACTTCCCCCTGCTTCTGCAGCAGGACGTTGTGAATGGCCGAACGGTCGATTGCCAGGGCGAGCGCTTCGCGCACGCGGGGATCGGTCACGCGCGCAGCAAATAGCAGCGCAAGGAGTCGCACTGGCGCCGAGGTCCAAATCCGACGGCCCGCAGCGACGCGCCGTAGGTCCCCTGGAGCAAGCTCCACGATATCGGCCTTGCCGAGTTCGAGATCGACCAGTTGATCGCGCAGAGGCCGTCCCATCTGGATCTCCACCGCATCGAGATATGGGCGCCCGCCGGCGGCGCTCTCATCGGCGGAGTAAAAGGCCATCCGCCCTGCCTCCCAGCGCGACACGGAAAAAGGGCCCACCAGGTTCGCGATGCCGACGCCGTTGGCAGGCGGGTCGGGCGTTTCGCCAGGCTCCCGGACCTCTACCCGCAGCGTGCCGCCATATTGCGGGCGCGTCGCCGCCGGCAATGGATTCCAGGCAGCGAGGCTAAGGACCGCAAGCGACAGTAACCAGATACGCTGCATATTTCCCCGTGGAAAGGTCGCGGGCGACGGCCAGCGCGGAAGTGGGACCCGCCGGCCACAGCGCCGTGATCGGTCCGGGAAAGCTCGCCGGAGAGCTCGCCGCCACCGCCGCTCCGTTCACGACACCGAACGCCTCCAGAGCATCGGGCTCATTCGAATCGGTTGGTCGTGTCGCCAATATCTGAGAGCCTCCGCCGCAGGGCGCGCTAGTCCCGACGATATCGCTGCCCCACGGAGCCACCCCGGAAATGGGCTCAAGTGAGTTGTCGAGGATTTGTTTCCGCCCGTCCACGAGGGCCAGCACCCATGCGATGTTCCCAGGCTGGCCGAATGCTGCCGCGGAATAAAACGGTGCGATGCTCTTCCGCGTTCCATCCTGCAACACCAGCCGGCCATCGAAGTAATTTCTTCCCGGCAGAAAGTTGGCCAGCAAAATGGCGCGGCTTCCCGACTCCAGCACCCAAGGCTCATCGCTTTGCCGGCACTCGAACTGTCCAGGCGGCGAGCCGCTGCACAGGATGCCCGGCAGGAACGCCTCGATACGGTTGCCGGTCGCCCGGAGGCGGCCTCGCAGATCCCGGGGCCAAGGTCTTGAAGGGGTAAGGGTCACCGCCTGTTGCATTTCCCATCGCTCCCCCTGGCGCACGTAGGACGCCAGCCTGGTTCCGCTAAGAACCAGCATGCCCGGGCTGCTGAACGATATGTCGAGGATCGGTTCCTCCTGCTCCCAAACCAGCCGCTTGTCCAAAAGTACGCCCGAAATCGGAACCGGCGATGATGGCGAACGCTTCCACGAGGCGATCCACACTTCCTGCTGCTCGCCTTTATGTGTCTCCTCGACCAGGAGATACTGCGATGTATTTTCCGAGAGACTAACCCGCGCCTCGATCGCCGCCGGGTTTTCTGCAGTAGTGGCCCCCATGGCCGCTTCGAACTGCCGCCGGACTGCGGTCAATTCCGAGTCCGGCAGCGAAGACAGGTTGCGATAGGCAATTTTGACAGATACGCCCGGAGACACGAGAGCGGCGGTCTTCCGAGCCAGCTCCCGCGCGGCGTCGGTCAAGTCTTCAGCGGCTGGGGAGGTCTGAGGAATGAAGAACAGAAGCGCGGCAGCCGCCGCGTGCCACCGGTTCACGGCAGGCATCATAACACATCGTGCCGCTCACCCCCTGTAACGATCCGGATCACTCCTCGCAGGCAGCCACGTGCCACGAAAAACGAGACCGGGAAAGTGATGGCGACCATCAGAACACAGCCAATGACATTATCCATAAACTCATTCCTACTGACCCACCGCAACGCCAGCCCGTTCGACGATGCTTGGGCCGAAGATCTGCTGCAGTTCGGGTGTGGACCCGCCGTAGAGATCCACAACATCGCCCACCGCCACCATCTCGAACAGCTCCTCGACATCGTGGTTGCGCATGCGGATGCAGCCGTGCGAGGCGTTATGGCCGATCGAGCTCGGGCGATTCGTGCCGTGGATACCATAACCTTTTACGCTCAGGCCGAGCCAACGCGTGCCTAGAGGGTTGCCGGGTCCAGGGGGAACAACCTTGCCTTTGCCGAACCAGGTGGGATACGGGATGCGCTGCACGATCCGGTAGGAACCGGTGGGGCTGGGAGACTGGGACGCGCCAACCGCTGTTGCAAAAACCTTCACAACATGCCCTTCTTCAATCACCGCCAATTTGTGGTCCGGAATGCTGACCACGATGCGCCGCGCCGGAGCCGCGGAATTCTCCTGGGCTAAAGCTTCCGCCGTCGCCAGCATCAAAAGCCCGGTGACCGCCGCCAACTTCTTGATCTGTTCTTCTCGCCTGAGCATCGTTCCATCTCCCTTCAGGGAGACGGAATGCAGGGGTCAGGCCAGAGTTCAACATAAAGAAAACAAGTCAGTTATATGAAGTCGAGTCGTGTCAGCCGGAACACGTGTGGCCAACCGGACGCGTTCAATCCATTCCCGCCACCGGTTCCGGCAGACGTATGATCTTTTTCTGAATCGCGTACTGCACGAGTTGCGCCTTGTTGTGGATGTCGAGCTTGCGCATGAGGTTGAACTTATGGGCTTCGACTGTTTTGACGCTCAATTCAAAATTGGATGCGATCTCCTTTACGGATTTGCCTTCCGCCAGAAGCTTCAAAATCTCGCGTTCGCGCTTAGTCAGGGTGCCGAAGCGCGGGTGGCGCATGGGGGAGCGGCCCTGCAGACGGAAATCGTCCACCAGACGGGTGAGCAGGCGCGGGCTCAAAAAATTACCGCCGCGCTGCACTTCTCGGATGCCGTTGACGAGTTGCTCGGAAGGACTCTCTTTCAGGATATAACCGCTGGCGCCGATCTCCATGCATTCGGCCAGGTAGTCCTCGTCGTCGTACATCGACAGAAAGACCACCTTGGTCTCGGGGCGCTGCTTGCGGATGACGCGGGTGGCTTCGAAGCTGCTCATCCCCGCCATGCCGACGTCCATCAGCACGACGTCCGGCCGAACCTGCTGCGCCAGCGTCACCGCATCGCCAGCGTTGGATGCCTCGCCGACCACCTCGATATCGGGCTCGCCGGAAAGGAGTGTCCGGATGCCCTGGCGGAACAGGGTGTGATCGTCAGTTAAGAGTACGCGAATCTTTGCCATCGATTTTCACTTGCGTGGAACAGATCGGCAACTCGAGCACGATCCGGCTGCCTTTGCCCGGCGCACTGCGAACCTCGAGCGTTCCTCCGAGAAGCGCCGCCCGTTCCCGCATCCCCGCCAGGCCGAACGAACCCGTCTTCGTCCAAACCCGATCCGCGCTAAAGCCGTTACCGTTATCCGCCACGCTCAGCCTGACACTCTTATCGTCGTGATCGATCGAAAGGTTTACATAAGTCGCCCGGGAATGTTGGGCAATGTTCTGCAGAGACTCCTGCGCGGCACGGTAGATGGCCTGCTGCACAGGCATGGGAATGGCCCGGGAATCTGCCTGGATGCGGAGCCGAACACGCGCCGCGTGCAGCTTGCCGAATCGCGCCACGGCCTGGCGGATGGACTTTTCGAGACCGAGATGATCGAGAACCGCGGGGCCGAGCGCCGTCACAATGCGCCGCAATTCGGCTGCGGTGCGCGCGGCTAACTCGCGCGCCTCGGCCAGGCGGGGCTGCAGGCGGCCGGGGGCGTCGCGCTCCAGCATTTCGAGTTGGAGACGGAGCAGCAGCATCGCCTGCCCGGCCTCGTCATGCAACTCCCGCCCGATGCGCCGCCGCTCTTCCTGTTCGGCGTTGCGCGCCTCCGTCTCGAGGCGGCGGATGCGGCTCTGCAGTGCGATGCGATCGGCGGCGCGCCGGCAGTGCTCGGCGGCCGCGGCGAGCAACGCCTGCTCGCGGGGGAGCCACGGGCGGATATTCCGGAACCCAAGCTGGATGAGCGCGTGCGGACCCATCGGGTAGGACCAGTAAGAGCGGCAACGCCGGCGGGAACGGTGGCCGGCAACCAGGCGCTCGAGAGGATCGCCCCGCTCCACGTAAACCGGGCGGGCGAGCCGCGGATCGAAGCCCGCATCGCTCCACAACACGCTTCCGGCGGCGGCATGGAAGGCCTGGCCCAAGACCCGGGCAAACCGGCTGAGCAGGTCATCGAGGCCGGTTGCCTCCGCTTCCGCCCGGGAGAAGCTGTAGAAAGCGCGCGTCTCCCTTTCGCGCACATGGTAAAACGCCTTATTCACCGCAACGTAAGTGGCGATGGACAGCTGTTCGCGCGAGGGGCGGAAGCGATCCTGCAACAGCCCATCGAGCAGCCGGTCGAAGTCGCGGAGAGCCGAGAGAACTTCGGAAGGAAGCACATTGATGTTGGCGAGGCGCTCGCCCTGCCGCTCCACCTGGACGAGAAATTTCTGCAGCGAAGCCGCACGCGCGGCGGCCGCCGGGGTGAGGGCCCGCAGGGCAATTACTCGCTCACGATCGTGGCCGCGTCCGCCGAGTAGAGCCGCGAAACTGCGATCCAGCGCATCGGCCGAAGCGGAGATGGCGCGCAGCAGTCCGCGGATGTGCCGCCGTCCCAAGGCGGTGAAGAGACCGGTCACAAGCTGCAATCGGCGGGAAGGGATACGGTCTTTAGAAGGAAGGAGCGGGTTCTACCCGAACTTCAGCCCACGTATTGGACTTCTTCTTCCAACTCGATTCCGAAGCGTTGCGCGACGCGAGACTTCAACTCGGCGATCAGCGCGCGAAGGTCGGCCGCCGTGCCTTCCCCGCCGTTATAGATGAGGTTGGCGTGGTAGGTGGCGACGTGAATGTCCCCACGCCGCATTCCCTTGGCGCCGACTTGCTCCAGGAAATAAGCCGAGGGGATCTTGCCCTCGCGGACCACGGCCGTGGGCACGGCGGCGGCAACTGCAACTGGAAGATTGCTGAGCAGCAGGTTCTTGAAAATGCTACCGGCGCACTTCATGGTGACCGGAAACTTCTCATTGCGAATTCTCATGATGTCGTCCGCCGTGCGCCGCAATTCGGCGGCATTCGCGGGATCGAGCGCCAGTTCGGTAGAAAAGATGATCCACTCCTTGTGCCTCTTGAAGACGCTCTCGCGGTACTGGAATTCGCATTGGTCATTGCGGATAACGCGCACGCCAGCGCCATCGAAAAAGCGCACTCCGGTGACGCGTTCGGAAATCGAGTGTCCGTAGGCGCCCGCGTTGCCGTAGACGGCGGCGCCCACCGATCCGGGAATCCCGGCGAGGGTTTCCAGACCCTTCAGTCCACGCGCAATTGCGAAGTCCACCAGGTCTTGCAGCACGGCTCCGGCGTCCGCCGCGATGCAATTCCCGCTCGCCTGGAGGCGGTCGGCCCGATAGCGCAACACGATTCCGCGGAATCCGGCGTCGGAGACGATCAGGTTAGTGCCGTCTCCGATCACAACGACCGGCATCCCGCTGGCGCGCGCGGCGGCCACCGCGTCGACAAACGCATCGATGCTGCACGTCTCCGCGTAAAGATCGGCCGGCCCCCCGATGCCGAAGCGCGTGTAGCGCGAGAGCGGAACGTCCCTGGAAACGGTTAAATTGGGAATCGCGGCGAGACTGGCGTGCGTCTCTTCCGTAGCTGGCATTATCTCAATTATAAGAGGAGGCGTTCTTTTGCGGCCCGGATTTCCTGGTTTCCCTCCAGAGGCGTTCCAATTCTTTCGCGGACTGGCCCGGAACAACAATCGCGATTGGTTCTTGCCGCGCAAGCCAATTTTCGAGGAACAGGTGAAGCGCCCGATGCGCGAACTGGTGGAGGCTTTGAACGCCGAGATGGCGAGCTTCGCCCCGGCGTACGTCACCGATCCCGACAAGGCCATCTATCGCTTCTACCGCGATACGCGCTTCAGCAAGGACAAGACCCCCTACAAGGACCACATTGCGGCCAATTTCCCGCGGCGCGGCATGGGCCGGCACGAAGGCGCCGGGTTCTATTTCGCGGTCTCGCACAAGGAAGTGGCCGTTGGCGGGGGCGTCTACATGCCGCTCCCCGAGACACTGCTGGCAATCCGCAACCACATTGCCCGGGATCACGAAGAATTTCGAAAGCTGAGCGGATCGCGCACGGTCCGGCGCTTGTTCGGGGAACTGCAAGGCGAGCGGCTGACGCGCGTGCCCAAAGGCTTTTCAGCCGATCACCCCGCCGCGGATCTGCTATGCCTCAAGCAGTATCTGCTGTATGTTGTGCTTCCGCCGGATATCGCGACGAGCAAGGATTTGTATCGCGAGGTTCTCACGCGGTTCCGGGCAATGACGCCGTTTCTGGATTTCTTGAACCGACCGCTCTCCCCCCAAAAAAAGAAAATCGATGCGCGCGAACTGCTGCTGTAATCCGGCAGGCGTACGGACTTGGCGTGTTGCCGGCTTGGGCTGAG
>CAYMHP010000095.1:0-2392 GCA_964390225.1 uncultured Solibacteraceae bacterium
GAATGGGGCGCCGGCGGCCAGTTAGGCCGTCAGGGTGTCACGCGCGAGACCCTGAAACCCGGCGATCACGTGGTCGTGGTAGGAAATCCCGGCCGCAATCCGGAAGATCATCGGCTACGCATGGTGAACATCACGCGACCCGCCGCCAACGGCGAACCCGAGTGGAAATGGGGCGGCACGTTCGAATAGCGGAACTTGTAGGGCAGGTTGTCAACCTGCAGCGGGATGCCAGCCCGCCCTGCGATAAATTGGAGATCTGTCTGTGAAGACTTTGGTCCAGTTCGCGTTGAGTACTTGTGTCGTGTGCGCCTCGGTGTGGGCGCAGGGCCGGGGCGGGCCTCCGCCGCCTCCCGCGAACTCCCGGACCGGTGCGCCGTTCGACATCAGCGGATATTGGGTGTCGATGATCGTGGACGAGTGGCGCTTTCGCGTTGACCCGCAAAAGGGCGACATTCTGTATCTGCCGATCAATGCGGAGGCGCGCCGCACGGCGCTGAGCTGGGATCCCGCCAAAGACGAAGCGGACGGCAATCAATGCAGGGCCTACGGCGCCGTGGGAGTGATGCAGCGCCCGGGCCGCGTTCACATCACTTGGGATAACGACTCCACGCTGAAGATGGAATTCGACGCCGGCACGCAGACGCGCATCTTGCATTTCGGAAACGCGCCTGCGCCGGCGGGCGCGCCGAGCTGGCAAGGCTACTCGGTCGCGCAATGGCAGATGCCCCGCCGCGCCATGCTCGACCTCGGTGGAATCGGCTTCGTCCTCGGCGGCGGTCCCAGCGCGAATTCGCGGGAGAACGGCGGAGTGTTGAAGGTGACCACCACTAACATGCTTCCCGGGTATATCCGCAAAAACGGCGTGCCCTATAGCGGAAAAGCGGTTCTCACCGAGTACATCAACCACCTGACCGGCGCCGAGAATGATACATACCTAATCGTAACGGCCGAAGTCGATGACCCGACATTCCTGAACCAGCCGTTCGTCCGCAGCTACCAATTCAAGAAGCAGGCCGACGCCACTGGCTGGAGCCCGACTCCGTGCTGGAATAAGTAGGCCCTGAGGTTTCCGGGGCGATAATCGCCAGATGCCGCTTTCTCGCCGAGCGTTCGTCTCGCTCGCGCTCGCGCCCCTCGCCGGATGCGCGATGCGCAGCCGAAAGCTCGCGACGGCGGGGCGGGTGCCGCCCGTGGCGCGGGTCGAGGTTTCCGAAGAGCGGGTTATCCGGGTCATCGCCGGGCTGCGGCCGTACCGGCCCTCTGGATTCGTAGTCCGCGGCGAAAAATTCGGTGAAAAAGTGCTCGTTCACAATTACGGCCACGGCGGCGCCGGCATCACGCTCTCCTGGGGCACTGCACATCTGGCCGTCGCCGAAGGCATGAAATCCGGAATCCGCGACTGCGCCGTGATCGGGTGCGGAGTCGTCGGGCTCAGCACGGCGCGGCTGTTGCAGGAGGCGGGTCTCGAACCGGTGATCTACACCAAAGATCAACCGCCCAACACGACCTCGAATGTCGCGGGAGGTTATTGGTCGCCGGTGACCCTGTACGACCTGGATCGCGTGACGCCGGAATTTCGTGCGCAGTTCAACGAAGCGGCGCATTTCGCGCATCGCCGTTACCAGTCGTTCGCCGGTGAGGATTACGGAGTGCACTGGCGAACCATCTACCGGCTGGGGGCGCAACCGTATGCGCCGCCGCCGGCAAGCAGCCCCATGAGCGATCTGGCCGATCTTTACGAGGGCCATGTGCTGGGGCGCGAGGAGAATCCGTTTGCGGGCGCCAACGCGAGGCGCGAGCATTCGATGCTGATCGAGCCCGCCATCTATTTGAACGCGCTCCGCCGCGATTTCTTCGTCGCCGGCGGCAAGATTCAGATCCGCGATTTCGCGAGCGCGGAGGAAATCGCGAACGTTCCGGAAAATCTGATCTTCAACTGCACCGGCCTGGGCGCGCGTGCGTTGTTCCATGATGCGGAGTTGACGCCGGTGAAAGGACAGCTCGTGTTCCTCATCCCGCAGCCGGAAATCGATTACTGCACGCTGGGGCCGGGCGACATTTACATGTTTCCGCGCCGCGACGGCATTCTGCTCGGCGGCAGCCACGATCCGGGCGTGTGGGACTTGACGCCGGACCCCGCGGTCACGGGTCGCATTCTGCGGGAAAACGCGGCTCTGTTTGGTTCAATGGCGTAGGCCGCCCAGCTTGAGATGGACAGATGTTGCACCGCAGCGTCAGCCCAACCAAGCATGGATTTTTTCGACCTCTCGATGTGCTTGGGCGCGGCCAGCTTCTGCGGCAGGCACGCGGACTGCCGGGTCAAGCGGCCCAGCTGGGCCCAATGTCGAAAGCGCGTCCCCGTCCGCCGCGATCAGCGCGACCCGGCTGCGGC
>CAYMHP010000095.1:2402-3406 GCA_964390225.1 uncultured Solibacteraceae bacterium
GGTCCGGTCAACTCAACCGGCCCGACCCGCGGGGCGGCTTTGCCGCAACTCTTCGATATCGCTTTCGAGACTCTGCGGGGTATTCGGCATTCTCGCGCCGAAGGGAGACACAATCAACACCGACTGCTCCCCGCGTGCAAGATGCGCGTTCTCTGCGTTGCGCCAGAGTCCACCGTCCATGTAAAGCCGTCCCAGTATGGGCACTGGCTGGCGCACACCGGGGACGGCGCAGCTCGCCGCAACCGCCTCGATCAGGCCTACGCCGCTCTGGGCGGTGAAGACAGACAGCTCGCATGTTGATGTATCGACGGCTGTGATCGACAAGGCTCGCGCCGGCCAGGAATTGGACGGCAGACCCAGACGTTCGGCAATTTCGGCTTGGCTCTCCGGCGCGCCGTTTGTTTCGGTGTCTCTGGCCAATTCCGCGATCGCCCGTGTACGCGCCTCCGGGCTCTCCCACTGCCGTTGGATCAGGGCGATCAGTTGCGCCAAGCCGCTGTTCTGCGGCGGATGTTCGCGCGGTTGTTGGGCGCGGCCGGTTTGGCGGGCAAACAGTTCCGTAGGCGAATAACCATGGGCGACTTGGCTGCCTACAATGGAACCCGCGGACGTGCCGATGAAAGCCCGTGCCTCTGTAAGGTCGAGACCATTCTCAGCGAGCCCTAAGATGATCCCTGTCATCCAGGCTACGCCGAATATCCCACCTCCGCCCAAAACAACAACGCTCTCGTTCATCGCGTGCACGCCATCACCTCGGTCGATCATTTTTGCACAATTCATAACGGACTCTTGCGCGTGCCGCCGTGCGGTCCGACCATGACATCCGGTGATTCCAGTCATGTCACATTCCGAAGCCCTATTCCGTCTCACGGTTAGAAACAGGAGGAACGACATGATTAAATGGGCACTACAGAGAGCGATTGGCAAGTTCGAGCGGGAGTGGTGTCATTGTGGACGGACCCGAGGGACCGGTGCAGACAGCGGCGTTCGAGATCGACGGCGAC
>CAYMHP010000095.1:3416-18086 GCA_964390225.1 uncultured Solibacteraceae bacterium
GGTGCGGGCGGCGCTGAACGTAGTCGAAGGCGCCGATCGCGCGGCGCGGTTCCTGGTTGACGTCACGCGCAAACGCCCAGGTGCATGGTGGCGCGAGGACTTTACGGTGCGCTTTGCGGCCGTCAACGGCCTGCCCGGTGTCATCGTGGACGGACCCGAGGGACCGGTGCAGACAGCGGCGTTCGAGATCGACGGCGACGTGATTCGGGCGCTGTACGTGGTGCGCAATCCGGACAAGCTGCGCCATTTGCCGGCGGCGCGGCACGAGAGCAGCAAGGTTGAGCTGGGCTAGAGGGTTGTCCCGGAACTACTCCTCCGCTTTTTCGGCGCTTTCCTTGGCGCCTCCGAATTTCGAACGGACTGCTCGTGCAAATCTAGCCAGCGGGCCACGGGCGGCATCCGGGCGGCTCGCATCCCGAGCGGCTTCGATCTGTTCGTGCGTTCTCACGTCCGGCTCCGATTTTTTCGAGTGCAGCTTGGCCCTCGCAACCTGCCGTTTGTGCCGCTTGGCTAGCCTCTTGTCCATATTTCAACCTTACTACAGAGGATGCTGCGATCGACGTTCCGTTAAGAGGAACCGCGGGATGACTGCGGCGGCTGAACTAGGCTGAGACGGCAATTTATTCGAGCAGTCTCCGCCGCTTCTCCACGGGAAGTTGATCCAGCAATGCGGTGAACACGGCATTCGTCCAACCGAAGCCTGCTTCGTTGGAGCGATAGCCGAAGCGAATCTCGCCGCTCAACTCCGTCGTCCGGTGGACCACATCGTACTTTTCCACGATGGTTCCCGTCTTGCGGTACTCGTCGCGAACCAGCGAGAGGAATTTCACGGAGAGCCGATCGGCCGCCTCGGTGAATCCGTAGCGGCGCAAGCCCTGAATCGCGATCATCTCGAGCGGCGCCCAGCCGAACGGCGCATCCCACTGATTCCCGCTTTCGAAGGTACTCGTCACGAGTCCCCCATCGCGCTCGAACCGCGGTACGTTCCCGGCCACGCGTGCTGCCAGCTCGCGCGTCGCGAACCCCGCCCATAACGGATAAAACGTCGTCAAGAACGGGTACCTGCGCACGCGTTTCTGCGCGAAATCATAGTCGTAGTAGAGCCCGTCCTGCTCGTCCCACATGAGCCGGTTCACGCGATCGGCGCGCGTTTGTGCGCGTTCTCGCCACATTTTAGCTTCGCGGTCGCGCCCCACCAGCCCGAGGATCTCCGCCATCTGCGCCTCCATCAGGTACAGCAGCGAGTTCAGGCAGACCGGATCGTAATGAATAATGTCGATACTGAACGGACCGAACCGCTGCGAAGGATCGAAACCGGATTCACGCATCGAGCGATCGCCTTTATAAAACAGCGGCGTGAGCTGACCGGTTTTCCGGCCATAGTATTGCGCGGCATCGTAATCCGCGATCTTGCGCGTGCGGAAGTACTCCTTCACCAGGTCGTAATGCGTCCGGCCCTGTCGATCGCGCTCTGCCGAAACCACCTCCGGGGCAGGGCCTTCTCCCAGGTCGAAATAGCGCGATAGTCCCGTCGCGGGCGTGAGATGCGGCTCTCGTGTCCAGTAGAGGTAGTATTTCTCGACCGCCGGTACCGCGTTCGCAAGCCACTGCCGATCCTTGGTTTCGCGGTAGACGCCGAGAAGCATCTCTGTCAAAAAGGGAGGCTGCGATCGAGTGAGGTAGTACGTCCGGTTGGCGTTCAGGATCTTGCCGTATTGCCGGATCTGGTACAGAAAATTGTCGGCCATGTCCTTGGCCAATACGAACTCGTGGTCGCGCAGGAGCCCGAGTTGAATGAAGTAGCTGTCCCAGCCGTACATTTCGTTGAACCGGCCGCCGGGAACCACGTAGGAGAAGGGCAGATATAAAAGGCCTTGCTCGCGGAGCCGCGAGACCTCAGACGGCAATCGCCGGAGCTCGATCTGGCGCAGGTCGGCGGCTCGCATCTCCCGCCGAAGCCCCTCTTCGATCCGACGCAGGTCCGCTGTTGGGGCGACGTAAACGGGCCAGCGGCCATCGGGAAGAGGGCGAAACTTGGGGTCAACCGCCGCGGTTGCGAGATCGTGATTCGAGCGCGTCAGTGCCGTCCACGTCACGCGGATGTATTCGAGTATTGGTCCAGGGGCAGATCGAGGTTGCGCCGAAAGCAGGGCAAACGCCAGCGCCGCCAACGCGAGCAGCGTTGCCTTGGGACGAGCGCACGGGTTGCCCCGTCTACCCATGCTAGTCCTTCCACGTCATCGCCAGCCGCACCAGCGTGCGCACCGCGACACCGGACGGGCCTTTGGCCAGGAACGGCTTGCCATCATCCAGCCAGGCGGTCCCGGCGATATCCAGGTGCACCCAGGGCGTGTCTCCGGCAAATTCTTTGAGGAACATGGCGGCGGTGATCGCGCCGCCCCAACGGCCTCCCACGTTGGGCAGATCCGCGAACGGGCTCTTTAGGTATTCCTTGTACTCCTCTTCGAGCGGCATCGGCCACATGCGCTCGCCTTCGCACTTCGCTGCCGTCAGCACCCGGTCGCGCAGAGCTTCCTCGTTCGCAAACAGGCCTACGTTGTAGTGGCCGAGGGCAATCACGATGGCTCCGGTTAGTGTAGCCGCGTCCACCAGGTGCGTGCAGCCCTGCTTGCGCGCGTAAGTAATGGCGTCGGCGAGAATAAGGCGCCCTTCAGCATCGGTGTTGATCACCTCCACCGTCTTGCCGGACATGGTCGTCACGATGTCGCCGGGGCGCTGCGCCCGGCTGCCGGGCATGTTCTCGACACAGGGGATGAACGCTGAGACTGGGATAGGCGGCTTGAGTTGAGCCAGGGCTCGCATGGCCCCGAGCATGGCAGCGCCGCCCGCCATGTCGTATTTCATCTTCTCCATTCCGTCAGCAGGCTTGATAGAGATGCCGCCGGTGTCGAAAGTCACTCCCTTGCCGACGAGGCCCAGGTGGGCGCCGCCTTTGGATTGCGCGGGCTTGTAACGAACGATGACCAGGGCGGGGGGTTCATCGCTTCCCTGCGCCACACCGAGCAACGCCCCCATTCCCAATTGCTCCATCTGGGGGCGGTCCAGAACTTCACAGTCCAGGCCGAACTCGGCGGCCATGGTGCGTGCGGCTTCGGCCACCTTGGCCGGGGTAAGCCGGTTGCCCGGCTCATTCACCAGGTCGCGGGTAAAGTTCTGCGCCTCGGCCACGATCCGGCCGCGCTCCGATCCTTCCCCCAAGCCGTTTCCGTCGGACTCCAGTACGACCGTGAAAGACTCCACCGATTTCTTGTCGTCGGCCGCCGTCTTGTACCGGTCAGTCTCGTAATCGCCGAGAATCGCGCCTTCGACGGCGGCGCACGCGTATTCAGGGTTGGCATACCCCGATTCGAGGGCTAATGCAACGCGCTTCACAGATTTGGGCTTTAGGTATCGGATGGCGGCACCCGTCAGTTTGCGCATCTCGGCGGTGTCGAATTTTTCAACTGTCCCGGCCCCAGCCAACAGGATGCGCTTTGCGGCCACCCCGGGCACGTGGTGTAGCAGGACCAAATCGAGTGACTTGCCCGTAATTTCGCCACTCTCGATGAGGTCGGCCGCCCCGAAGCGCGTATCTTTCTTGCCTTCGAAAACCGGGACGATCAGGGCATCCGTATCGAAATCCACGATACGTTTACATTGTGTTGACGTTTTCATCATTACCGATTTTGCCCCAAACAGGACCAATCAGGTACGATTCCATTTTTGGAATCGTACGTAGATCCTGCGACATCGGTTAACTGTAATTGTGAATCCTAGTGTTTACGAGCGAGAAGATTCGCGTTCGTGGTAAACTCAAGCTGAGACCACTGGGTATGGATGTTCCAAAAGCTGTAACGGTGTTGCCTGTGGGAACGTCCAATCAGCGTGGACAGCGGTCCTCCACTTTGGGGACCAATAGGTGAAAATGGCTGACCTGTCTCAACCTAACAACCCGTTCTTTTCCAACGCAGACGACCATCTCTCACGCCTCTTGCCGCAGAGCTTTGAAGAGCCGTGGTATCGTTCTCTGTATCGAAACATCCGAGAGGCGTTGAACCCTCCCAAGCTTCCACCCCTGGAAGTAACTTCCAAGCCGGTTGCAGTTAAGGATATTTGGGGCCTTTACGGCCGTCAGAAGAAGTCGTGGGCGATGTCCATGGCGCTGCAGTCGGCGGTCGTGGTTCTGCTATTCACCGTCTTCTCCACCCACGCGGTGCAGCAGCAGGTGAGACAAATCATCCCTCTCTTCATGCCCGACATCGCGCCGTACGAACCGAAGGTTGCGCCGAAGAAGGAAAAGATGGGCGGCGGCGGTGGCGGCGGTGATCGTTCGCCTCTTCCCGCCTCGAAAGGCAGGCTGCCGAAGGCCTCGCTGAAGCAGTTCACGCCTCCCTCGGTGACGCCTCCGGAGCACGCTAAGCTGACGATGGATCCTTCCATCATCGTGCCTCCGGATGTTCCGTTGCCGCAGGTCAACATGAATCAATACGGCGAGCCGCTGGCGAAGCTCGGTCCTCCTTCGAACGGGACAGGATCGGGCGCCGGCATCGGCTCTGGTTCGGGCGGCGGAGTGGGTTCCGGCGATGGGGGCGGCTTCGGGCCTGGTAAGGGCGGCGGAGTCGGCGGAGGCGTGTACAAAGTGGGCGGCGGCGTAACCGCGCCGGCACTGCTGTACAAAGTCGAACCGGAATACTCGGAAGAAGCCCGCAAGGCGAAATTCCAGGGAACGGTGGTCCTGTACGTGGAAGTGGACCCGAGCGGTAAGGCCGTCAACCCCCGCGTGGTGCGCAGCTTGGGTTTGGGTTTGGATGAAAAGGCGATCGAGGCCGTGAGGCGGTGGAAATTCCGGCCCGGCTACAAGGATGGAAAGCCGGTGACGGTGGCAGCCACGATCGAAGTCAATTTCCGGCTGTTGTAGAACTCAGTTTTGTTCGAACTGACACGGCGATCCGTTCCGCGGATCGCCGTTTTCATTTCTGGCGGCTGTGCGCCCGGCACTCGGCGCAGGGGCAAATGCTGCGCAAGTGATCGTAGGAATAGATCCCGGTGTTGTGGCCGTCGTTCCAGTCGATCCGAATGGCGTAATTTCCGACCGGCTCGACGCCGAGCATCTTCAGCCGCGGTTTGTACATCTGGAACGGATTCTCCGCCTCGGGCTGCCGCGGCGGTGTTCCGTGCGCTCCCGTGCAGGTTGCGCAGGGACATTTATCGCGCAGATACGTTAGTCCGTAGTCGCTATGATGGCCGTCTTTCCAATCGATCTGAATTCCCTTGGATTTGGAAATCGCGATGTGTTCGGGGTCGGTCGAAATCGTCATTCTGAATCAAAAGCCGCTTAATTGAAGGCTCAGTTAAACAGGCGCTCGACGTCGCGAACGCCGGAGATACGCCGCATGGCGGCGACTAGTTTTTCGAGCTGCTTCTTGTCGCGCACATCCACGGTCATCTCGACGATGCCTCCGTCGTGATCGAGCTCCGTCTTCGCCTCGAGGCTGCGGATATTCGTATTCTCATCGGACAGCACCGAGGTAAGCTGATTGAGCATACCGGGGCGATCGTCCGTGTGGACCACGATGCGCACCGGAAACGCATCCTCGGCCGCGCGGGCCCATTCGACCTCGATCTTGCGCTCCACGTCGTACATCAGATTCTGCACGTTGGGGCACATCTTGGAATGCACGGCCACCCCTTTGCCGCGAGTGACGTAGCCAACGATCGACTCGCCGCGAATCGGGTTGCAGCACTTGGCCCGATACACCAGCAGATCGTCCATGCCGCGAACCTTGATGACGGCGTCCGCATCCTGGGGGCGGCCGGGCATCGGTGGCCCCGAGGGCTCAGCGGAACCCGTGCCTGGCGCCGGGGGCTCTTCCGTGGCGTCTTTCACCGCGCCGGGAGCGACCTTTACGAGGACCTGCCTCGCTGAAAACTTGCCGTAGCCGAGAGCGGCGTACAGGTCTTCCATCTTGCTGTAGCCGTACTCGGAGGCGACTTTTTCCAGGTCGCTTTTGTTGACGCGTCCCAACTGAACGCCGAGCCTGCGGGCTTCCTTGTCCAGGTATTTCTGCCCGATGTCGATGGCCTTGGCTCGCTCGCTGGCATTGATCAGGTGCTTGATCTTGTTGCGCGCGCGCGCGGTCTTCACGAACGCCAGCCAGTCTTTGCTCGGCTGATGTCCGGGTTGGGTCATGATCTCGACTACATCGCCGTTGCGCAGCGAGGAGCGCAGCGGAACGATCCGGCCATTCACCTTCGCGCCGACGCACATGCTGCCGACGTCCGAGTGAATGGCATAGGCGAAATCGATGGGAGTCGCGTCGCGCGGAAGCACGATGACCTTGCCGCGCGGCGTGAACGTGTAGACCTCCTCCGGGTACAAGTCCACCTTGAGGGTGGACATGAACTCGCCGGGGTCCTGTACGTCACGCTGCCATTCGACGAGGTGGCGCAGCCAGGCGATGCGCTGATCGTCGCCGGCGGGCCCCTTGCGCCCTTCTTTGTATTTCCAGTGCGCCGCGATGCCTTCTTCGGCGATGCGATGCATTTCGTCGGTGCGGATCTGCACTTCGAACGTCTGCCCGTGCGGCCCAACTACAGACGTGTGCAGCGACTGGTAGAGATTGGGGCGGGGAATCGCGATGAAGTCCTTGATGCGGCCGGGAATGGGCCGCCATTTATTGTGGATGACGCCAAGCGCAGCATAGCAGTTCTTCACCGAGTCGGTGATGATGCGCAGCGCCATCAGGTCATATACCTGATCCATGCCGATCTTCTGGCGGCGCAGCTTCTGGAAGACCGAATAGGGACGTTTGATTCGCCCTTCGAGGCGAGCAGGGATGCCCTCGCGGCGGAGCTCCGCTTCGACGGTCTGCCGGATCTCATTCAGAAATTCTTCGTTGGAGTGGCGCCGCGACTCCATCGAGGTGACGATTTCGCGAAACGCGTCCGGCTCCAGATGCTGGAAGCCCAGGTCCTCCAGCTCCCCGCGGATCTTCCCCATTCCCAGCCGGTGCGCGATGGGTGCGTAGATCTCGATGGTTTCGCGCGCGATGCGCTCCCGGCGCTCTGGGCTCAGATAGCTCAACGTGCGCATGTTGTGCATGCGATCGGCGAGCTTCACCATGATGACGCGGATATCCTCGACCATGGCGAGCAGCATCTTGCGGAAGCTTTCCGCCTGGCGCTCCTCGGCCGAGTAGAAATCGAGCTTGGCGAGCTTGGTCACGCCGTCGACGCAGCGGGCGACCTCTTCGCCGAATTCCTTGCGCACCTGTTCGAGCGTGACGCTGGTGTCTTCGACGACGTCGTGCAGGAGCCCCGTCTCCATAGCCACCAGATCCATGCGCATGTCGGCGAGGATATGGGCCACCCTGAGCGGGTGGATCATGTAGGGATCGCCGGAGCTGCGGGTTTGGCCCTTGTGCCACTGGCGCGCAAAGCGGTACGCCTTTTCAAGCGGCGCCAGGTCATCTTTGGTGCGGTATTCGCGGATCTTGGTTTCCAAGTCGGCGTACAGCACTTCAACGGGGTCCGGAGGGGGCGGTACGGGTACCGCGGCGGATTCCGAGGAAGGGCTGACCGATTCGGAGGGCACTAACTCAATTGTAGAACACGCGTACAGAGGGGCCAAAAAAGCGGATAAAAACAAAGGAGCCGCTGTCCATCGGCCGCGGCTCCCCAAGATACTGGTACAGCGTTACTTCTGCTCGGCGACGATACCGCCCCCGGTCTTCTTTTCTTTCCGTTCGGCTTTGATCTTCTTGGTATCGAGAGCCTTTTGGACCCAACCGTCGGCGACCTTGATCTCCTTTTCGTACTCGTCTTTGGAGTCCATCAGGTCGGCGCGTTCGCGGATGAGCAGGTTCTCGTACGCCATGGCGTCGTCATATTCGGGATTGATCTGCAACGCCTTGTCAAGGGATTGCAGACCGCCGTTGATGACGGGAAGCCATTTCGCCTTGAGTTCGTCCCTCACCTTCTTGTCCTTGATCGGACCCGGATCTTCCTGCCGCATTCCGAGGTCCGCACGGGCAGTGCCGTAGACGGGATACCACTTTGACCATGCGATAAACCCGAGGCTGTACCACGCATCGGCGTTGTTCGGGTCAACGGCCGTCAACTTTTCGTACCATTGCTGGGCATCGTCCCACTTCTTCTGGTTGAGATACAGCGAGGCAACCGAGGCAATGGCGACGGTGTTCTTGGGGTCCTGATCAAGAACCTTCATGAACTGATCGTGCGCCGCCGTGGCCATCTGCGTGTTCTCTGGCGATTCCGCGCCGGGAATGTACTGCTGCATGTAGGCGGTTGCCAGGTACAGCCGCGCGGTGGGGAAGTTCGGATCCAACTCCACGGCGGTCTTGAAGTGCTCGACGGCCTCCGGGTATTGGGCATTTTGAAAAGCGTGAACGCCCTGGTTGAGCTGATCGCGCGATTTCAATTTCGTGCAGCCCGCGCTCGCAATCGCGATGGCGGCGACTGCCACGACTATGCTAACGTTGCGCATTTACTGTCCGGCCTCCGATTTCGGCGTCATGAGGCCGACTTTATCGATGCCCGCGCCGTGCGCGATGTCAATGGCGCGCGCCACCGACGCGAATTCCAGGTCCGGATCTCCCTTCACGAAAACCACGCGCTCGGCGCGGGTCTTGAAGATCTCTTCCAGACGGGTACCCAGGTTGGCCTCGGTTACTGGGTCCTGGTTGATCTTCATAGAGTGATCCTTTTCGATCACAATGACCACTGTTCTGAGGTCCGACTGGTTCGGCTTTTGGTTGGGGGGAGGGGGCTGAGGCACGAGGGCCTCGAGTCCATGCGGCGTCAGCGGCGTGATGACCATGAAAATGATGATCAGCACGAGCAAGACGTCGATCATGGGAGTCATGTTGATATCCGATTTCGGACCGTGTCCCGATCCGCCGACTGCCATTCCCATAATGATTGCTCCTTAACGAATTCCTTTGCTCTGCCTACTCGCCGGCGGGCGTCGCAGCCTTCTGCTGCGCCTTGTTTTTCTCCTGCTGCACCTGTTCGGTGAGCAGCCCTACCTGGTCCACACCAGCCGCGCGCAGATTGTCCACCACGGTCACGACTTTCTCGTACTTAGCCCGCTGGTCCGACTTGATGAAGACCATCTTGTCCAGCCGGTTGGTGAGCAGATCCTTCACTTTGTTGGGCAGGTCGTCGGCGTTCATCTGGGTGGTATTGAGATAAACCTTGCCGTCGCGCGTGACCGAGACCAGGATCGCGTCGCTCTTATCGGCCGCCTGCATGGGGATCGGGTTCTTGGTCTTCACCAGATCCACCTGCACGCCATGCTGCAACATGGGCGTGATGACCATGAAGATGATCAGCAGCACGAGCATCACGTCGACCATGGGCGTGACGTTGATGTCGGATACCGGTGGGTTATCCTTTACTTTCTTAAACTCTATTTTCATCGTCGTTCTCCACGGAACTCGGCCGGAATGAGGGGCCCGCGTGCGGGCCCCTCTCCATCAACTCGCCGGATGCAGCTCGCGCGTATCGACTGAGAAACGTTACTTGCGGGCGCCGGCGCCGCGCTGGCTACGTTTCAGGAAGTAGTCGATCAGTTCCGAGCTGGAGTTCCCCATCTCGACATCAAACGCTTCAATCTTGTTCGTGAAGTAGTTGAAGGCCCAGACGGCCGGCAACGCCACGAACAGACCGATGGCGGTGGTGACCAAGGCTTCAGAAATACCGCCGGCAACCGCGCCCAGACCGGTGGACTTCTCGGTCGAGATGCCCTTGAACGCGTTGATGATGCCGACGACCGTTCCGAAGAGTCCGACGAACGGCGCGGTGGAACCGATGGTCGCCAAGCCGCTGACGCCGCGCTTCAGCTCCGCGCGGACGATGGCTTCGGCGCGGTCCAGCGCGCGCTTCGACGCGTCGATCTCCTCGCCCGGAATCTCGGTGCTGATCTGGTGAGCCTGGAATTCCTGCAGACCGGCTACCACGACTTTCGCGAGATGGCTCTTCTTGTAGCGATCCGCAATTTTCACTGCCTCATCGAGCTTGCCTTCGCGCAGCGCGCCGGCAACGGCCGGAGCAAACTGCCGCGATTGCTTGCGGGCGGCGCTATAGGCCATAAAACGATCGATCATGACGCCAATCGAGTAGGCCGACATGATGAACAGCAGGATAACCACCGCCTTAGCGAGGGCTCCCATCTGATTCCACATGGAACGTGGATCGAAGCTGATGCCGCCGCTTTCCTGCAACAGATAAAGCGACCAGACTTGCAATTGCAAAAGCATTGTTTTTTCTCTCTCCTGCGAGTTGATTTAAAACTGCCCAAAACAGGTTTCGGGCTTATTGACTCAACGTGAAGTTGACGTCGATCTGAGTCACTACCTCGACCGGCTCTCCGTTGAGGAGGGTCGGCTGGTATACCCACTGTTTCACCGCTTCGAGAGCGGCCGGCACCAGCAGCGGGTGGCCGCTGATGACCGAAAGATTCTGAATAGTGCCGTCTTTGGCGATGACGGCATTCAGGTGCACCACGCCCTGAATACGCGCCTGCTTGGCCAGCGGCGGATACGTCGGCTTGGGCTGGCGGACGAGTTTCGCCTGCTGCACGTTACCGCCGACGCGAATACGCTGCGGGGTCGCCGCCTTTTCTTCCTTCTTCACGGGAGGGGGCGGGGGAGGCGCGGCAGAGGGCACAGCGCCGAGAATGCCGCCTAGCACTCCGCCACCGACACCACCGGCGACGCCGCCAACCACTCCACCTACGGCCGAGGAGGGCGGAGGCAGCTCATCCTCTTTAATCATGGCGATCTGTTTCGGGACTTCCTTCGGCGCCATCAGCTTGCCAGCGTCGAACTGACGCGGAATGATTTTGACGACTTTGGGAGCTTCCGGCGGCGGAGGAGGAGGAGGCGGCGGAGGCGGTGGCGGGGCGACCAGGAAACTGGTCAGCTGCGCAGTCGGCAGCGCATCGAAATAAATCATGGGAATGAGCACCAGGATGATGACGACTACTACTTGGACGATAAACGACACGAACACCGTCCAGCTCTTGTTCGTCTTCCCGGTCGCTACGAATGTCTGTTCAAACATAGAAGCTTCCTTTCGTTCCTTCCGCGAGCGTCCGCCGTTTCCGGTTCGTCGCTCCGGGCATCCTCTTACTTAACCGCCTTTGTCGGACTTTTCCTGACGGCCTGGGCCCTGGCCGCGGGCGCTACTGGCGCCGGCGCGGGAGCTGGTCCTGTCCGTTTCTTCCGCGCATCAGCGTAATTATGCCAGAAAAGCACAATCGGGCTGGCAATAAAAACGGAAGAATAAGTACCAACAATAATGCCGCACACCAGCGCGAACGAGAACCCGTGGAGTACCGGGCCCCCCCAAATGAACAGGGCGATCACCGTCAGGAACGTCAGGCCAGAGGTCATCACCGTCCGGCTCAACGTCTGGTTGATGCTCCTGTTCATAATTCTTTCCAGCGATTCGCGCCGCGTGATCTTCAAATTCTCGCGAATGCGGTCGAAGATCACGATGGTGTCGTTCATCGAGTAGCCCACCAGGGTCAGGAGGGCCGCGATGACCGTCATAGAGATCTCTTTATTGAAGATGGAGAACAGGCCGATGGTGATAATGGTGTCGTGGAAGACGGCAATCACGGCGCCCAGTCCGTAAATCCACTCGAACCGGAACGCGATGTAAACGAGCATCCCGCCCAACGCGTAAAGCGTCGCCAGGACGGCCTTGTTCCGGAGTTCGGCTCCCACCCTCGGACCCACCATCTCGACGTTCCGAACCGTAAAGGGCGCGAGGTAGCATTCCGCCTGCAAGGTCCTCAGGACCGCGGGACTCACGCCGGGCACCGAGGAGAGCTGGTTGAAGTCCGTGACGAGGCCGGAACGCGGCGGGGTATTGCGGAAGTTCAACATGTCGGCCACCAGCTTCTGCAACTGCTGATCACTCAGGGCCACGCCGTTACGGGCAAGCGGATCGCGCAAGCGCTCGATCAGTGCCTGCTGGCTGGCATTGTTGAAATCGAGCTTGCCGCTGGCCGGCTGCCCGAAAGTGCCCTGGAGAGTATCCTCCATGGCCTTGCGGTTGATATTCAGCTGCCGCTCTTCCTGCAGTTCGGTGCCGATGACCACTTCATTGTTGGCCGCAACATCCGTAAAGTTCTGGACGCTGACTTCTCCCTTGACCTTCTGCGACAGCGCCTGCCGGATCTTATCCAGCGGCGGCGGATACGCAAATTTGACGGTCATCAGGGCGCCGCCCTTGAAGTCGATGCCGTAGTTGAGGCCGCCCCTCATGACGATGCTCGTCAACCCGGCCACCGTCAGGATCAGAGAGGCGATAATGAAGGGCCACTTTTTCCCTAGAAAATCGAAATCGGTGTTCTTAAATAATTCCATCGAACCTTGCCAGGCCAGTCTGATCCACTAACGTTGGACACCGGCCGTGTTGAAATAGTTCCTAAAAGGAATGCCCACCCTTGGGTACATCCCGGTCAGATGCTCAGCGCCTCCATCCGGCGGTGCCCCGACAACTCGTAATCGAAGATTGTGCGCGAAACGAACACGGCCGTAAACACATTCGCAATCAAGCCGATTACGAGCGTTACGGCGAATCCGCGGACCGGCCCCTCACCGAACAAGAACAGAAACGCGCAAGACACGATCGTCGTCACGTGCGTGTCAACGATGGTCCACCAGGCTTTGTTGAAGCCCGTGTCGACAGCCGAGACGACCGCCTTTCCAGAACGCAACTCCTCGCGAATTCGCTCAAAAATCAGAACGTTGGAATCCACCGCCATACCGATTGTCAGGATAATTCCTGCGATGCCGGGCAGCGTGAGCACGGCATGAAAATAGGAAACCGCCGCCAGAAGTACTACGGTGTTCAATATCAGCGCTAGTACCGCGTTGACCCCGCTCCGCTTGTAATAGAGGAGCATCGCCACGATCACCGCCGCCAACCCGGCGATACCGGCCAGAAAGCCCTCGTGAATCGAATCGGCGCCCAATGACGGTCCGATCGAGCGCTCCTCGAGGTATACGATGCCGGCCGGAAGCGAGCCCGACCGCAGGTACCGGGAAAGATCCACGGCTTCCTCTTCGCTGCCCAATCCCGTGATGCGGCCGGAATCATCGATCCGGCTCTGAATCGTAGCGACGCTTACAATATTCTGGTCGAGAACCACCGCCAGACGGTTGCCGATATTGGCCTCCGTGAAACGGCCGAAGCGCTTGCCGCCATCCTGCGAAAGGCTGAAATTCGTCTCCCATTTGCGAAATTCGTCCTGGCCAGAGCGCGCGTTACGCATGTCGCGGCCGGTGATCACCGGGGTGCGGCTTACCAGGTACCACTGCTCCCCTTCGTTTCCGGCGCGGGGAAGCTGTTTGACCAGCTTCGTGTTCAGTGGCAGAACGCCGCCATGCTGTGACAACGCCGCCTCGCGGCTGGGGTACGGGCCGTCTTTCACCTCGACGATCTCCAGAACCGCGGTGGTCCCGATGAGTTCCTTCACGCGCGCCGGATCATCCACGCCCGGCAGTTGAACCAGGATCTGGTATTGATCGCCCGCCCGGCCATACTGCTGGACAGATGGCTCCGTCAGGCCAAGCTGGTTAATGCGGTTGCTGATCGTCTGCACTTCGCGCTCAACCGTGTCGCGCTTAAGCGCGACCAGGTCGGAGGGCTTCATCCGCATGGCGTAGTCAGTGGAGTTCTGCGGAGTCAGTACCCATTCACCGTACCGCTCGTTGATCAGGCTGCGAAAGGCGCTCGACTGGGTGGCGGGCACACCTTTGATGGTGATTTCGACCGAATCGGCATCCTCCACACGCTGCGGGTCGTTGCGATCGATGCTGTTCCAGGTGATGTTCTGTTTCCTCAGATCGTCCTTGAGCCGCTCGATGGCCTGATCGGCCTCCGCCTTGACTGCGTCCTGCACTTGAACCTGGAGTACCAGGTGGCTCCCACCCTTCAGGTCAAGACCGAGCCGGATGTTGTTCTGCCAGTTCTGCCGGAGCTCCGCCATCGATTTGGGGAATCCGATGATGCCGACAATGCAGATAAGGATCGTCGCGATAATGACTACGGTCCGCCATTTCAGATTTGTTTTCATGGGAGTGTGAGCTTGCCTAATACGATACTACGAACTACTTCTTGCCTTCACCCGAGACCAGACTCGAGACCGCGCTACGCGCGACCTGGATTTTGATGTTGTCCGGCTTGACGCGCAACACGAGCGTGTCGTCGCCCTCGATGGCGATGATTGTTCCGACGATTCCCCCGCTGGTCTGGACTATATTCCCGTTTTGCAGGCTCGATAGCATCCTCTGCTGTTGCTTGCGCTGGCGTTGCATCGGCATGAACAGCAAAAAATAGAAGATCGCAAAGATGAGGAGGATGGGCAGGAAACTCAGGTAGGAGTTCGGAGCCGCCGCTTGCAAAAAGAGAGTCAGGACCACGTTTTACAACCAACACAATATCACGCGGCATCCACGGACGACGCCGCACGGACAGTCCTCAAGTATTCGGGGAATTCACCCGTCAATATAGACTGCCTGATCTCACCCATAATGTCAAGGTACCGGCGCAGGTTGTGGCCTGTTGCCAGAACCACATAAAGGATTTCCGAGGAGAGGAACAGGTGTCGCAGGTACGCTCGGGAAAATCTTT
>CAYMHP010000096.1:0-17760 GCA_964390225.1 uncultured Solibacteraceae bacterium
GCGCGGCTCGCCGCGCGCTAGTCCATCGAGAGGAACGCGATAGCCGCGATGCCGAGCACCAATCCAATGGCCTGTGTGGCAGTCACCTTCTCATGGTAGCCAAGGACACCAATCAGCACGGCGCCCGCGCCGGAGAGCACGGAAAACAGCACGGCGCCCTTGCCCAACTCGACCCCTGTGCGCAGGGCCGCGAGCCATGCAACGTTTGCCGCGATGAAGCCCAAGATCGCCAACAGGGCAACCAGCAGCTTGCCGCTGACGGCAAACTGCTTTGCCAGGACATCCGCGCCTAGCTCGAACGCGACGAGTACTAGAAGGAAGTACAGCCAGGTTGGCAGTCTCACAGAATCCTCTTTCGGCCTATGCTGGCGACGTGGCGAGACACGGCTTCCCAAACCCCTCGCGGTTCCTCAGCGGCCACGCGGCCACATATTCGAGCGTTCCCGGATTCGTGGCCTGGTCCCTGCGCATCGTATCGTAACGCACCGGCGCTACGCGAGGCGCCGAAGTGAGAAACCCTCGGTTAACGATACGGCGAGGAACAGCATGGCGACGATGCTCGCGGATTCGAGCAAGCGAGAGCTCCACGAGCGCCGGGTCACGGTCAACGGCCTGAGCGTGTACTACCGCTCCTCGGAGACGGCTGCCGCCAGAGATCGGGACGCCGGTGGTGCTGGTCCCAGGGCTGAACGTCTCCAGCCGCCACAACGCGCGCCTGGCGGAGTATCTCGCCCCACACGTGCGAGTCTTCGCGCTCGACCTGTCCGGCTATGGCCAGAGCGACAAGCCGCGCCATCACTACACCCTGCGCGACCTCAGCGACTTTGCCTGCGTCAATCCGCGCGCATTCTCCGCCAACTTCGGTGCTTTCCTGCGCTACGATGCCGCAATCCAGCGCTCTATACCTGCGCGCAATTCCCTACCGGAGCCGCTGCCGCTGGCCGAGCTTGATGTGTTTCTAGCGGAATCGGGCAGCCAGTACGCGGTACGGTGGGAGTGATGCTGGGGGCTGTTGTGAACGAAATGCGCTATGGCTGCTGATGCGTACCCGAAGCGGATGGCGCCAGCCGGTGCGGCGTCGCATGAGAGGGGCGCGCTGGGCGCGTTGACCGGTTGGGGCGCGGCGGGCGGGGCAGCAGCGTGGAGGAGGCGCCCGGCGGCAGGCCGGATTTGCGGCGGCGATACGCGGCGTAGCGCCAGGCGGCGGCGCTGACGACGGCGACCAGTGCGAGGCCCAGCAGCGTCGGCAGCTCATTCGAGGTCACGTCGAGCCAGGGCAGGAAATGGGTCGTGAGCGTCCAGGCGGCGGTCTTTGTTTGGAGGTACGCGGCGAGGATCGCGCCGCCGCCGAACAGCGCCGTCACCGCGTAGAAGAGCAGCGCGATCTGGCGCTGCGTGAGACCGCCGGCCAGCAGCCGGTGATGCAGGTGCGAGCGGTCGAAGCGCAGCGGCGAGCGGCCCTGGTGCACGCGCCGCACGATCACCCGCGCCGTATCCAGGATGGGGAAGCCGAGCAGCATTAGCATCATCGCCAGCTTTGCGCCGCCGACGTTCGCCAGCACCGCCAGCGCGAGGCCTAGGAACATCGCGCCGCTGTCGCCCATGAAGAGCCGGGCGGGATGCCAGTTCAGCGGCAGGAAGCCGAGCGTCGCGCCGGCCAGCACGGCGCAGAGCAGCGCGGCCGTGTACTGCCCCAGCAGCCAACTGATCGCCGCCATCACCAGCGCCGTGATCGTCACGACGCCACCAGCCAGCCCATCCAGCCCGTCTATCCAGTTGATCGTGTTCATCATGCCGACAATCCAGAACCAGGTGAACGGCACGGCGACCCAGAGCGCCAGGAACGTCCGGCTGGAGTTCTCCGCGATCAGTGGGTTGTGCAGCACTTCGATCAGCGTGCCGTGCCCTGCCGGAAACATTACGATCAGCGCCGCCAGCGTCTGCACGCCGAGTCGCGGCAGCGGCGGCAGGCCGCGCACGTCGTCGTAGGCCATCACGGCGACCACTAACACCGCTGCCACGATCAGCCCCACGTAGACATGCAGCTCATAGTCATTGGCAGGCCGGAAGAGTAGCAGCGAGACGCTCAGGAACGAGAGGAAGATCGCGATGCCGCCGAGCCGAGGCACCGGCGTCGCGTGGATACGGCGCGGCTCCGGCTGGTCCAGGACGCCCCGCTGGCGGCAGATGCGCGCGACGGCGACGCTCAGGACGCAGGTGAGCACGGCGGCCAGCGCGAATCCGAGTCCCAGCGCGGGCAGCCCAGGTGTGCTCGTCGCGAGTCCGCTCCATAGCCCACGAATTGCCATCAACATCGCGTCGTTCTCTCCCTTGGTTTGCCGCCCAGTGCGCGAGCCGTCGTTTCACAGGATACTACGAAATGCCCGTGCGTCGGGTCATGCGCGGACTGTGAACTCCGCACACTGCTAAAAGCATCCCTCATACCAATTCGGCGCCGGTACTGTCTCCGCCATCGGCGCAAACCTGTTCGCTGGCTACATCGCGAGCGCCTACCGCGCGTGGTACAGTCGTGCCAGGATCATAGTCGTTGCGCCTGGAAACCAAGGGTGTTACCGGGAGGACTTCCACATGAGCACGAATGCGGGCACGCGAGTTTTCGCGACGACGAGCACGCAGGGTCTGCGGCGCGACCTGCCGCCGATGCGGCTCTGGGAGAAAGCCAAGCGACTCGGCATTTGGAATCCACAGGACATTGACTGGCAAGGGTTGAAAGAGAAGCAGCGGGAAGCGCTGGAGCGGCAAAGCTCGCTCTTCCTGGCCGGCGAGGAGTCGGTCACGCTGGACCTGCTGCCACTCATTATGACCGTCGCGCGGGAGGGCCGCATCGAGGAGGAGATGTACCTGACCACCTTCCTCTGGGAGGAGGCGAAGCACATCGAAGGCTTCCGCCTCTTCTTCGACAAGGTAGCACGGGACCAGACGGACCTGAGCCGCTTCCATGGTCCGAGCTATCGCCACATCTTCTATGACGAGCTGCCGAGCGCGATGAACCGTCTGCTCACCGACTCCTCGCCGGTGGCGCAGGTGCGGGCCAGCGTCACCTACAACCTGATTGTCGAGGGCGTGCTCGCCGAGACGGGCTACTACAGCTACCATCGGACCCTCACCGAGAACAACATCCTGCCTGGCATGCAGCAGTTCGTCGCACTGCTCAAGCGGGACGAGTCGCGTCACCTGGCCTTCGCCGTCTACTTCCTCTCGCGGCTGATGGCGGAGCACGGCGACATCGTGTGGCAGGCGCTGCAAGAGCGGATGAACGAGCTTCTGCCCTACACGCTTGGCGTCATCAACGACAGCTACGACGAGAACGAAGAGAACGGCGAGCTGCCGTTCGATCTGGAACGCGAGGACGTGCTGAATTACGCGATGACCCAGTTCCAGAAGCGGTTGGAGCGAATCGAGCGGGCGCGCGGGCAGACGCTCGAAGAGGTCAACCAGATCGCGAACGCGACAGACGAGGCGGATGCGTAGCGCCTGCCTGATCTGCCGGCGGCCGCGCCTACTGTTCAGATAATTTGCCGTGGTCGCCGCGCCCGCCTTCAGGCCATGGCGAGCGCGCAGCGGGCTTCCTCGCGCACGGTTTCGTCGGGGTCGAGCGCGAGCGCATCCGTGAGCGCGGCGCAGGCGTCGCCGCCGCCGATGCGCCCCAGTGCCCAAGCGGCATGGCCGCGCACCAGCGCCTCCGGCTCGGTCGCGAGCGTGCGTGCGAGAGCCGGCACGGCGGCGGAGTCGCCGAGATTGCCGAGCGCGACGCAGACGTTCCGCAAGAGCCCGCGCCGCTTGGTCCGCTTAATGGGGCTGTGGCGGAAGCGCTCGCGGAATCCCTCTTCGTCGAGCGCGAGCAGCGGAATGAGCGCTGGACTGGAGGCATCGGGTCCGCGCGGCCGAAACTCCAGCCGTCTCCCGCGCGAGGACACTTCGTCCATCTCAGGAGCCGCGCGTGGCTCTACTGCCTGCCGCAGCCGTATCTCCGCCACGCGGTTGACGGGGCATACTTCCTGGCAGATGTCGCAGCCGAAGACGTGATTGCCGATCAATGGGCGCAACTCCAGCGGAATGCTGCCACGAAGCTCAATCGTCAGGTACGAGATGCAGCGCCGGTTATCGAGCACGTACGGCGCGACGAACGCATTGGTCGGGCACGCGTGAAGGCAAACTTCACAGCGCCCACAACTCGCTCCCAGTGGTGGGTCTGGCTCCAACTCCAGGCTCGTGACTAGCTCCGCCAGGAAGACCCACGACCCCCACCCTTTCGTCAGGATGTTCGTGTTCTTCCCATACCAGCCCAACCCGGCGCGCTGCGCGACAGCGCGGTCTACCATGCGGCCGGTGTCCACGAAGACAATCGTCTTCTCCTCACCTGGCGCCGCGTACCTGCGCACGTGCTCGGCCAGCGCGTCCAGCCGCCCACGGATGACCTCGTGATAGTCATCGCCCCAGGCGTAGCACGAGACGCGGCCGTGCGGCTCGCCCGGCAGCGACAGATCGCGCGGCGCGTCGGTGAGGTAAAATGTGCCGAGTGAGAGAACGGAACGTGCGCCCGGCAACAGCGCCTGAGGGTTGGAAGATACCACGGCGCGCTCGGCCGTAAACCAATCCAGCCCGTCCATCAGACCCGCCGCGATGCGCCCCTTCAGCGCCTGCTCCGCCTCGGGCAGCGGCTCAGCGGATGTCACGCGCACGATGTCGAAGCCCAGCGCGAGGGCCTGCTCCTTGATTTGCTCGGTCAGTGACATGCTGAGTCCGCCTTAATTCGCGTCGCTCACCACACCCATACCGGCGCGACGCTGGACTCCCCAGTATACGACGCCGAAGGCGAAAACGCGGCATCTCGCCGCACCGCGGCACGCGGCGTCGAGCGTTCCAGGCCGGCGGCGTGTGACGAACGTACCAATCGCGTTGCGTGTAGCCGCCGAAAAAAACTATACTGGCGTCCAATGGAATAGGAATAGTCCGTTCGTGGCAGGCTGGGGGAGCGCATGAAAGAATCCAAGCAGCGTAAAGATCTCGCCATGCTGGTCGAGCGGCGTCGGCGGGAGCTCGCCGACCGGCCGGATATTAGCCAGCGTACACGCGAGCTTTCGCAATCCAGTAGCCGCAACACGGTTGTCGGTCCGCGCTCGCTCAGCCGCAAGACGACCATCTCGCTGATCCTCGGCGGCCTTGCCGTCGTGGCCCTGATCGCTTGCGTGGCCAGCGCGGTACTCGTCACGGCCGGCGGCCTCTGGTTCCAGAGCCAGCTCTCCGATCCCGGAACGACGGTTCAGAAGTTCTACAGCGCGCTGCACCAGCAAAGCTACGGCGACGCCTACGCGCTGCTCACGCCGACCGCGAGAGCGCACCTCTCGGAGAGTCAGTTCAACGATACGTACAGCAGCTACGACTCGGTCGAGGGGGTCGTGGAAGACTATCCCGTACAGAAAAGCACCGTCGGCTCAAACTCCGCAAGCTTCACTGTCGCCGTTGTACGACGTGGCAACACCAGCCAGGCGACCGTCGAGGCGCTCGCGCTTGTGAACGTGAACGGCAACTGGTATATTGACTCGATCACGCGCACCGGAACGGTCCCCATCCCGACGCCGACCTCATAGGCTATCCGCCGTCACGTTCTCATCGGGAGCCTCCGCCATCGCCGTGAGCGCCGCATCGTGGTGTACGGGTGGCTCGCATACGGCCACCCGCGGCACGCCGAGCGCCGCCTTCTCTAGCAATTCCGCCCGCTACATTCGATGAGGTCCATCACGCATCGGCGTCACTCGCCGCCCATCCTGGGGCTGCCAGGGACCACCAGAGCCGCCACATCGCTACCTATTCGGGGCTGCGCGCCCGCCGCAGGTTCCGTTTCGGCTGCACCGGCAAATTGCAGATCATGCAGCTCGCGGTAGAGGCCGCCGTGGGCGAGCAACATGTCATGCGTGCCCTGCTCCACGATATGCCCACCGTCGAGCACGACGATGCGGTCCGCGCGGCGCACGGTCGCGAGGCGGTGCGCGATAACGAACGTCGTCCGGCCGCGCATCAGGTTTTCCAGCGCGGCCTGGAGCAGCCGCTCGGAGCGGGCATCGAGAGCGGAGGTCGGTTCGTCCAGGATCAAGATTCGTGGGTTGCGCATGAGCGCCCGCGCGATGGCGATGCGCTGCTTTTGTCCCTCCGAGAGCTGGGCGCCGCGCTCACCGACGAGCGTATCCAGCCCGCGCGGCAGGCGCTCGATGAACTCCCAGGCGTGCGCGGCCTGGGCGGCGGCGACAATCGCCGCTTCATCCGCGCGCTCGCTGCCGAAGGCGATGTTCTCGCGCACGGTCGTTGCGAAGAGGAAGGTGTCCTGAAAGACGACTGCCATCCGGCCGCGCAGCGCGGAGAGCGCGAGACTACGTAGGTCGAGACCGTCCAACCGGACGGTGCCCTCGACTGGGTCGTAGAAGCGCGCAAGCAGGCTCACCAGCGTCGTCTTGCCGGCGCCGCTCGGCCCCACGAGCGCCACCACTTCACCTGGGCGCACCGCCAGCGAGACATTGCGCAGTACGGGCCGATCCGGCGTGTACGCGAAGCCGACATGCTCGAAGCTGACCGCGCCCGCGACCGTCTGGGGCGCAAACGCGCCCGGCCGCTCCACGACCTGTGGCCGCTCGTCCAGAGCAGAGTACACACGATCCGCCGCGCCAAGCGCGCGCTGCGCCTGACTGGCGAGACTGAAAAGCTGGCCCGCCGGCTGGAAGACGAGCGCGAAAAGCGAACGCATCGCGACAAGCGTGCCGACAGTCGTCTTACCCTGGATCACGAGATAGCCGCCGTAGCCGAGGATTACGAGCGTGACCAAGAGCGACAGCACGAGCTGTCCGGTCTGCATCGCGCTATCCATCAGCGTGACACGCATGCGCAGCCGCAACAGCGAGGTGAGCGTTTCGCTGAAGCCGCGAGCCTGTGTCCGCTCCTGCCCGAAGGCGGCAATCTCGCGGATGCCCGCGAGCGTCTCCTGGAAACGCTCGGTGAGCTCGGCGGCTTTCTCCTGGGCTCGGCGTGCGGCTGGGCGTAGTGGGCGTGTGACAAGCCATGCCGCGCCGGCCACCACCGGTGGGACCAGTCCAGCGGCGAGCGCAAGCTGCGGGCTCAGACTGAACATCGCCAGCACGCCCAGGACCAGCATCACGATACTACCGATCAGTCCGACAATGACGGTGGTAAACAGCCCAGACATCGCGGGAATGTCGTTGACGAAGAGTGACATCGTCCGGCCGCTGTGCTCGCGGTTGGCGAAGGCCAGCGAGAGGGTTTGGCAATGCGTGTAGAGCGATTGGCGCAGACGCAGCATGAGCCGCTCATCCACGTACGTGCGTAGCGCGTTCCCGGAGAAGAGCGCGGCAGTGGTGAGCAGCCAGAGCGCCCCATAGAGCGCGACCGTGCCGGGGAGCAGCGAGAGATTGCGCGACAGCAGCACGCCGTCTATGAGCTGTTTTTCCACTAGCGGCATGGCGACGTTGCCAAACGGCACACACGCGGAGAGCAAGACGAGTGGCAGCCAGAGCCGCCACAGTCCCACGTTGCTCACCATCATGCGCAGGATCGTCCGCATGCCGTTCCCCTCTCCACCAGACCACGGACACCGAAAACGGCGCCTCGCCGGCCGGCGTGGGCCGCGGTGAGACGCCGCCGAGCATGTCCCGCGGTGGCGGCTTACCGCCCTACTGGACACACCCCTTTTGACCGGACCACGTTCCCTGGCAGTTGTTGTTGACCGTCTGCCAGGTGCCAAATTGGTAGTCCGGCAGGTTGCCGCCAACGCCCAGCGTCAGCTCACGGAGTTGGCCGAGCTCGGTCAGATTCGGGCGCTGGTACGCCTTCTTCTCACCAGTTCGGTCGGGCCGCACGTTCTGCACGAATAATTACCTCCTACAAACGCCCGCCCGCCGCGAACGCTCCAGCGCCGCACAATACGGCGCTGGGATGTCTGTGGCAGACGAGCACACACTACTACAGTTGTAGTTTGCCATGGTTCGGTTGAGATTGCGTGAACGGCCTCCACATGACCAGTGCGAAACCGGTGAATATCCTCACGGCTGGGTTGCGTTATCTCGCACCGTGTCATGCTCTGCTCAGTTCCAGCTTTGCTCGCGCCCCCGTCGCCAGATGCGCTCCTGGCAACCAGATCGAGCGCAGCCATGTCTCGAGCTCCAGCATGCGCAGCACGTACGCCATATCGCCGCCCTCTGGCCGCTCACCCAACGCTTGTAACCGCTCCCAGAAGGCGCGTTGCTGGATATAGCCTCGCTCGGCGATCAGTGACGTCGCGCCCGGCCCAAATGCCGCCGCGTAGAGCGGCTGCTGGCGTGCGAACTCCTCGTGCCAGACCGACGTGAAGAACGTCTTGCTGGTGCGCGTGCGGATGCGTTCTGGCAGGATGCCGCGCATGGATCGGCGCAAGATCTGTTTCGATCCCGCATAGAGCTCGTCTGTGTCGGGATGCGGCACGAACTTTTGCTCAGGAGGAATCGCCAGCAGGAACTCGTGGAGCCGCCGGTCGGCAAAGGGACGCCAGATTTCGAGCGACCAGGGCGCCGGATGCCGTACCGCCTCTGGTGGATATAGCATGCGATACTCCACCTCGCGGCCCTCGTTGCTGAAATGCCGCTGCCGCTCCTCGGCGAGCACGAGCCGCCGGTGCCGCCGTCGCAGGTCATCACGCAGCCCCTCAGGCATCCACGGCGGCGCCAGCCACGTCCAGTCTTTCGCCACCTTGCGCCGCAGGTAGAGGCCGACGAGCGGTTTCTCAACCGGCACTGGTAGTAGCGGCAACAAGCAGTACAGTACTGCGATCTTGCTCCATCGGTCGCTCGTGCCGCGCCGGTAGGCACGTAGATTCTCAGCGAGCGCCCGGAAGTGCCCCTGGCGCAGCAGCGAATCAAAGACGAAGCGCGAGCCGCCGACGCAGCCGTCGGCGAGATCGCCGGTCAACAGCACGCGCACACCCGACGCCTGCGCCGCGCCCAGAATTGCGTCGCGTGCGGGTCCGACGCCGAGGTTTGGCGCCTCCCGGAATCCTCGCGGCTCGAGCGCGAGCCGCCCGATTCCCGCTTCCGCCGGAATGTATCGAGCGTCGAAGCCGTACATGCGGCGCATGTCTTCGACAAATGGCCGTTCGTCGCAGTCCAGCTCGTCGAAGACCGACGTAAACGTGGCGAAGCCAGGCAGATGTGCCGCGCCGCCGCGAGCGAGTGCCATCGCGCAGCAGGCGATGGTCGCGGAATCGAGCCCGCCGCTCAGCAGCACACCCAGAGGACGCGCCGTGCGTAAGCGGTCGCGCAGCACCCTGACAAACAGGTCACGGAAGGCCTCCGCATAGTCCTCGTCACGCCGGAAGCGCAGCTCGTACGGCCGCGGCTCCCAGTAGCGGCTCAGCCGCGCACCATCCCGGTCCACCACGAGGATGTGGCCGGCGGGAAGCGAGCATATGCCGGCGTAGAACGTCTCCGCGCTGTCCTTCTCGTTGCGATACACGTTGAGCGGTGTCAGATACTCGCGGATGCGGTTTTCGTTCGGCGCGATGGGTACGTTGGGATCGAGCAGCAGTGGCTGTATCTCCGACGAAGCGGCGAAGGTATCGGCGTTTATCCGGTAGAACAGTCCGCGCTGCGCGCTCGTGTCGCGGGCGCAGACGACACGTTGGCGTGCGGGGTCCCAGATGACAAAGGCGAAGTCGCCCAACAGTCGCTGCGCCGCCGCTTCGCCCCACTCTTCGTACGCCCGCAGGATCAGCTCACCGTCGCCCGCGCCAGGCCACATGGGACCGGGAAGTAGGGATAGGAGCTCGTCGCGGTTATCGAGCCGGACATCCGCGACGATGGCGCAGCCGGTGCGAGGCGAGATCAGCGGCTGCGCCTCCGTGAAGTCCTCTGGAGTCATGCATGCGCGGGCGTGTCCGAGCGCGGCCGCTCCATGCTGGACCGTGCGCGAGCCATCCGGGCCGCGATATGGCATCGCGGCAAGCATCCGAGCGACGTTCTCCGCCGCCGCCGGACGCCCGTTCCGGTAAAACAACGCCGCGATGCCGCTCATGCTCCCTCCAGGTCCGCCAGAATCGTCGAACAGACGTCATCCACGTACTCGAAGCCGCTGGGATATGATAGCAACCGCACTGGCACACGCGCCGCGACACGCGCGTAGATCGGCAATATCGGCGCCTCTTCCGCGGGCAACAGATAGTCTCTGCCCGACGTGTGCGTGACCAGCGCGGCCAGTGCCTCGCGCGGGCTGAGCGTCTGTATCGTCACTTTGTCGCGTCCCGCTGCCGCCGGATCGTAGCGGTCGAGCAGATACAGCGCCCGTAGCGCCGCGCCGCGCCGCGCACGCGCGAAGCGCCGGCCCTCGTGACTGTCCAGCGCCAACAGCTTCTTGTCGCATGCCGCCGTGAGGTCGGGGAGTCCGCCGACGTCAAGTGTGAGCGTCCGCCGCGCCGTCTCCTGCCAGAGCTTCATGTGTGGCGGGCCGGGCAGCGCGCGAACCACGGCCCCGCGTGTGCGCAGCGGCAGCGCGTCGTCGCTGAACAGCGCCGCTCCATGCTTGAGGAAGGTCGCCGTCAACGTAGACTTTCCCTGGCCAGACTCTCCGAGGAACGCGGCGACGCCGAAGCACGTCAACACAGCCCCCGCGTGCAGGTTTGGCTGCCGGCGCCGGTTGAGAATGTGCAACAGCGCGGGCTGCAGGACCGCGTGTCCCAGCGCCCGCTCGTCCGCGCCATTCTCCGGATAGATGTCAATCGTACGATCGTCCGCGCTGACGTGCAGCGTTCCGACCGCATGGTGCCAGAACCACGCCCCACCGGGACCGCGATGCACGCGCAGGTCCGCGCCATGTATCGGACACGGCACCCAGGCACGCATCGGTCCGTCCGGCGCGAGCATCTCCTCGCGGTGGCGCAGGTGTACCAAGATGTCTTCCGGTTGTGCCGGCATCTGACGCGCCATGCGTGCGGGGGCGGCTGGCAGCGGAATGGCGCTACGGACACGCAAGCCGTAAATGCGGTACGTGTAGGCGCGGTCATCTTGCTCGGCAACGAGGCGTTCCGTCGCGAGAAGCCGCTCGCTATCCAGCGACATCACCATAAGCCGCTCCACTGAACCGCGTCCAGCTCGTGCCGCGCGCTGGCGGTCGCGAGTGGCGTGGTGGGCGCGAGCGGCGCGAACCGCGCCACTGCCGATGCCGGGTCCGTCACCACCTCTCCTGCCAGCTCCACCCAGGCGTGCGCCAGCAGCGCGTCCGCCTCTCTGCGTACGCCGATCCGCAGCTCGCTTTCGAGCCCCGCTCGCCGCAGCGCCCCATGCAGTGCCAGTGCGCGGTGTAGGCAGTGCGCGCGAGCGATATGGTGGCGCGACGCGAGGTCGAGCCACCCTGCTGCCCGGCGGGCCCGTTCCACCTCAGCCGGCGTGGCGGCGCGGACCCGCCGTTTCCGCTCGATACGGCGGACGGTTCGCCGGAATCCTAGCGCTCGCAGACGGGCATCTGTCACCGCGAGGGCCACCCACGCAGCGGCCAGCTTCCGCTGGTCCGCGCTCGGGAGTGCCAGGAGACGGCGCATGCGCCGCAGAGCGCGCATTACTCGTCCTCCTCGTGGATCAGACCCCGATCAGCCAGCATGCGCAGGAACGCGGTGGCGTCCGCTCGGGCATCGTCGGGTTCCACGTCGTACTCGCGCAGGATGCGCTGGACGATCTGTTCCTCGGTCGTACCTTTGCGCAGCATCGCCCAGATGCGCGTGCCGACGCCGTCAACGCTAAAGTACGTGCCGGTGCGCGTGTCCAACAGCACCACCTCATCGTCAAGCTCGGCATGTGTTACTGACTCGTTCACATAGAGTCTCTGCGAGCGCGTTGTCATGCGCGTGCTCCCCATGTCTCCGCTCCCGCCATCCGCGCCTGCGCCATGTGCGGGCGCTCGTAGCCGCGGACGTCGCCTCCCTTCTCTCGCGCGAGTCTCATGGGCGCACGTCCTTTGCTCGGAGCAGCCACATCGCCGTTCACCTCCTGTTGTGTGTCGTTTTGTATCATTCTGCCAGACGTGCTTGGATTCACGGTTAAGATAGGCGCGGTGAACCGGTTGAGATATAGCCCGGCGGCGACGAGAACGCCAATGGGCCACAAGCAGGCACCATCGCACCAGTGGGTGCTACAAGTATGTTGAATGCTGTAACGGATTGCAGGGACCACGCTAGGACTCGTCCATGAAGCGGATGCTTCGCTTACCTGTTTTTCTTGTCGCCTGTGTCGTCTTTGTTGATTTCGCCGGTTTCGGCCTTGTCATCCCCATCCTTCCCTTCTGGGCGGAGCGTCTCGGCGCCGGCTCCTTCGGCGTCGGCTTGGTGCTCACCGTCTACGCGCTGGCGCAGTTTGTCTGCACGCCACTGCTCGGCACGCTCTCAGACCGGCATGGCCGCCGCCCTGTCATCCTCGCGTCGCTCTCGGTCGAGGCGCTCTCCTTCGCGCTTACCGCGCTGGCCGGCACGCTGCCGCTAATGCTTATCGCGCGGCTGATTGGCGGCGCGGGCGCCTCGAACATCGGCTCAGCCCAGGCCGTCATCGCGGATACGACGCCGCCGGAGCAACGCGCTCGCGGCATGGGAGCCATCGGTGCGGCCATCGGTCTCGGCTTCGTCATCGGGCCGGCGCTTGGCGGCGTGCTCGCGACCGCCGGCCCGGCAGTGCCGTTCTGGGCGGCGATGGTCGTCGCGCTGCTGAACGCGGTGCTCGTGTACCGTTTCCTGCCAGAGACACGACGCCGCGACGCGGCGGCATCCTCGGCGAACGCTCCCGCTCATGGTCGTCCTGACCGCGGGCTGGGCGCTCTCCTCGCCGGCTGGCGCCACATAGCGGGCAATCCGTCCGTGGCCCGGCTGGTGATCGTGAACCTGCTGTTCACCGTCGCATTCAGCGGCATGGAGACTGTCTTTCCGCTCTTCACACAGCACATCTTTGGCTGGACAGCGCGCCAGGCGGAGACCGGCAACGGCTACATCTTCACCTACGTCGGCATCGTTGTGGTGCTCATGCAAGGTGGGTTGGTGGGCCGGCTGGCGCGACGCTTCGGCGAGCGTCGTTTGCTGCTCGGCGGTCTCGCTCTGCTCGCGCTAGGCTTGGGACTGCTACCGCTGGGAACGGCACTGACGCCGCTGCTGCTTGCCGTCGGCATCGTTGCGATAGCTGACGGCGCAATTAGTCCCAGTAACTCGACACTGCTGTCGTTCGCCACACCTCTGGATGCGCAAGGCGCCACATTGGGCCTCTCGCAGGGCGTCGGTGGACTTGGGCGCGTCGTGGGACCCCTCGTCGCGGGGGCGACGTTCGCGTTTGGCGCCGGCGTGCCGTTTGCCATCGGCGCGGGCCTTGCACTGATCGCGCTGCTCGTCGCCGTGCCGCGCCTGCCCACGAGCCAACGCGCGGCCAACAGTCAGCCGCGTGGCAGCGTTGCTGCCTCTCCGGTGGTCAGTGTTTCCCCACCTGCCGTCGCGCGCACCGGCGCACTCGCGGCACCACGGCGGGAAGCTACGACGTATCCCCCCGTGCGGGCGCGCACCGCTCCACATTCAGGCCTGCGCGGAACGGACGCCCAGAGCAGAGTACATCTCTCGCATGAAGCTCGACGGCATCGCCGCGATTCGGCGGACGTCTCGTAAGCCCGCCTCGCTGGCCAGATACTCGAATGACGAGTAGTTGACGGGATACGGCACCCAGGGATTGCCGAAACGCACTTCATACTCGACGAGTATGAAGACACCCTCCGGCTTGAGGTGCGAAGCGATTGCCGCTAGCACCCGCTCCTGCTGCTCCAGCCGCACGTAATGTAGCGCGTTCGCCATCACGATGCCGTCCAGAGGGGGCAGGTCCAGTCGCTGGGTAAAGTCGGTCGCGATGTAGTGTACGTGGGCCTCAGGCACCAGCTTTCCCAGTCCGCGCTTCTGCTTCTCCAGGGCGCGCGAGTTCTTGTCAAGCGAGAAGATCTCGGCGCTCGGACCCAGCAGTTGGCAGAGCGCCAGCGTGAAATAGCCGATGCCGGAACCAACGTCCGCCCAGACACCACCGGGCCGCGTGATGCCGGGGGCAAGCAGCTCGCGCTCACGAGACATGGCCGGCACTCCTTTCGTCGTACCCACACGCTACCATGCCAGAGCCATCCGCGTCATCCGCGTTTTCAGCTCGCGAAGCGGAAGCTATTCAGCACCGTCTTGAACACGGTCCCGTCGTCCTTCGCGAAAGCGTCAGGCGTGGCGACCAGCACCATGGCGTAGCCCCGGTCTCCGTGGTGACAGGTAAGGATTGCCATGTGCAGCGTCGTGCTCGTCTTCACGTCGGTCACGTCGAACTCGCGCCGCGTCCACACCTCGCCGCCGATATTCATTGTGGCCGCTGCCGCAGGTGTGTCGGTGAACGTCCGGCCGCCCTGTTTGCCGCCGTTGATCTCGGCCGTCGCGATCTCAGTGTCCGCGATATTGGCGAAGGCGGCGGCCTGCTCGACAATGACCGCCGTGTAGGGGTTCTGCTGTGTGAAGGTGTCCACGTAGTCGTAGCCGGTATTGGGCTGGCTGGAAGTCTGCGCCGACCACTGCCCCGGATAATTCAGCACGTAGCGCGAGTTCTGGCTTGAGAACTCTTTATAGGTGGCGACGGGCGTGGGCGTCGCTCCGGGAGTGTAGGTCGCGAAGGGATGTGCGCTCGTCTGCGCCGCTCCTGGCAGCCTGCTGAGGATGGCGCCGCGCTCGGTGATGCCCACAATCACCACGGCGACGGCGATCAGCGCCACGAGTCCGATCGCGACCGCCGTCAGCCCACGTCCTCGCGCTCGTTTCCCATTTCGGCGTGCGGAGTCGCGCGGAGCGCCCCGTCTCGCGGGCGTGGCCAGCGCCTGTCCCGGCCCCTGCCGTCCCGCCGCGCTCCATTCATCGCTCCAACCGGCCGCCGGCAGCTGCGCCTGGCTGATGGCCGGCAGATTCCACGAGTCCTCGGCAGGCGAGTTCGGCGCGCGCCGCGGAGCCGGCCCGCGCGCGTCCCACTCCGCGGACTCGTCATATCCTCTGGAGCCGCTGCGATAGTCATTCCAGTTGCCACCGTGGACCACGCGCGGGTCGAGCTCATCTGAATAGCCTGACGAATACCGCGGGTCAAGCTCATCCGAGTAGCCCGACGAATACCGCCGATTCCGCTCATCGTCGTAGCGCGCCGGATAGTTCGCCGCGTACTCCGCCGAATATTCGGCGCTGGGTGCGTCGTCAGAGCCACCGCGCCCATCACGGTAGCCTTGCGCTGAAAGGCGCCGCTCTCGGCCGTCGTCCCATCCGCCAGGCGCTCCGCTGTGGTCGGCATCGCGCCGCCCGTCGCGCGCTCCACCAGTCCGCCGTTCGTAGCCATCGCGGCCGTCGCGTCGCGCGTCGTCTTGCGCAAGGCGCTCTTCGCGTCTGCGGCCGTCCGCGACCGCGTCGTATTCTCCGGACTCAGGATCGTAGCGCGGGTCGTACCCCAGGTCCCCCTGCGTGTAGTACCGGCCCTGGTGCTCGTAGCCGCCGCGACGGCCCTGGCCTCCGTCGCTACCGCGCCCATGGACGGAGCGGTTGCCATCATATGCGAAGGTGCCCTGGCGTCGTTCCGGCTCGCGCGGCGCGGCCGGCGAACTGCGCAGACTGCGCGGCGCCCGTGGGTCGTCAAGCGGATCGAGCGGGCGGTTGTCGGCGCCTTGAGACGACGTTCGTGGCGCGACGCTTCGCCGTGCCGCCGCACGCACATCTGGCGCCTGGTTGCCGCTACGGCCCGGCACGTAGCGTTGGGAATCCGGCTCATCGCCGCCCCATCCCGCTTCGTGCGAACGCTCGCTCGATCCTCGCTGCGACTCGCGGCGCGGGCCATACGGAGCATCACGGTCACGCTCGCTCGCGGAGCGGCCACCAAACGCGCCGTCTTCATGGGACTCCGCCCGCCCATCTCGCTCGCGCTCATACGATGCGGGATATGGCTGCGGCGCGTCGTCCGAAGTCAGCCGGGTGCCACAGTAAATGCAGAGTTTTGCCTCCGGACGCACCGGTTTACCGCACTGCCAGCACTGCATACCTTACCCGCCCGTGAGTACCGTCGCAGCCGGGGGAAGCCCCGTCCCCGACGATGCTCACGACTCCTTCCCGCATCACGCTTCGCCCCGCCACACACTAGGTGCGTCGCACAGGGACGCCGCTATTGGTTATCTCAGCAGCGCCAGTATAGCATACAAGGGCCAATGTAGAGGCCCGTTTGCTTCACGCTCTATCTGGACTATACCCCATGTTGCGCCTCTCCGCACGCCAACCCACCGAATCTCCCGCCTCGGCCGCCGTGCCGCCCGCCGGCTCTTCCCCCATCCACTACACATCGCGGAGGACTGCCAGCACCTCGCGCCACGACTCGTCAGTCGCCCGAGCGCATCCCCGCGCCGTGCCGCCATAGGCGAAGCTGGTGCCCAGCACCGGATTGCGGCGGAATCGAATCGTCGTGGGCAGCCCTGGACAATTCAAGGGCCAGATAAGGTGACCCGCGTTAGGGTAAGGCAGGTGCCGGCAGAGATGCGGGAAGGCATGTTTCCGCAGCCGCTCCATCACCAGCTCTGCCATCGCCGTCGCGGGCCACATCGCGTCGTCCTCGCCGGAGAGCAGAAGCACCGGACCGCCGATTCGCTCGACCGGAATCGCACAGGCATCGCGCGCGGAGGCGTCTTCCAGATTGACGCGGTACCACGGCTCTGCCATGTACGGCTCGCGCTCGAAGAAAACCGCCGCCTGTTCGTCGCTTACTCGGTTTGGCATATATGGCAGCGGCTCGCCGTGGTACGTCCAGGCGGGCGCGTCGCTGCCGACGGCACCCCAGACGACTCCGCTCGGCGCGTACGCGATCACCGCGCCAACCTCAGCAAACTTTGCGCCCAGCAACAGGGCCAGCTCGCCGCCACGCGATGCGCCCATCACCGCCACTCTCTCGCCGCGCACGTCCGCGCGAGCCAGCATCCACCGAAGCGCACGCTCGAAATACTCCAACGGAATACGTTCCAGACGCGGAGGCAGGTCCTCGTACGCGAAATAGGCGAGCGCCAGCGCCACGTACCCATGCGATGCGAGCAGTGCCGCCTGCCCCTCGCGCAACCCACCGCCGGACCCGCCCACCACCAGTACGCCAGGATAGGCACCGGCACCCGCCGGGCGAAACAGCGTCCCCGCGAGTCCCGCCTCGCGCACCGGTATACGCAATACGTCTGGCCCCGCGATGTCCCGCCTGCAAGACGTTCGAATCGTGAGTCCTGGTACCGCTACCTCAAGCGTGACCACCAGCGGCGATAGCCCCTGCGCGGCGAACGGCGACACGTCCCGTTCCTGGGTGTCCAGTGCCATAGACCACAGCGGCCCAAGCGCGTCCGCCTCGGCATAGCTCCCAGCAAGCGGCGCCGCGCTCGCCACCTCGACCGCTCCCAGCTCATCAGCGCCGTACGAGGCTTCCGAGGCCCAGCGCCGGCCCTGCTCGTCGCGCGTGCTTGCCCGCAGTGTGACCCGCTCGCCCGGCGCGAAACCGGCGAGACGGATCGCGAGCGGCTCGTCGGTCAGTGCCCGCACCGGACCGACGCTGATGCGTGGCGTCGCCAATGTCTCGTCCACTCTCCCGGTCGCATCGTGCATTTGGCGCTCCTCCTGCCTTGGTGGAATCGCAATCGCTCACGCCTCTCGTATCCTGTAGGATGACACACTAG
>CAYMHP010000097.1:0-17609 GCA_964390225.1 uncultured Solibacteraceae bacterium
CAGGCTTGCTTGAAAAGCGCATGGGCGAAGTGGTGGACGGCGAATTCCAGACCTACGTCACCAAGGACGGCGCTTACATCCGGCAGCACTTTTTCGGGAAATATCCGGAACTGCTCGACCTGGTTTCGAACCTGAGCGACGACGACCTGCTGAAGCTGCGCCGCGGCGGGCACGATCCACGCAAAGTCTATAACGCATACCGGGCGGCGCTGGAAACACGCGGCGTTCCGACGGTGATTCTCGCGCACACCATCAAAGGCTATGGGATGGGCGAAGCCGGCGAGGGCCGCAACATCACTCACCAGCAGAAGAAGCTCAACGAGCAGGAGATCGCGCATTTCCGCTCGCGTTTCGAGATTCCGATTCCCGACGAAGCCGCGCGCAACGCGGCGTTCTACCGGCCGCCTGACGATAGCCCCGAGATGGCTTATCTCCACGAACGCCGCCGTCAGCTGGGCGGCTACATGCCCACCCGCACGGTCCCGCCGAGCGTCGTCGTGTCACCGCCTCTCGAGTACATGAAGGAATCGCTGGAAGGATCGAGCGGACGCGAAGTCTCGAGCACGATGGCCTTCGTCCGCATTCTCACTCTGCTGATGAAGCATCCGGAGATCGGCAAGCGCGTCGTACCGATCATTCCCGACGAGGCCCGCACCTTTGGCATGGAATCGCTGTTCCGGCAGTTCGGAATCTACGCCAGCCAGGGGCAGCTTTACAAGCCGCACGACGCGGAAATGTTCCTCTACTACAAGGAATCCAAGGACGGCCAGATCCTGGAGGAAGGCATCACTGAAGCAGGCTCAATGGCCTCTTTTACGGCCGCGGGGACCGCGTACACGAATTATGGAGTGGAGATGATTCCGTTCTTCATTTACTACTCCATGTTCGGATTTCAGAGGGTAGGCGATCTCATCTGGGCGTTCGCCGATGCGCGCGGCAAAGGCTTCCTCTGTGGCGGCACGGCTGGACGCACGACGCTCTCCGGCGAGGGTCTGCAGCATCAGGACGGCCACAGCCTGGTTCTCGCCAGCACTGTGCCCACTTGCGCCGCTTACGATCCGGCTTACGCCTACGAGCTCGCCGTGATCATACAAGACGGCATTCACCGCATGTACCAGCAGCAGGAGGACCGCTTCTATTACCTGACGCTGTACAACGAGAACTACCCGATGCCGCCCATGCCCGAAAACCTGAACACCGACGGCATTCTGAAAGGCATTTACCGGTATAAAACGGCGGAGAAGGGCAAGGCCAAGCTGCAACTGTTCGGCAGCGGGCCCATTCTGAACGAAGCCCTACGCGCGCAGCAGATCCTGGCCGAGAAATACAACGTGGCCGCGGACGTGTGGAGCGTCACCAGCTATAACGAGCTCCGGCGCGACGCTTTGGGCGTGGAGCGGTGGAACCGGCTGCATCCGGACGAGCCGGAACGCAAGCCATACATCGTCGAAGCTCTCAAAGGCGCCGAGGGGCCGATCATCGCAGCCACCGATTACATGAAGGTGGTGGCCGACCAGGTTGCGCCCTGGCTGGAAGGCAGGCTCGAAGCGCTCGGCACCGACGGCTTCGGCCGCAGCGAAAACCGCGAATATCTCCGCAAGCATTTCGAGATCAACGCGGAGTCGATCGCCACAGCGGCGCTCTCCCGGCTCGCGCGGGACGGGAAGTTCGATCCGAAGAAGGCGAAAGCAGCGTTCGCGGAACTGGGCGTGGACCCGGAGAAGAGTAACCCCGCCCGCGCGTAGCTCGCCCACACGGAGCACATGCACACCGGGCAAAGGATCGCCGCGGTCGGCATGCTGGTCAGCGGCCTGCTTGCGGTGGTGAAGGTCTTCGCAGGTCTCGTGGGACATTCCACGGCAGTGACCGCCGACGGGTTGGAATCGGCGGGCGACGTTTTCGCCTCGGGTTTCGTCCTGCTTGGGCTCACGCTGGCCGCCAAGCCTGCCGATGAGAATCATCCGTACGGACATGGCCGCGCGGAGATCCTCACCGGGCTGGTGATCGGTCTGGTGCTCACCGCCGGCGGCGCCCTCATCTCGTTCGGCTCGATACAACACATCGGCCAACCACGCCCGGCGCCGCACCTTTTTGTAATTTGGCCGCTGATCGCCTCGTTATTTGCGAAGGGCACCCTGGCCGGCTTTAAATTCCACTACGGCAAGCGCATCCAAAGCGCCGCGCTGACTGCCGATGCATGGAATGACACGATGGATACGGTTTCCGCAGTGGCGGCCCTCACGGCGGTCGGCTTAACGCTCTCGGATGCCGCGCGCTTCCCGGATGCCGATCATTATGGCGGCTTCGTGGTCGGGTTAATCGTGATCGTGACCGGTCTTCGCGTCGCGCGCGAGACGGCTTTGCAGCTGATGGACACGATGCCGGACGAGCATCTAATGGCGCAGATCCGGACGGCGGCGTTGGATGTGGCTGGCGTGCGGGGTGTCGAAAAGTGTTTCGCGCGGAAAACCGGACTCCGATACCACGTGGACCTTCACCTGGAAGTCGACCCCGAAATGACGGTGCGCCAGTCTCACGAGATTGCGCACGATGTCAAAGTGCATATTCGGAACACGCTGCAGTGGGTCGCCGATGTATTGGTCCACGTGGAGCCGGCGCCGTAAGCCAGGACGGGCGCCACAGCGGCGGCCGTGACCTGCGTTGTAAGATACCTAAGAATGTTCAATTTTCGAGAGTTCGAGGCCGGTCCGGACCCTTTTGGGCGCAAATTCCAGGTTCTATTCAAGTGGCTGCTAACCGCGATTTCCATCCGTCACGCCGATACCGTCGATGTGAAGTTCATTCTCACCGACGACAGCGGTGCGCGGACGCAGAAGACCATCGCGCTGCCACACGCCGACCTGCTGGCAGTCAGCCGCGAGAGCGGAAGGGCGATGGACGACGCGTGGTGTGCCCGCATCGCCGCGCTGCACCTCCGATATTTACTGGAGACCGGCGAAGATATGGAAAAAGAGCTGGTAACAGTACTACCAGACGATTTGAAGCGCCACGCCGCTGAAATCGCACGACTGGAACACGCCGAAGTTACCGCGCGCTAGGTCTTACCAAAAGTTCCACAAATCGCGGAATCCTGCGCGATTCTTCACGAAAAGTTAGTCGAAATGTAATGTCGGCTCGCTACGGTAGAAGCCGAATCATGAATACTCGAACTCTGCGCATCTCGCTCTTAGGGGCCATGATAGTGCCCCTCATCTACGGTCAGGCTGATGCTGGCCGGATCGTTGGGACGGTAACGGACCCCAGTGGCGGAGTCGTTCCGAACGCATCCATTACCGTAAAGGATGAAAGGACCAGCCAGGAGCGCAAGGTCGCTTCGGATGAGCGCGGGTTTTATCTCATGCCGAACCTGACGCCTTCCACGTACAGTGTCACAGCAACGGCCAGCGGTTTCGCCGCGACGGAATTCAGCGGAGTCAATATCAGTGTCGGCCAGGAACGAACGTTGAATCTCGTTCTGCAGACGGCGGCCGTGGCGACGGCGATCACGGTCTCCGGCGGCGAGTTGACGGTGGTCGACACCAGCTCCGCCGCGATCGGCGCGAATGTCAATTCGCGTGAGGTGGCGCAGCTTCCGCTCAATGGCCGCCAGCTTTCTCAACTTTATCTCCTCGCCCCGGGCGCACAGACGGCCGGCGGCGGCAGTTTTGACAATATCCGGTTCAGCGGACGCGCCAACCAGGAAAACGCCGTTCGGTTCGACGGCGTGGAGGCCAGTTCCATCATCGATGCCTCTCCCGGTAATCTGAACGGCGAAGTGTCGACTGGATTCCGCCTCCAGACCAGTTTGGAGACGGTAGCGGAGTTCCGCGTCGATTCGAGCAACTACCCGCCTGAGTATGGAACCGGCACGGCGGGGCAAATCAGTGTCATCAGCAAGTCCGGTTCGAATGAATTCCACGGTGGGATTTTTGAGTACTTCCGGAACAACAAACTCGACGCGCGCAATTTCTTCGACGGCACGAGCAAAACGCCGCTGCGGCTGAATCAATACGGCGGTTCGATTGGCGGACCCATTAAGAAGGACAAGGTATTCTTCTTTCTGGCACAGGAATCCTTGCGTCAGCGCGCAGGTGTGAATCTGATCGCGACCGTCCCGAGCGCCTCGGCGCGGTTGCGAGCGGTACCCTCAATCCAACCCCTGCTAGCCGGTTATCCGACGGGCACGCCGACCAGCAATCCAGACCTCGACCTGGCTCGGCGCGCCGGTTCGGCGTCGATAGATGAATATTTCGGAAGTTTTCGCATCGATCACATCATCAACGAGCGATTCAGCCAATATATCCGCTACAACCGCGACCAGGGTTATCTCCAACAGCCTCTGGACGTCTCGGGATCCAATCAGGTCGTGACCGCCGTACCGCAAAACGTCGTCTACACACTACAGCAGGTGTGGAAACCGACGGTCATCAATGAGACGAAACTCGGATTTAATGGCAGCAAGACCCGCATAAACGGGTATGCGCCGCCGATCCCGGGTGTGGACACGAGCGCGTTTACCGTGAGCTTCACGGGAGCCGTGGCGATTCCCGGCATTGGAGGCCAAGGCGCGTCGGCCGGCGCATCCACGCTAGGGAACCTGGTTCGCGGTAACAGCTCGCAAAACGGACGCGGGCAGCCGTATACCAACTACACCTATTCGTTCATCGATAATCTCAGCGTGACCAAAAACCAGCACGCCCTCAAGTTCGGCGGCGAGTTGCGGCCGGTACGGTTGTACACCGACCGGCAAGGCGGTACCACCTACACGTTCCCCAACGTCGCTGCGCTGCTGGCCAACACGCCAACCAACATTCAGGTTCTCGGCGACACCAGCGCTCCCGATCCCTGGAACAACGGCGTGACCGGCAACCGGTTTTTGAAGCAGTACTATCTCATCTTGTACGCGCAGGACGAGTGGAAGATCAAACCCAACCTGACCATGACCTACGGTCTGCGCTACGAGTATTACCATCCGCTGACCGAGGACCAGAACCGGTTCGTTCTTTTCAACGCGGATACGGGGCAACTCGCCTGCGGTACCCACCCGGGATGCGATCTGCCGAACACGACTCCGTGGTATCACTCGTCGAAGAAGAACTTCGGCCCGCGCCTGGCATTTGCCTGGTCGCCGGAGAAGTTCAACAACAAAACCGTGTTCCGCATCGGCGCTGGTTATTATTACGGACCCGGCCAAACCGAAGACCAGGTACAGCCGATCGATTCCGATCGCGCCAGCCGTACTCTGACCACGAACATCGCCTGGCCCGTGAACCCGGCGCAGGTCTTGGCGGGGTATAACATCCTCGACCCCAACCTGGGATTCCAGCCGCGCGCGTACGGCAATGGGTATACGCTGCCGGAGAAGGTTCTGTCGTACACGTTCTCGATCGAGCAAACGCTGCCAGGTAATGCGGTTCTGACAGTGGCTTACGTCGGCAGCCAGGGCCGCAACCTCTTCCTCCGTGCTTGGACCAACGGCATCGTCGGGGTCACCACCAATCCGACTACCGGTGCCGGAACCCCAATCCTGCAGTTCGGACCCCGCTTCGCGCAAATCGACTATAAGACCAGCGGCGGCACCGATCACTACGACTCCATGCAGACCACGCTCAACCGGCGGTTCCGCAGCGGTCTGACGGCCGGTCTGCAGTGGACCTGGGCCCACAGCATCGGCGACACCGGCGGATCCAACGAAGCGCAGACCACCCAGAATCCGTTCAACTTCCAGCAGGACCGCGGAAATAACGCCTTCGACGTGCGCCACAGCGCGAACGTGTCGGTGTTGTATCAGCTTCCTGTGCGGCTAAAGCAGAAGGCTGCGAATTACGTCCTGGGCGGCTGGGAAATCGGCGGCATCTACAACGCCCGGACTGGCCTGCCCATCGATATCACGATCTCACGGCCGGATATCGTTTACCAGGTGAACGGGACCAACCAATTCGTTTCCGCGCCGATCGTGCAAAACGGGACCGTGCTCACTACCGCCGTGGTCAACAATCCATTCGGCGGCGCGTTCCGCAGTAACCGGCGGCCGAATGTCGTTCCCGGGGTCGATCCGTTCATCCATACCAGTGACAAGCGCTATTTCCTGAATCCGGCAGCCTTCTCGATTCCGCAACCGGGGCAATTCGGGGATCTGGGGCGTTATGCATTGCACGGACCCGCGTTGAGCCAGCTCGACTTCACGGTCCACAAGCGATTCATCTTCGACGAGAAACGGAATCTGGAGTTTCGCGCCGAGTTCTACAACATCCTGAACCGGGCGAACTTTGCAAATCCGCCGGCCGTGCTGAATGCAGCCCTCGGAACCAACACCGGCCAACTGCAACCCGGCCAGCCGTACTCCTCCTCCGCGGCGGGTGCGGCCTTCGGCGTGTTTAACTCGACCGTCAGCAGGGACGTCGGCCTCGGCGCGCAGCGCCAGATCCAGCTTTCGCTGAGGCTCAACTTCTAGGGCGATCCATTCCACTCCCTTTGGAGGCCGCACTCGGTGACGAGTGCCGGCCTCTTTTTTTTGCCCACGTTCACGGCTCGCATACAATCACCGCATACCTGATAACCTTGGGTCGAATGGGCCATGTTTCGATCTTCGCCTGGATCATCGGCCTGGCGGGTGTACCGGCTGCAGCAGAACCAGAGGCGATAAAGGTCGCGTTCGACTTCCTCCACAACCAGATCGTGCTTCACGCCACCGTACAGGGCCAGGGCCCGTTTAACTTTATTCTCGATACAGGGACCTACACCTCCGCCATTGATCTGAACCTGGCCCGCCAGTTGAGACTGCCTCTGGGTCCTGAAGAGATGGTGGTCGGAGCCGGCAACTCGCGCAAAAACGGACGAGCGACCCTCTGCCAAGACGTGCGTCTGGGAGACCTCGTGGTTCGCGACCTGACGGCTACGGCAATTGATCTTGCCGACGTGCGAACGGCGCTGGGGCGCTCCCTGCACGGGGTTCTGGGCTACAGCTTTCTGAGATCGCGTGTGCTCCAGATCGACTACTTTCGACGGCAGATTCGGTTTTTGCCTGCATCGCCAGTGCCAACCGGACAGCCGCCTGACGACGCGCGATCCATCTGGTTTCCCATGGTGTTCCGCGAGAAATCCGTACTCCCCGTGCTTCACGATTTTTACGTGAATGGCGTCCGGGTTTCGATTACCCTCGACACTGGATCGAGCCTGGGGTTGGTCCTCTTCCCCAGCGCCATCGACAGGCTCGGGTTGCGAGAGCTGGCGCGAGCCGGTATTCCGATGCGCGCGGCCGGTTATCTGGGGCACGCGGTCCTGACCAAAGGGTGGGTAACCTCCGTTAAGCTCAAGACCATCGATCTGGGCGCCGTCGAGGTCGCGTATGTACAAACGGGCTTTGGGCAGAATGAAGAACTGGAGCAGCGTGCCGGGAACATCGGGAATGCCGTGCTCCAGGATTTCGTCCTGACCCTCGACTACCCCGGCCGAATGGTGAAGCTGGAGAGCACGGCGGAATAGGGAGAGATGGTACCGATTAGGATCCCTGCAATGGCGGCCGCGGCGTGGGTGACGCTGACACTCGCTTGGCCGGCAGTCTGCCAGGTCCTCATCAACAGCGCGGGCGCAAGCTTTCCCTACCCGGTTTACGCACGATGGTTCGATGAGTTTCACCGCCTGCATCCCGACGCCCTGATCAACTATCAATCGGTGGGCTCGGGCGCGGGCTTGCGCCAGCTGCAGGCTGGTGTGCTGGATTTCGCCGCCTCCGATATGCCGGTTAGCGATGCGGAGGCAGCCCGGTTCCCAAACGGAATCCTGCACATTCCGACGGTTGTCGGCGCGGTGGTGCCGACCTACAATCTTCCCGGCATCACTCCAGAACTGAGATTTACCAGCGAGGCCCTCGCCGGCGTATTCCTGGGCAAGATCACCAGGTGGAATGATCCGGAATTGACCACCATTAATCCAGGCATCCGGCTGCCCGACGAGGCAATCGTGGTCGTGCACCGTTCGGACGGAAGTGGCAGTACTTATATCTTTTCCGACTTTCTGTCGAAGACCAGCGCCGACTGGAAGATATCCATGGGGTCCGCCCGTTCGCTCCACTGGAACACGGGCATCGGCGCGAGGGGCAATGAAGGCGTCGCCGGCGTCGTTCACCAGACTCCCTATGCACTCGGATACGTGGAGTTGATCTACGCCGTGCAAAACCGAATGCCGTACGCCCGGGTGCAAAACTCTTCAGGGCGATTCATCAAGCCGGAAGTATCGAGTATCCGAGCAGCCGCCAACTCAGTAGCAAAATCGATGCCGGACGACTTTCGCGTCTCGATCACCAATCCGCCCGACCGGGATGCGTATCCCATTGCAAGTTACACCTGGTTATTGACGCCCAGAACGATCGCGGACCCGCAACGGCGGCGCATTGTCGTGGCTTTTCTGCACTGGATGCTTTCGGAAGGCCAGACCATGACCGAGTCCCTGGGATATGCGCGATTGCCGCAGCCGGTTGCGGCAAGGGCGCTGAAAGCGTGTGAGTACATCCGCTAGGCTGCCGCTCTGAGATTTTTTGCCGCTTCGTGACGGTCGCGGCTCAGTAACTGAGCCGCGCGCGTAAGCAAGCGGTCAAGGGACTTCCGAAACACGACACTAGGCGCTCGGAGATGGAGCGCCGTCTGACGGGCGTACTCGATCGCTACCGCAGTTTGAAGTCCTTCAATGCTTTTTTGAGCGCCTCGGCCTTCTTTCTTGGCCAAACATTCCCACGAGACGCATTGTATTCCCTTTGAAAATCGTCGAGGGCCGCCACGAGACCGTTGAAGCTCTCTTCGAAGCGGCGCCGCTCCTCCGCGGCCTTAGCGGCTTCCGTGCGAGCCTGAGTTTCGCGGTCCGCTTCCGCGATGCGTTGCACGACCTCGCTCGCTTTGACTGTATCCGTGTGGAATTGAAACAGGGTCGCGCAAACCAAAATTGCCGTAACCATCTAGTACCGCCCTGCCAGAAGACTGGCTTAATGGTCTGAGAATAGTCTTCCGTGGGACAACCGGCAAAGTTGTACTTGGTTATCAGGAGAGTGTTACTGAGCGGGGATCATACCTCGACTTGGTACATGCGCCGAGGCGGTACTCTGAAACCAGTGGATGCGCCTTCTCTCTTATTCTTTGATAATCCGAAAGACAACTCCGCGGCCCAACGGATCCTCCGGCGTCTCCCGAAACTGATCGGAAAACCGATTCTGCTGAAACGCACCCGCGGCTTGCGCGACCGTCACGGCGCCGCACATGCGGGATCCTTCCTGCGACAGCGGCGAATCCTGTTCGACTGCCGGCGCGACGAGTTCTCCCGAATCCTGGTGCATGAAGTGTTTCACTTCGTCTGGCTGCGCCTGGGGAACCCTTGCCGACGCTCTTATGAAGAACTGTTGCGCCGGGAATTGCGGGCGCACGCGCGCGGAGAGTTGGGTTGGTCGGCCGAGTGGAGAAAACAGGCGCTTTCCTCACGCGACGTGCGTAACCGCAGCCGCCGCTGGCGCGAATACTGTTGTGAGAGCTTCTGCGACTCCGCGGCCTGGCTGTATTCGGGAAACGACTCTCACGAGGAGTTCACGCTGCCACTTAGAACCCGGTGGCGTCGCCGGCAGTGGTTCGCGCAAGTCGTGGAAAACAGGGAATTGTCGATATAATTGAGGCATGGATGCGTTCCCTGGCGGAATGCATTCTATTAGGTGAAGCCCGGTAACGGGCGAACGCGTTTCCAAAAAAGGGAGGGGATGCTGTGACCTTCACGCGTGTGTGTGGCGCTTTTGCCGGCGCGCTTGTGGCCGGCGCCTTGATGTCCGGTTGTTCCTCCCCGCGGACCTCCATCGGAAAAACTTCCGCGGTGAAGTCGGATCGCGATCGCAAGCGGGCGCCCGAATTTGCCTTAAAAGATCGCAGTGGACAGACCGTCCACTTGTCGGACTATCGCGGCAAGGTCGTGCTGCTCGACTTCTGGGCTACCTGGTGCGGCCCGTGCCGGCTGGAGATCCCGTGGTTCGTAGACCTGGAACGAAAGAACAAGGACAAGGGTTTTGCTGTACTGGGCGTCTCCATGGATGATGAGGGATGGCCGGTCATCGATCCGTTCGTCAAGGAGATGAAGGTGAATTACCGGGTGATCGTCGGCAACGATGAGACGGCGCAGAAGTACGGCGGCATAGACGCGCTGCCGACGACATTTCTGATCGATCGGAACGGAAAAATCGCCGCGGTCCACGTGGGACTCGCGAGCCGGAAGGATTTTGAAGATGGTGTCGAACAGCTCTTACAAGCGCCGATCCAGACCGCTATTCCTCGCGCTGCTGTGCCTGCCTTCGCTCTTGGCGCAAGGTAGCGGATACCTCACACTCGGCGAGCCAGGCAAAGCGGCAGGGAAGCGGAACGAGTCCATCCAGGTAAAGATTCCCGTCTCGGTGCTAAAGGGTTATCACGTCAACAGCAATATGCCGAGCGAGGAGTACCTGATTCCGCTGAAGCTGACGTGGACGTCCACGGGCTCGCTCCAACCCGGGCAGGTAGTCTACCCCAAGCCTTCCATTGAGAAGTACGAGTTCGCCGACAAGCCTCTCTCCGTGCTGACCGGCAACTTCGACCTGGTGGCGAATTTCAAGGTCGCGCCGAATGCCCCCGCCGGCCCGGGCGCGGTGACCGGTAAACTGCGTTACCAGGCGTGCAACGAAAGAGCCTGTTTCGCCCCGAAGACAATCGATCTGACGATTCCGTACCAGGTTCAGTAAAGTCCTTCGGGGGACAAGACTCTCGCTAGCGCGAACCCCCCGCTCTTACGCGACGGGGCTCAAGCGGGCGGACTCGCCCGCGAACCGTCGATGCCTTCCAGCCCTGCCCGTGAGGGCGGGGGTACTCACGCTATTTCAGGAATTGCCCGATCGAGCGCGTTGCCTGTCGAATGCGGTGCTCGTTTTCGACCAGCGCAAACCGGACGTGCCCTTCTCCCAGCGGGCCGAAGCCTACGCCCGGCGAAACGGCCACCAGCGCCTTTTCTAACAGGAGCTTGGAAAATTCCAGCGAGCCCAGTTGGCGAAACCGCTCGGGCAGCGGCGCCCAAACGAACATCGAGCCGCGAGGCGGTTCGACCGGCCATCCCGCGCGCCGCAGGCCATCCACCAGTACATCGCGGCGTTTCTGATACATGGCGCAAATCTTCCGGGTATCTTCTTCGCACTCCCGCAACGCGATAATTGACGCAATCTGAATCGGTTGAAACACGCCATAATCCAGGTAGCTCTTGATCCGCGCGAGGGCAGCGATCATTTTCGAGTTACCGAGGCAGAACCCTACCCGCCAACCTGCCATGTTGTAGCTCTTCGACATGGAAAAGATTTCAACCGCGACTTCCTTTGCGCCCTCCACCTGGAGGATGCTGGGCGCCTTATAGCCGTCGAAGCAGAGGTCGGCATAAGCGAAATCGTGGACCACCATCGTTCCATGCTGCCGCGCCAACCGGACGATCTCGCGAAAGAAATCCAGATCCACGCACGTCGTGGTAGGGTTATGCGGAAAAGAGATCAACAGCATCTTCGGTTTGCGCGTGGAGGTCCGGTAAAGATCCTCCAGCCGGCTCATAAACGTAGCGGCGTCCGGCATCGGCAGCATGCAGGCATGCCCCTCCGCCATGATGACGCCGTACTGGTGGATGGGATACGCCGGATTGGGCGATACAACGGCGTCCTCTGGGCCGACGGTCGCAAACAGCAGGTGAGCCAGCGCGTCCTTCGCGCCGATGGTGACGATGGCCTCCTTCTCCGAGTCCAGTTCGACCCCGTAGTTCGCCTTGTAACGCTTGGTGATCTCCTCGCGCAGCCGAGGGATGCCCCGCGATTGTGAATACCGATGATTCCGTGCGCTCTTGGCTGCCTCCACCAATTTGTCCACGATAATGCGAGGGGTGGCTCCGTCAGGATTCCCCATGCCGAGATCGATCACGTCGATCTGCGCTGCGCGGGCTTTCGCGCGCATTTCGTTGATCACGGCAAAAACGTACGGAGGCAGTTTTTGAATACGGTAAAACTCGTCGGAATTTTCGGGCATTAGCCCTATTTTACGATGGCTTCCGAGGAGACGCCGAATGGGGTGGCGAGGAGGCGTTCACCGTTCCGGCAAGTTCGGCTTCGACGATGAAGCGCTTAGGCGCGTTGCCTACATAGTAAAACGGGTAGCAGGTGATCAAATTGAGAACCGGACCCGGCGTTGGATCCAACGGCGTGGTGTTCTTCGGGGAAACGATTCGGGTGCTTCTGACGCGATACAGGAATTCCCCGTCGCGGGTTCGTAAGATGATGTCGTCCCCTCGACGTATGTCTTTGAGGACCCGAAAATGCGTGTCACGATGCCCGGCGATGACACAGTTTCCGTCGCTGCCCGGCATCGCGCTCCCGGGCATGTGTCCCGGGCCGCGGCGTAAATCGCGCTTTCCGATTCCTTGTACCACGTAAAGCTGCGCATCCAGCCGCGGAATCGTGAGCTTCGCGAATGGCTCTCCGGCTGGCGGCTGCTCGAGGGGCGGCGTCTCTGCCCGGTTTGGCGGAGACGCCTCCTCCCGCGGCGCGATCTCCTGTTCTTCAAATTCGCGCTCCGCGGAGGACTGTCCCCAACGGGATTCCAAAAACTCGCGGGCGCCCTGAAATAGAAGAAACGCTCCACCGGCAATCAATGCATAGGACGCTAACCGTTTTGTTCTACTGACGCGCACTGCCGGTCCTTTCCATTTCAGAACGCCCGCAATTCACTCCCGCGAGTTCGACGGACGCTTACCGTTTGCGGCGCAGCGCCAATCCTAGACCCGAGAGCGAACCGCCGCTAAGCAGCATCATCAGCCAGTTGGCCGAAGTGGACGGCAACTCGCGATTAGCCGTGTTGTTCGTGGTCGCCGGAGGCGTGTTGTTGGTTTCAGCCGGGGCGGTGTTGGTCACGGCCGGCGTCTGGTTCTGTGCAACGGTATTGTTCGTCTCTGCTGCGGGAGGCGTGGTGTTGTTGGTTGTGGCGGGCGCAGCCGTCTGGTTCGTGTTGGCCGCAGTAGCCGTCGTATTGCTCGCGGCCGGCGGTTGGGACTCGTACCGGGCCGCCACGGAGATCGGCTGCAGCCGCTCCTTCTCACGAGCCTTTACGCTGTCAGGCAGCGGGAACTCGTACCCGTAGTTCTTCCCAGTGATCCAGATCTTATCGAAGTAATAGTCCGGGCCAAAGTGGTGCAGAACGACTTTCGTGTCGTCGGGCGTGCGGGGATCGTAAGCTGGAATGGTCATTGCCGACGTTTCCCATTTCATCCCGTTGTCCGCGTAGATTTCCAGAACGCGGCTCTTGTCCTGGCTCGGCAGTTCCCGAATAACATAGTTGCCGGGCTGCAACGTGGTGTTGCCGACGGTCACCGTGTACGGAAGATTCACATAGACCGTGTCATACATCGGGCCCTGGGCTTTGCTGGGCGTCACGAACGTAGCGAGCCCCAGGGCCAACGCGCCCGCTGCGATTGCGAAATTTTTGAGATTCATACCTTTTGCAACTCCTCTGTGATTTAGTTGAAGTACGCTCAAGTTCCCGGTGGCTGACGGCCCTACCGATGAACCTGCATGCTGCTAGAGTGCAACCGCTATACCAAACTGCTGCAGGAGAAGTGGATATGGTGTCGTAAAGACCCGATTCTTCGTGAAGAGAGCCACCATTCCACTAATGGGACGACTACATGCGCGAGCGTGGCGTCCCCAGGGGGATTCGAACCCCCGTTACCGCCGTGAAAGGGCGATGTCCTAGGCCGGGCTAGACGATGGGGACAATTGCTGGCCGGGAGAAAAGACGAACATTTCTACTGTAACTTCGCGCCGATACCAGCGTCAACCGGCGGCGCGCCGCCGCGGGCCGCCCGTTCGCTCGCCAGCAGGATCGCGGGCGCGATCCGGTCGAGCGGAAGCACCTGTTGTGCGGCTCCCAGTTCCACCGCCTGCCGCGGCATTCCAAAGACGACCGAGGTGGCTTCGTCCTGCGCGATTGTACACGCTCCGCTCTGCCGCATTCTCAGCAAACCTTGCGCGCCATCTGCGCCCATCCCGGTAAGCAACACGCCGATGGCATTGGTAGATACTGCCTCGGCGACGGAGCAGAACAACACGTCTGCCGAAGGTCTCTGGTAACAGACGCGCGGGCCAGTTTTGACCTCAACGCAATACCGGCCGCCCTCTTCTCGCAAGATGGTATGGAATCCGCCCGGACTCACCAGCGCCACCCCGCAACGGAGCGCGTCGCCGTCCTCCGCCTCTTTCACCTCGACGGCGCAGGCGTCGTTCAAGCGATCCGCGAAAGCGCGCGAAAACTCTGCTGGAATGTGCTGGACGATTACGATCCCCGGGGCGTCCGCCGGCATTTCCTTCAGGATGGCCGCGATCGCTTCGGTTCCTCCGGTGGAGGCTCCCATTGCCACGATCATATTCGAGGCTCCCGGGTGCGCGGAAACCGGGCGGGTGGGGAGCGTGCCCGAGACGCGGAGCGGAGGGCGAGGACGAACCCCGGCCGCCGCGGCCGCCCGTATCTTGTCGGCCAGCATGCACCTGAGCTCCCCCACCGAGTACGGGCTCCCGGGTTTGGGCAGGACTTCGACGGCACCTAGTCCGAGCGCTTCCACCGCGCTCCGGCACGACGACTTCGCCACCGAACTGACCACGACCGCTGGAATGGGATGGAAGTGCATCAACTTCCGCAAAAACGTCAGCCCATCCATTCGCGGCATTTCGATATCGAGAGTAATGACGTCCGGCTCGAGCGAGAGAATCTTGTCGCGAGCCACATAGGGGTCCGGCGCCGTCCCAACTACTTCGATGTCGCTGGCTTCGCCCAACATCTCCGTCAGGATTTTGCGGACGATGGCGGAATCGTCCACGATCAATACGCGAATTCTTGATCTCGAGGACATGCCGGCGTTTCCAGCTTTAGCACGACCGAGAGTGAACCTTTGTCCAGTGAAATCGCCTCGGCCGGTTTGCATCGCTCCTCTGAGGCGGCTCCGGGAGTGACAAGGACGGGGTCTTCGAGGCGAAAGTCGGCCGTCGTATCCAACCGGCTCAACACCGACCCGCAGACGATGTTCGTAAGTTCGCAAATGACATCCTTGATCTGCCTGCCGGATACCATATCGTCGTCTTCGCCCAGGAAATCGGCCGCGATCGAGCGCGCCGCCGCGGCGTCAATCCGCAGCGTGAGGGTTCCCGCGCGCATGCCCTCGAAGGCGACTCGAGCGCCCAGCCCGGAACCGCTCTGGTTTTGCACCGGCGAAGGGTCGGCCAGAGCCCGTGCAAAGAACATCTTCTCCAGTACTTCTTCCACCGCCTCCGCCAACACCGTGACGATGTCCGCTTCATGCACAAGACACCCCCAGGCTTGCCTCCAACTGCGCGCGTAGCGCTTCCGGACGGAACGGCTTGGTCACGTACCCCCCGGCTCCCAACGCGAGCGTGCGTTCCATCCGGCTCTGGGTAGCGTCGGCTGAGATGATGATCACTGGAATCGACCGCAGCAGCTCGTCGCTTTTCAGCCGCCGCAGAAACTCCTCGCCGTCCATTCCGGGCATGTTGATGTCCGCCAGGATGGCATCCACCCATTGTGTACGGAGCAGTTCCAGGGCACCGGCTCCATTCTCGGCTTCGAACGACATCGCCAGATCGAACCCGGAAACCTCCAGAACGCGACGCACGAACGAACGCATGGCCTGCGAGTCGTCCACGATTAACACCCGATAGGGCAAGGTATTCCTCCTTTGGGCCGCCAGGACCGTGGTGAATTCCCCCGCGAACCCGCCTGCTCGACCATCAGCGTCCCAGTACCGACCTCCAGACGAAGGCTTCGAAACTCCGTACCACCGACCGCTTCTCCGCTGAGCAGGATGCCCAGCTTCCACAGGATGCGGCGAGCCGCCTGGTAGTTCCGGTTTCCGATATCCAGAAGGTTGCTATCCTCCAGAATCTGGGCTGCGCCCACAGCGCAGGTCCACAGCCGCCCCGGCACGCCCCCGCTGGCCCGCACGTGCTTCAAAAGCAGAGGGATTCCCGTATCCGCGAATGCGTATGGGTTGCGTTTCCCACGCTCTGGATCGACCCGCGAATCGGGCAGCATGAAATGCAGCATGCCTCCGACTCCCGCCACCGGATCGTGTACCGTCAACCCGACGCACGACCCCAACGCATAAGTCACCAGTACATCGTCCGGTACCGCGCTGACGCGGCAGTCCGCCATTCCTACTACCATCAGCCGCATGGCTCTCCTTTGCTGCCGCGCGATTTGCGATAAATCGCTGGACCAACATATTCCAGCCGGTGATCGAGTGTGGTGAGGCTTTCGGCGTGCCCCAGAAACAGGTATCCACCCGGTTCCAGGCTGGCGGCGAGGTTGTCCAAAACCCGCTGCTGAGTCGCGCGATCGAAGTAGATCATTACGTTCCGGCAGAAAATCAACGGGAAGGTCCACGTCGGCGGAGGCTTCTCGACGATATTCAAACGCCGGAACGTTGCCTGTGCCCGAATCCTCGGGTGTACGCGGCAGCCGCCGTTCTCCGCAACGAAATAGTGGTTCACCCAGGCCGGCGGGAGTTCTCTCACCCGCTCGCTCGGGTAGATGGCGAGCGCCGCCCGTTCCAGCGCATCGCGCGAGATATCGCTGCCTATCAGGTGAATGCGCCGTCCCGCCAACCCATCGTTTAAGAGGAACGCAATCGTCCAAAGCTCCTCTCCGGTGGAGCAGCCCGCGCTCCACGCCGCCAGCGATTGCCGCCCCATCCACGCGGGCAGCAGTTTCGTGCGGAGGAATTGAAAGTGTTCCGGTTCGCGCAAAAACCCAGTGTGGTTCGTAACCAGCGCGTCGATCATTGTCCGAAGGGCCTCTCCCGAGGTGTCGAGGGCCACGTGGCGGCAGTATTCCTCGTATGAGCGGAACCCGCCCCCGCTGACCAGCGGCCGCAAACGCGCGGAAACCATCTCCTCCTTTCCCGGCCCGAGATTGAGCCCGAAGCTGCGGCGCGTCAATTCGCGGATCTCTTCGAAATCACGGGGCGACAGTCGCCGGATCGAGGCCTTCGCCGCCTTACCATCCCGAGTCATTCCCTGCTCCTTGGAAAAGCCGGTCCAAATCGAGAATCAACCCTACCCGCCCATCGCCCAGAATCGCTCCTCCGGCGACCCCCGCAATATTCTTGAAGGTTTCGCCCAGGCTCTTGATGACGACTTCCTGCTTTCCGATGAGTTCGTCCACCATCAGGCAAAAATGGCGGCCCTCCGTCTCCGCCTCCAGAAGCACCGCGTGGCGAGGGTCTTCCGACCGGGGCACTACGCCAAATTTGCGGTACAGCCGGAGGACTGGCACCAGCCTGCCTCGCAGCAACGCCATCTCGCCCCGCTGCTCGACGGTCCAGATGGTATTCGCGCCGGGCCGGAAGATCTCTCTCACGGAAAATAGCGGGACGACGTAACGCTCCGCTCCCACCCCGACAACCAGGGCGTCGATGATCGCGAGCGTCAGCGGCACCTTCAGGAAAAACGAAGAACCCTGACGGGGGGCGGAACGGATCTCGACGTGGCCGCGCAGCTTCTCGACATGCTTCCGTACAAC
>CAYMHP010000098.1:0-17578 GCA_964390225.1 uncultured Solibacteraceae bacterium
GACTGGACCGTCGTAATGATGCTGAACTGGCTGGCGCTGCTGATGCTCGGCACGGTGTTGACCGCGATCCGGCTGCGGCAAGAGGATGCGCAGCGGGAAATCGACTACGTCCGCCGCATGGCGCACGCGCTTTGAGAATCTCTATGCATTGGATCTCCCCCCTACTGGCGCAAGTCTCGGCCGACGATGTCGCGCGGGAATTCGCGCGTCTGCAGCGGAACTTTCAGTTCTTGAGCTACGGTTTCGCGGCGGCGTGGATCATTCTGACGGTCTACGTTCTGATGATGGTGGGCCGCGAGCGCCGGCTGAAGCGCGAAATCGCCAACCTGCGGGCGATGCTGGAAGAGCGGCAGAAGAAATAACGCCGTCTTCTGCTGGTCTGCTCTCGCGTAGCTACTTTTCGCTCGATGGGCGAAAGGCGAGATCAGGGTTATTGCTGATTAATTGGTCGAACGTCATACTCCCGAGCATGCGCTGCAGTTGGTGCTCTTCGAATTCGCGGTGTTCCCATGCGCCGCTCCGTTCGCGAAAGATATAGGCGACAGTGCGTGGTAGGACCTGCTTCTCCGCCGACGGCCCAAAACCGAACGGGTCGAACTTCGCCCGGAACCCGATAACCCTCGCCGTCTCGTTCACGACGACACCACCTACCAGATCGGTATTGAAGTTGTCGGGATCACATTGCGCGTTGAACTCCATGCACCACTTCCCTGAGATGCGCGGCGCGAGCAAGCGCGAAAAGTGGCGGCGCTGCCGATCATCCTGGTACGGATATATCTCCGCAGACTGGTTCCGGGCGATGTTGAAAATAGCAATGTGCATCGGGTGGACGGACATGAAGTGAATCTCGCTGCGACGCAAGATTGCGTAGTCCGCACCCAGGAAGCCCAGCAACCAGCCCGATAGTGCGGCCTTGAATTCCAGACTCGACGAAAGAATGAGGACACAACCCGCCGAGGGGTTGTCGTGCGTATCGATATAAATCGTGCCGCGGTGCTCTCTTATGTCGAGCGCAGATCCGAGGCAGTTCATGGGGATCTCACCGTGGAACAGCGCAGTCGCGCTTCGCAGGTCGGCACGCCGAAGATCCTTTACCGCGCGGTCATATCGGATGACGTGAAGTGGGGGATGAAGCACTCCCGAACCGTCATCTACGTAATAAGCGAGCAGGAACGGCTCACCCTTCAAGACTGCATAGCTCGTGATCTTTCCCCTCAATTCCGACGCAAGGAAGCGCTGCGTCGGGACCTGCGCAGCCTGAAGAGTATCCTCGAGCGTTTCCCCGGAGAGGCGCGTATTTCCGGACGCGAATACAACGATAAGCACTGCGCCGACCCAAAAGACTCTTCGCATCTGGAGCAATGCTAGCAGGGTTTGCCGCCGTGTTCTCTGCTCGAGAATCGGGCGGCGCGCAATGCGCGACCTTCGCTCAAAATATCGCTCAGGCCGGCCACTGGGGCCACCATCGCATTTTGAAACCGAGCATTCATCCGCCTGTCACGCCGCCGTCAACAACTCCTGATACTTGTATGTGCCGGGAGGAATTCGTTGCTCACCAAGAGACAGATCAAAAGCTTCGCCGCGGCGGCACTGCTGACTGCAGCACTGGCCCCGACGGCATTCCCAGACGACAACAACACCGCGCACTTGAACGGCCGGAATGGCATCCGCCATGTCCTGCTGATCAGCATCGACGGGATGCATGCCCTCGATTACGAAAACTGCGTGAACGGGGGCTATTGCCCTCATCTGGCGGCGCTCGGAAGAACCGGCGTGAATTACACCCGTACGTCCAGCTCAAAGCCGTCCGATTCGTTCCCCGGATTGATGGCTCTGGTCACGGGGGGAACACCCAAGACGGTGGGCGCGTTCTATGACGTCGCGTACGATCGCGTGCTTGCGCCGCCACAGAACACCACGGGGAACGGCCTGGCGGGCGGGACCTGCCGCCCAGGAGTCGCCAACGGCACCACTACGGAATATGAAGAAGGCGTCGACATCGACCAGAGCAAGCTCAACGGCGGAGGGCCGTACAGCACCATCGACGGCGGAATCAAGGCCATCGACCCCACGCGCCTGCCTCGCGATCCGTTCGATGGCTGCAAGCCGGTCTACCCGTGGAATTTCATTCGCACCAACACCATTTATGGTGTGATTCACGCCGCCGGGGGCTACACCGCCTGGTCTGACAAGCACGCGGTCTATGCGGCAGTCTCCGGCCCCAGCGTCAACGCGTCTAACGTAGACGACTACTACGCACCGGATGTCAATTCCGACGTGATCCCGCTTCCGGGCGTCACCACCGCGGACGGGCTTTCCTGCGCCACGATTCCCGATAACAACGGCGGTGCGTGGACCGACAGCTTTCTGAACATCAAGTGCAACGACCAGCTCAAAGTGAATTCGATTCTGAATCAGATCGCCGGAAAAACTCATCTTGGACAGAGCAAAGCTCCAGTACCCAATATCTTTGGGATGAACTTCCAGGCGGTCAGCGTCGGACAGAAGCTCATCGAGAACGGCGTCAAGGGCGGCTATACGGATGCCGCCGGCACTCCGACCCCGGATATGAAGAGCGAGATCGTGTATGTCGACGACGCCATCGGCCAGATGGTGGACAGCCTGAGGAACCAGGGCCTGCTCGAATCCACGCTCATGATTGTCACGGCCAAGCACGGCCAATCACCGGTCGATACCCACCGGTTCACGGAGATCAAAGCCAATTCGCCGTCCCGTCTATTGGCGGCCATGCTTCCGGCATCGGAGTCGCCCTTTACCCCCGGGGGCATCGGACCCACGGAAGACGATATTTCCCTATTGTGGCTGGTTCCCGGCGCGAATGTCTCCAATGCGGTGAACATTCTGGAGCAAGCAGGCAGTGCCACCGGACTGGGCCAGATCTTCTATGGACCTTCACTCGAAACCATGTATAACGCGTCCGGCTTGCCGCCGAATGGCGATCCGCGAACTCCGGATATCATCGTTCAGCCGAACGTGGGAGTGATCTACACCGGGAGCTCGAAGAAGCAAGCCGAGCACGGCGGCTTCGCGCATGACGATACCAACGTAATGCTGCTGGTATCCAATCCGAACCTGCAAGCTAAGACGATCACGAGCTTCGTGGAAACGACGCAGGTCGCGCCCACAATCCTTCAATCTCTGGGACTGGATCCGGGGAGCCTCATTGCCGTCCAAAAGGAAGGCACCCCAGTCCTGCCAGGATTGAATTTCGAGTAGATGTTCACGTAGTTTGGGGCGGGAGCCGGCAGCGACTCCCGCCGCTTGGGTAAGGGTGGCGTAAGGCTCCGCGTTGCGCGGGCGAGTTCCGTCGCCTGGGACAAAGCGGAGCTTTATCCCACAGCTCTCGTGATATCCTGTGGCTAGCCGCTTCACTGACATCTCACCGAAGGAGACCCCGTGCGAGTCGGCGTATTCACTCCCCTGCTGCACAAGCTTTCGCTCGAAGACGTTCTCCAAAAACTCAAACCCTTAGGCATCGACACAGTCGAGTTGGGGACCGGGAACTACCCCGGCGATCCGCACTGCAAGCTTTCCATGCTCGACAACCCTCGCGAGTTGGACGAATTTAAACGAAAGCTGGACGATCACGGCTTCACCATCAGCGCGCTGAGTTCGCACGGCAATCCGCTGCATCCCGACAAAACCCGGGCGAAGCACGATCAGGAGGTGAGCCGCAAAACCATCCGGCTGGCGGAGAAGCTCGGCGTCCGGGTGGTGATCGACTTCAGCGGCTGCCCGGGCGACTCTCCGGGCTCCAAATGGCCGAACTGGGTGACCTGTCCGTGGCCGCCGGATTACCTGGAAATTCTCAAGTGGCAGTGGGACGAGGTGGTGGCGCCGTACTGGACAGAGCACGCCAAATTCGCCTCCGATCACGGGGTGAAGGTCGCGATCGAAATGCATCCGGGTTTCGTAGTCTTCAGTCCGGAGACTTTGCTGAAGCTACGGGCGATCGCCGGGCCGACGATCGGCTGCAATTACGATCCCAGTCACATGTTCTGGCAGGCGATCGACCCGATCGCGGCGATCCGTGTACTCGGCGATGCGATCTTTCACGTGCATGCCAAAGACACGCAGATCTACGAGCGCAACCTGCCGCTCACGGGAGTGCTCGATACCAAAGACTACACCGATGAACGGAACCGGGCCTGGATCTTCCGCACCTGCGGCTACGGCCACGGCGAGGAGTGGTGGAAGGAATTCGCGTCGACGCTTCGGATGTTCGGCTACGATCACGTGCTCTCCATCGAGCACGAAGATAGCCTGCTTTCGCCTGAGGAGGGACTGGCCAAGGCCGCCGCTTTTCTGAACGGAATTGTGATGAAGCAACAGCCGGTCGCGGCTTGGTGGGCGTGAAGCGAGCCAGCGGCATAAATAGTGGGGCGGGATGGCATCCCGCGCGCCGGTTGCCAACCGGCGCCCGCAGCGCCCGTCTACAAGGAAGTACAAGCGGGTATCAACCCGCTGCAGGTTGCCAACCCGCCCTACTTGCTAGCGGGCCATCTTGCGCCGGGCTAGCAGCAGCGCCCCGGCTCCAAATACCAGCATTGTCCATGTAGCCGGCTCGGGGACCACTTGAATTGCCGCGAATAGCCCATCTCTTTCGCCGTTAATTCCGGCGGTGATGAAGAGAATGTTGGGATCAAAGCCCGATCCGGACGCGCGGAAATTCAGGGACCATAAGCCGCTGTTGACGAGGGGCTGGCCGGACGGCCCCGATAACGCCCCGACGAAGGCTCCAGTCGGAGTGAACGCGTTAATGGTGCCGTCGCCGAAGTTCCCAATCAGAAGATCGCCGCCGAAGCTTCCGAACGCCGCCGGCGCCTGGGTAATACCCCAAGGCGAATTTAAATGCGCATCGCTGATGTGTTGCAGTAGAATGCCGTTCGTATCGAAGACGCCGACAAAGCCGCCGGGAAAGTTGCGCCGCGCATACTCGACATATAACTTTCCGCCAACGTTCTGGATATTGTACGGAGTGAAACCGGCGGCGACATTTGGGTCGATGAAAGTGCCTGTAACAGTCGTGGGTTGAAACGAGTTGTTGAACGCATCGATTCGGTTGTTACGCATGTCGGCGGCGTAAAGCAGGTTACCAGCCACTGCCAGACCCGTATATACGGCGCCATCGGTCGCTGTAAATTGCGCCGGGGCGCTCGTTCCAGAGTTCCATGCATCGATGGTGCCAGAGAGCGTGGAGAAGACAAAGTTGGCGGACGCACCGGTCGTGGTTGTGAAGCCCATACCTCCGGTGAAGACCTGTCCCGTGGGCTCCCCCTCCCGTTGGAGCCGTGGCGACCACCAGCGCTTGAGCCGCCCCTGCGCCATTGTAGAGGGTCGCTACATTGGTTGCCTGGTCTGATATCCAGAACGGGGTTGCCGGCCCGAAGGATACACCCCAGGGGTTTTTCAAGTTGGAGTCCTGGTTAGCGGCCATCCCGGCAATATCTGAGGTTAAGTTCGATTGCATATACACCGAAGCGGCATGCGCGACACACAACGTGCCGGCGGCAACCCATACGGCGACAATTCTGAGTTTATTTCCGAGTAACCGTTTGCGCATAATCCCTCCGCTTGTTCCTTTGTCAGGAGTATGCGGGAGTTGCGAGTTACTTTCAAGTGCACTTCCTCCTTCTCCGTAGAGTAAGTCACCTTGTAAACTCACTTATGTGATTGTGTAAATTCGCTTTGGCATTGTGCACCGTGTTCACTTCTACTTTGCTTCCGGTGCAGCCTCGGATTTCAGATATGTAACAATTTGCCAGCGCTGTTGCGGCGGCAAGTGCGACCATGACGGCATGCCGTGTCGAATGACTCCATTCGTCAACAGCCAGAAGAGCTGGCCCTCGGACGCGTTCTCGACCGCGGCGGAGCGCAGCGCAGGCGCAGCACCGGCCCCTTGCCGGTCCTTGCCGTGGCAGGTTGCGCAGTGCTGAGCGTACAGCTTTCCTCCGGCCATCTCAGCGTCAGGCAGGCCCGCATACGGATTCACCCGGGTGGCGGCTTTGGCAGGCGCCTTCTCGATCCATTGGCCGCTCGCCAGACATGCGCCCAGCGTGCATAACGCGAGAATCAGAAGTAACTTCGTCATGTTTAATCCTTATGGCGAAATAAGCGCCCGAACCCGCTTACTTCATAAGCGACCGTGAAACGGAGCAGGAACGCATAGCTGTTTTGGGTCAATCCAAATGTCGGCGAGGCTTTGACCGTCGGCCCATTGGGAATGTGCCAGGCGAGAGTCGGCCCCAGATAGTGCGAGGTGTCGCGGAGCCCGAACTCGTGGAAAGTGCCGAGGCCGCCATACATCTCCAAACCAGCATCGAAGTTCTCCGGGCAGAAACGGCACCGGTGCGCCGCCGCCGCTAGAGCAAACGGCCGGCTTGCGCCGAGAGCGTACCCGAATTCCCACGGCTCATTGGAAAGGTTCTTCTCGGCAATGAAGTTTTCGGAAACATTCCAGCCTTTGAAATTGCTGGAGAGAATCAGCTTGGTCTCCACTTCCCGCTTGTGCTCCCGCCGTGCTTCGTCGTTTGGCTCAGCCTGGTCCGCAAAGCCGTCATGCCCTACAATCTCCTTCAAGCTTTTATCGGCGCCGTTGCTGTTATTGAATTCCAGGTAGAGCACCGGATTGATCCAGTGCTCCCCGGCAAATGGCCGAAGCCGGTTCTCCCATCTCCAGCCGGTAAACAGTGCGCCTTCGTGCACTGTGCCTTGGCCCGAGAGGTACAACTCCGTAGTCCACCATGCGGTGGCTCCGTATTCCAATTCGGTGAGATGGTTGAAGAAGCGGTTTCCGCCGTCGGGTCGGGCACTTACCTCGTTGATGGCGATTTCGAGGCTGCCGGGCTCTTCCATTTGATGCGAGTAGGTGACGAAATACGGAGCGTCCGATGCGATTGCAAAAATCGGAAAGGCGATCAGGCACAAGACGCCGAGAGCGGCCCCGAAGCCGCGGCGAAGCCTTCCCCAAAGCGCGCGCGCGATGATAGCGAGTTGCATTTCGAATGCATTCATTCCCCAATTCACCCTTCTGGACGGTCTCCAGATGCAACCAAGTGTCAATAGTAGCTGCGAGCCGATTTCCTGTCAAGGGCGATTTTTGCGGGGGCATTGCACCGGGTCCTATGCAGGTGAGCGAAATCGCCTGCTAGCGATAGCGAATGTCCACCAGTTGCCGGATCCAGAAAGGTGCAACTGAGTGGCGGAAGGAGGCGCCGGAAGTGATCACCGCGCGACTCACGATTTCGCGCAGTTCTTCCGATGAACAGGCCCGGCGAATGGAAAGCCTGCCGTCGGCGGCGGTTATCGGCGATACGAATGGCGCGACAAAGAGGCTGAAGAGTGCGAGAGGCAGCGGGTGGCGGACCAGGTCCATCAAAAGAAAACGGCGGCAGGAGCGCCCCACATTGCGGATCAGCGCAACCAGTTCGGCTTCTTCGAGGTGGTGCCCCGTGTGCATCGAAAAGGCCACATCGGCCTCGGGAAGCGCATCGCAGGCGGCATTCGCGGCGATCAACCGCGGCGGCTCTTTCCCTCGTTGCGGGGGCGACAGATCGACGCCGATGACCTCCACGCCGAGCGCACGCTGCACATCGCGGGATACGCCTCCATGCGCACAGCCAATATCGAGGACGCGGCGGACCGGGAGCGGATCGCGTCGAATCGCCCGCACAATCGCGTGAGTATCGCCAAGCAGCCGATGCAACCGCGTCACTTCGCGGTAAGCGAGCGCCACTTGGTCTTCGGGGATGCCGCCGCGATCCAGAATCTCGGGTTCGCGGGATCGCCGCATGCGGTATCGAAGCTGCGGCCGGTTACTGCTTCTTGCGTGCGCCGCCGCGGGCGGCACGGCGCGCGGGGGCCGGCGCGCAGGGATTGGTCGTGAGCCCTTCGATTTTCGCTTTTTCCGTGTCCATGGTCAGCAGGAAGGGATCCTTGCTGAAGGCCGAGGGCACACCTTGCCAACGAAAATCCGAATTGAGCTCCGGCTTTCCGGTAAGCGGTGCATCCAGCTTCAAAGCGATCTCGGCGCGCTGGGTTCCCTGCGCATCGGGCAGGGGCACGGCAACCAGGAGTTCCTTGGGCCGGCACTCGGGCTTGGCTTCCACCAGCGTGCCCCGGAGCTGCGGCACGGCCGAGTTCTTCAACTGCTGGTCGAAGTATTCCTGCCCGTTGGTGTCGGCCAACTGGCCCTTGATCTTCATCCACAGGGCAAGCTGCGGATTGCTTTTCTCGAATTCGGCTTCCTTTTCCTGTGCGATCTGAGTGGCGCTCTTGATGGTGAAGCCATCGGGAGGAAGCGGCGACTGCTTGGCCTGTTGCTTGAGCTGATCGAGCCCTTCGTTGCTGCCATGCACCGTGCTGTATGCGCTGTCGGCGAAATCCTGGATCTTCTTGGGATCGGCGCCTCCACCCAGCGTCGGATCGATCACCGCGGCGCGTTGGAATTCGTAGACGGCTATCGGAATCTTTTCGGGGCTTTCCTTCTGCTGGCAGCGCAGGGACAGCGCGAGCTGATAGGCAAGCACGGAGCTTTCCGGATAGACCAGCAGACCTTTCTTATACGCCGTCTCCGCCCCCGGGCAATCCTGGGGCTTCTTGGCCATCGCAAGGTTGCCGGGGACTAGGGCAATCGCAATCAGAGACTTCTTGGCGGCGGTCTCCAGTTGGGTGCGGGCCTGTGCCCAGGCGGCATCCGGCGTAGAGGCCGGTTTCTTTTCCGGCGCAAAGAAGGTCGGGAGGAAGTCTAGCAGCTCGTGCGCCGCCTTTTCGCCGAGAGCGAGTTGATCGGGGGTGGCGTTGGGAATCGTCGGAACGTTCACGGTGAGCAGGTACAGAACATTGAGGATCATGGTGGGCCCTTGCTGCGGATCCTGAAAGGTCTCCTTGAGACCTTTGGACATCAGCTGCGAGCCGTATTCGGCTACCTTGGCTGGCTGTGGCGGATTGGACTTGCTGTACGCCTGCAAATAATAGTACAGACGGTCGTCTTTATAATCCGATTCCGGATACTTCTGCGCCCAAGTGCCGATATCCGTGATCGCCTTGGACGAATTGCTCGCGTTGATATCCGCGATCACCGCGCTCAAAAGCTCATATTCTCCCTGATCTTTGGGCTTTTTTTGCGCCGGCGCATTCCCGGCAGCCTGGGCGCTGGCGGACCGCACCGTGCCCACGATCGAGACCGCGGCAAACACGGCCAACGCCGCCATCCCAGTCAACGTCCGGAACCGATTCTGCATGGGGAGCCTCCTGTCTGGGCCTCGGCCACGGCGTTTCGGGGGCAGTGGCACTTTGCGGAGTATAGTCGAATCAAAAGCCTGCGTGCAAGGGAGGAGCCATTGCCGCCGGCCAGTCCGGGACCACATTTTTCATGCTTTCCATTCACTCGCGCGGAAGCCGCGATCCTTTACAATGAGAGTTCCAAGTCCGAAAGATCGAGGAGCGTTCATGTCTGTAAGGCGTATCGGGATTCTCACCGGAGGCGGCGACGTGCCGGGGCTCAACTCCGTGATCAAAACGGTGGTTTACCGGGCAGGCGAAATCGGGTGCGAGGTGATCGGCATCCGCCGCGGTTGGGAGGGGCTCACCCATGTCAACCTGCAAGATCCAGCGAGCCGGACTCGTTATGTGCTGCCGCTGAACCGGGAGAATACCCGGACGATCGATCGTACGGGCGGCACGTACCTGCACAGCTCGCGGACCAATCCCTCCAAGATGAAGACGCTCCCGCCCGCGCTTGAAGGGCAGAGCTTTCCGAAGAAGGAATCAACCAAAAAGGGCGTTACGAGCGTTGCCTATGACATCACCAGCGCGGTGATTCGCAATATCGGCGCGCTCGCGCTGGACTACCTGATCGCGATCGGCGGCGACGACACGCTCAGCTATGCGGCCGAGCTCGGTCGCCAGGGCATCAACGTGGTCGCGGTCCCGAAGACTATGGACAACGACGTGCGCAATACCGAGTACTGCATCGGGTTTTCGACCGCAGTCACGCGCGCCATGGACGCTATCGAACGCCAGCGGACCACCGTCGGCTCCCACGAGCGGATCGGCATTTTTCGCGTATTTGGCCGCGACGCCGGCTACACAGCGCTCTATACCGCGTACGTCACTTCCCTGCGATGCTGCATTCCCGAGTACAAGGTGAATCTCAGCAAGCTGATCGAGCTGATCATGAATGACAAGAGCCACAACCCCAGCAATTACGCCCTGGTCCTGCTCTCGGAGGGCGCCGAGTGGGAAGGCTATGTCATGAAGGAATACGGCGAACCCGACGCGTTCGGCCACCGCAAGAAAATGAGCGTCGCCGAAGATTTGAGCAACGAGATCAAGGCCGCCACGGGTGAGGAGACCATCGTCAGCGATCTGACCTACGACTTGCGGTCGGGCAGTCCGGATTTCGTGGATCGCATGATCGCAGCCACGTTCGCGGGAATGGCCATGGATGCGATCGAGGGCGGGCAGCGCGGAATCATGACGGCAATCAGCGAGGGCAAGTTCACGCTCGCGTCTATTCCCGACCCTGCGCTGGGACCCCGTAAGGTGGAAGTATCTACGATGTACAATACCGAGCGCTACCGGCCGTTTTACGATCACAAGCTGGGGCTTCCCATCTTCCTGACGCGGGCATAGCGGGTGAACTGGAAGCGGCTGTTCTCGAAACCGCAGCCCGACCGGCTTACGCCCGAACTGCGCGCGGAGATCCAGTCATCGTTCGACGCTGGCTCGCGCGACGAAGAGCATTTCCCGTCGACGATCGATCCGCGCATATACCACGTGAAGCTTATCCGCGAGCACCTGGGGGATTTGCGCGGCAAGCGGATCCTGGATGTCGGCTGCGGCAAAGGACGCTTCGCGCGCGCTTTACGCGACCAGGAGCCCGAAGCCGAGATCTGGGGTCTGGATATTTCCCCGGAGATGTTGCGCTTTGTGCCGGAGGGGATTCACACGCGGGCCGGCTCGATGACCGAGCTGCCGTTCGAAGATGACTTTTTCGACGGAGCCTACGCCACGGAGTCGCTCGAGCACGCCGTCGAGATCGAAAAAGCTGTAACCGAGATTTGCCGCGTGGTAAAGGCCGGCGGACGGATCGCCGTCATCGATAAAAACGCGGAGAAGTGGGGCCGTCTCGAGACGCCCGCGTGGGAGCGTTGGTTCACGCGCAAAGAATTAGAGCGTCTGCTTGCGCGCGATTGCAGCCAGGTTTCCAGCCACTTCATTTCCTACTGGGAGGACGTCGCGCCTGACGGGCTGTTTATCGCCTGGCTGGCGAAGAAGTAGTCAGTATGCGACGATGCACTCGGACCGGGTGCACAGGAAGGAAGTCTCAGCGCCGATCGCACTCGGCAATATTTTGATTCCCGCCAAACGACATTCACGTTTCAAAAAGTTTCCGGAACGGTTCCCGCAGCTCGGCGCGGCCTTCGATGGCGGCCTCGGTTTCGCGCCGGATCTCGTCGGAAGCGCGATTGAGGGCTAATGCCGCTAATGCATCTGTGGCATCCGCCTTTCGGCCTGTTTTCGCGATCCCGAGCAACCACGCAGTCGCCTCTTCCCGGCGCGACAGGCCGGCAGCGCGCAGGAGCACCTCGCGGAATCGAGGATCGCGAGCCGACGTCCATTTCTCCCGCAGGCGTTCCACCGCTTCTGGCAACCGCGAGGATCCGAGAGCCAGCGCAGCTTCCTCCCGAACGCCGGCGTCGCCTTTTTCCAGGAACGTGGCGATGAACGGGAGGGCGCGCTTGCCTTCGATTCCGAACAGGGCATCGAATACCTGCGCCATGACCTCCGGTTCCTCGTCGCCAACGGCGGCCTTGAGACGCAAGGTTAACGCTGCTTCCTCACCGCCCATTTGCTCCAGGGCCCGCGCGGCTTCAATTCGGATGGTGTGCGCCGGTTCGGTCAGGCCCGCCACGAAGCATCGCAGCGCCTCACCACGTTCCAGGTCGGAACAGGCGACCAGCGCCAGCAGGCACGTCCCACGAAGCGCCTCGGCCGTATCCACCTCGCGGTCCCACGAAGGCTCCATCTGAATGTGTGCCAGGCCGCGCAGAAACGGCGCTGCCTCGGAGTGGTCCAGGTCTTTCAGTGCCTGCGCGATTGCGTGCTTCGCCCAACACTGGGGATCGGTCTCCTTGCCGTTCTCAAAAAAACGGTCGTAGGCGCGCAGCAGATCGGGCGTCAGTTGGCGGAATTGGCATTGAGCGGCCACCTTCGCCGCTTTCGCGACCACCAGGTTCACGCGGTCGCGCAGCGCCTTCGCTAAGGCGGGCAACGCTTCCGCCGGAGGCGCCCCTCTCAACTGCGCCAAGCGGTCGATCTCTTCCTCGATTTTGCGGTGAGCCATGCCGGATTCGCGCGGTGGACCAGCGCCGTGGAGCCGGCGAACGCTAAGCCATGTACATACCGCCGTTCACGTTGATGGTCTGGCCGGTGATATACCCATTTCCGGCCAGCATCACGGCAACGTCCGCCACTTCGTCGACTTCGCCAAAACGGCCAACCGGAATCATCTCCGGTTTGGCGATCGGGTTCGCGCGGACCATGTCGGTGGCGACCAGCGCCGGCGCAATCGCATTCACCGTAATTCCTTCCTTCGCCACCACCCGGGAAAGGCTACGCGTCAACCCGAGCATGCCGGCCTTCGATGCCGCGTAGTGCACCCCCACGATGCTGCCCGCCACCGCGGCTACAGAGGATACGTTGATCAAGCGCCCCCAATGCCGCGCGCGCATTCCCGGCAGAACGGCCTGAGTCATCAGGAAACAGGACGTCAGATTCACGCTGAGCATCTCATTCCAGTCGTCCTCGGTAATCTCCTCCGGTTTTTGGATCCGGATGGCGCCCGCGTTGTTGACCAGAATTTCGATGGGGCCGAGCTCGGCCTCTACGGCACGCGCCAGTTCCCGAGCTTCCGCGGCTCGCGAGACGTCCGCCTGAACCACCGCCGTACGGCGTCCCAACTCGCCGACCTCGCGCGCGGTGTTGTCGGCTTGCTCACGGCGCTCGCGATAATTGATTGCCACCTCGCAGCCGGCTCGCGCCAAGCCCAGCGAGATGGCGCGCCCGATGCCGCGTCCACCGCCCGTGACCAGGGCCACTTTCCCGGTTAGCGTGTCCATATAATCGCGCTACTTCGCGGCCGCGCGCTTTTTTTCGTACGCGTCGAATTCGCGGCGATACTGCTCGTAGCCCTTGCGACCCATCAAACCGTACGTGTAGACCTTGCCTAGCTCCACGCCCGGCTGGTCGAATGCGTCGATATCGAGCAATTCGCCGATAAATGCCGTTTCGAACTCCATCATCTGCAGAAACGCGCCGAGATTCTCCTCGTCGACGCGCTCCAGTGTGACGGTGCAGTTGGGCCGCTCCGCGGCCACCATGGCCGCCGCCGTGGCGCGGCGCTCGGCATCGATCAATTTCGCCAGCGATTGCCCGGCGAGCGCATCGAAAGCCGGAAGGTTCACTCTCCGCGCGGGGATCTTCGCCTGCGACGCGAACTTCGAAACGGCCCAGAAGGTGAAAACCTTATCGTTGGGGCCTTCAATGTAGAGTTGCACCTGAGAATGCTGGTCGGTGGTGCCGAGGGCTGCCACCGGGGTTTGGCCGGTGTGGACCGTCTCGCCTTTACGGTTTTGTGCCTTGCCCAGCGACTCGGCCCAGAGTTGCCGGAACCAGAATGCCGTACCCCACAGAAAGTTGGAATAGGGGAACGCCACCTGAACCGGCTTGTCTTTGCGTGTCCAGATGAGCCAGTGGTGGAGTGCGGCGCGCAACGCGACATTCTGGTCGAGATCCGGTTGCCAGCACAGATGCGTCATCTGCGCCGCGCCCGCCGTAAGCCGGCCGATGTTGATGCCCGCCAGCGCAGCGGGAACGAGTCCCACCGGCGAGAGCACGCTGAAGCGGCCGCCCACGTTTTCGGGGATCCCAAACGTGCGGTATCCCTCCTGCTGGGCCAGCGCGAAAAGGTCGCCCTTGCCTTCCGTGGTGACTGCCACAATGCGGCTGGCGGCCTTCTTTTGCCCAACCGCCTGCGCCAGCCAGTCGCTGACGATCAGAAACGTGGCGACAGTCTCGGCGGTCCCGCCGGATTTGGCAATCACCACGATAACCGTTTTGCGCGGATCCATGGACGCCAGCGCGTGCTCGGTGAATGCCGGGTCGATGTTGTCGAGAATTACGAGACGCGGATACTGCGTAGTAAAGCGGCCTTGCACCGGGTGCGGCCCCCGAATGCCGCAATCGAGCGCCCACGCGCCCAGTGCGCTCCCGCCGATACCCAGGACGCATACCGTGTCGAACGACCCGGTCAGTTCCCCGGCAAAATTCTTGATCTGCCGGATGACGCCTTCCTGAAACGGCAGGTGCGGGAACCCATATCGCCCCGCCTCGCTCTGCTTCTGGAAAGACTTCAACGCTTTCATCGCCCGCCCCTGGGAACGGTCGATCTCGGCGCGGCTGAGCCCATTGGCGCGGCCGACGACATCGGCTAACAGGTTTTTCTCGTCGAACCGGATGTTCATGGGAACTTCGATTTTACGCGATCACGCGCACCCGTTGTCCACGCGACTGAATCGGGAGAGTACGGCGTGTTACGACGAAAATCGGCCCGCACTTTGGGCTAACGGCGGTGGAAAATCTGCGACTCCGAGGCGCGTGGCGTTGGAAAGGTTCGCGAGATGTGGTCTTGCCAGGTCAGGTTCTCTTCATCCGCGAGCGACCAGAGCAGTCCGACTAACGTGCAAAAGCTGAGGCAGGAACCGGCGAAGCGCAGGATGCGCTGTCGCGGCTCCGGTGGAAAGCCGTCGAATGTGATCAGCCGCAGGTAGGCCCAGCGCATCCCGGCCGTCTCCGTTCCCGCCACGGTCCACACCAGGCCATACGCGAACGCAACCAGCGGCAAGGTAGCGGCGTAGATTAGGACATTGGTTTTCGTGAGGACGAACTGACCGCCTGCCAAATGGAACGCCGACAGGAAGAGCCCGTAACCGATCAGCACCATCGACCAGTCGAGCGCGGCGGCTACCGCGCGGTGCAGGGTCGTGGCTACCGGCGCTTCGCAATAGATTACGGCTTCGACCGTGGTGCCCAGCGTGCGCGGCTTGGCCGTGGCAGCCGGAAGGAAATCGAGGCTGCCCTGGTTTTCGTCGATCCGAGCCGATGCGCGGCGAGGCTGCGCCTTCGCGGTTCTCGCGGAGGTCTCCGCCTTCGGGCGCGATGCGCGCTCCGGTTTTGCGGGGCTGTACGCCGCAATCGGAATTACGTTGGAATTCGGCCGAGCTTGAAACAGCGTGCCCTGTACGGCGCGGGAGAGATTGGGAGCGGTCCGCGGGTGCGCAGTTTCGGCCGGCTCGGCGGGCAGAACCTCGGGCGCGGCGGCCAGCGCCCCGTCCGTGCGGTGCAGCGAGAAATTGCCGCCCAGCGTGTCTCCCGGTTTGCGGCCACACCGCCGGCACCGATGCTCGCCATCGGCGTTGCGCGAACCACAATATCCGCAGGTCATACTCGCAACAAGGCCCCCAACCCTTTCATCAACTCCGCGCCGCCAGATGTGCTAACTTTTCCATTGAGGCTTCGCCCGAAAACTTTCCTCACCCTACTTAACATATCGGTCAACGTTTGTCACGATGTTATTTCGAGTAACAGCTATATTTTTCTTATAGCTCTGCTCGCCTCCCTCGTCGCCGCCGCGCCCGCCTCCGCACAGGCGCCTAGCGCGCTCCTGCCCGACGTGCCGATCCGTACGCCTCCGGCCGGCGCCCCTCCGCGCGGCGAATGGAACATCTCGGCGATCACGCAGGATGTCGAAGGCAGGGTCCGCCGGCTCCACGGAAAAGCAGAGATCTCCAGCGCCGCCATGCTGCTGCGCGCCGACGACATTGAATATGACGAGGACAGCGGCGATGTGCACGCCTCCGGCAACGTCTACTTCCACAATTTCGAGCGCAATGAGCAGCTCTGGGCCAGCCGCGTCGAATACAACACCGACTCCGAAACGGGCAAGTTTTACGACGTCCGCGGGGAAATGTCGCCGCGCATCGACTCCCGGCCGGGCGTGCTCACCAGCAACAGTCCCTTCCATTTCGAAGGGAAATGGGCCGAACGCCTCGGCGAGCGGTATGTCCTGCATGACGGATTCGTGACAAACTGCCGCATGCCGAACCCGTGGTGGAAACTTCGCGGGCCGAAGTTCGATATCGAGCCAGGCGACCGCGCTATTGCCTACCGCTCCATCTTTCTAGTGCGCCACCTCCCCCTGTTCTACACTCCTTTCTTCTACAAGTCGCTGGCGCGCGCGCCGCGCAAAAGCGGTTTCCTGATGCCCAACGTCGGTAACAGTACGCTGGGCGGCCCTATGTTCGGGGCCGGGTACTTCTGGGCGCCGAGCCGCAGCTATGACGTCACCTACCGGTTTACCGACTACACGTCGCGCGGCTTCGCCCACAATGCGGACTTCCGGGGCAAACCGCGACCCGGCACCGACTTCAATGCGATCTTCTACGGCGTGCAGGACCGCGGACGCCAGGAAGGCTCCGGACCTCTGGTCAGCTACAGCGGCGCCAGCCTGTATATTGCCGGAAAATCGGATCTGGGGGACGGATGGAACGCGCGAGGCGCCATCAATTACATCACCTCGTTCCGCTTTCGCCAACAATGGTCGCAGTCCTTCAATGAACTCATCGGCTCAGAGATTCAGTCCGTAGGATTTCTCAACAAGAATCGGTCATACTACACCCTCAACCTCGTCGCGGAGCGGCTGCAAAACTTCCAGAGCGCGGAAATCCAAGTCACGGACCCGGTTACCAACGCCAGGCGTTTCGAAACGAATGCGGTCACGATTCGAAAATTGCCGGAAGTGGAATTCAGCGGCCGCGACCACCAAATCTGGAAAGACCTCCCGGTCTGGTTCTCCTTCGGCTCCTCGGCCGGTCTTCTTTACCGGCAGGAGCCCGATTTCCAGAACAACGTCCTGTTGGATAACTTCCAGACCAGCCAGTTCATGGACCGGGTGAATGTCGCTCCCCGTGTGACCACTGCGTTCCATTGGGGAGGCCTGCACCTGGTCCCCAGCTTTGGTATTCAGGAGACCTACTACTCCGAAGCCCAGACATTCTCCCAGAGCTGGTTTCACCTCGTAGGGACGAATCTGGTGCGCAGTTCGCGGGATTTTTCGGTGGACTTGATCTTCCCGTCGCTGGCGCGGATCTTCTCCAAGAAGACGATCTTCGGCGACAAACTGAAACATGTCATCGAACCGCGGGCGACCTACCGTAACGTGGTCGGCGTCGGCGGCGATTTCATTCGCTTCGTTCGCTTTGACCAGACCGATTTGGTCTCGAACACGAACGAACTGGATATCTCTCTTACGAACCGCATCTACGCGAAGCGGGGCAACACCGTCACCGAGATCTTCACATGGGAGCTCTCGCAGGCGCGCTATTTCGATCCGACATTCGGCGGCGCCCTCATTCCCGGCCAGCGGAACGTCATTTTGCCCGCCGCGGAGATGACGCCATTCGCTTTCCTGGACGGGCCGCGAAACTATTCCCCT